>JAGWAZ010000035.1:0-36076 GCA_021296135.1 Chlorobiota bacterium | reverse complement strand
AACGGAAGCAGTTGCCTGAGTTTATCACGTGTCTCTTTTTCTAAATTCCCGGAGGCTATGGGAGTCGCGTAGCGACGCTTTGTTGACACTTATACTCCACACCTACTTCCTGAACCTCATATCTCTCCAACTGACTATGCTTTCACCCACTAACCCTTACCGACCATCCCATCTCAACTTCCTATCTTCGCTTGAATCTGAACGAGCACATTCTGAATAATGACAGACGGAATTCGTGACGCACTTCTGCTCTCCCTGCTCGTTGCATCGGTGGCAACGGTCGGGGTGGCTCTGTTTGGTGGCCTGCTGGGCCGCTGGCTTGCCCTGCGCCGCCATACTGGGGGGGACATAGTAGATGCGCTTGCTTCGCTCCCTCTTTTTCTTCCACCTACAGTTCTCGGGTATTATCTCACGGTTCTTGTCGGGCGACAGACACCCATTGGCGGATTCTTTGCCGGTATCGGCATCGAATTTATGTTTACATGGCTTGGAGCTGCGTTGGCAAGCGGTATTGTGGCATTTCCCTTGATGATCCGATCGTCTCGCATTGCGTTTGAGGGGATAAACCGCGAGATAGAGGACTCGGCTTCGCTCGATGGAGCTGGACGCCTGGCACGCTGGCGGTATATTCTACTGCCCCTTGCTCGGAGTGGTTTGGCCGGAGGAATCGTCCTCACGTTTGCCCGTGCCATTGGAGAGTTCGGGGCAACTCTGATGCTGAGTGGTAACATCCCGGGCCGCACGCAGACCATGCCGCTGGCAATCTACGAGGCCTTTACGCTCGGAGATGACAAGACGGCAGCTGTTCTCTCGGCAATTCTGACCGGTGTGTCGTTGGTTGTGGTTTTTGTGGGACTGCGGTTGGGAAAAGGGGGTTAAGGGAGGAGGGCAGAGGGACGAAAGTTCGTTTAGGAGCGCACGGGGGCCGAATTTTGGTAGTTTTTCTTTTTTTTGAGGCGGTGTTCAGGGAAGCCTGCGTTCCTCTCTTTTCATCCATGTCACGATCCGGTCCATTTCTTCCGGGGTGAAATCGTTTTTATAAGTTCGTCGAAAAAGCTCGACCTTCACCTCAAGGTCAGTGAACTCAGGGTGTTGGCGTTTGATTAAGCGGTGCGTGGTTTCACGGGCGAAGTCGATCATGTCAAGGGTCATCCTGAGTCGCTCGTTCATCGGCTTCGAGAGAATGATCTCGATCTGCTTTTTTCGGATATGATCTGGTGTGTCACGCATCATATATTCAGTCCAAAGGTTTTGAGTTTGAGAGAATCAATCCATTGAAGCATGTATGATCGGTCAAGATCTTTGTTCTCAAGTAGAGCCTGAATATCTTCAATCTGTCTGTCGCTCTGATAATCCTGAATCCAGTCCAGCTTGGCAATGATCGGGTCTTCCAATGAAATAACCCATATCCTTACCCCGAACTCCTCGCAAATTCTTCGACGTGAGAATGCAACCTTTGCATAGTCGGAAGCTTTCCTAACAATAAAGTCAATTTTGAACCCGGTTATTTGACTGATCAGATTGAACATACCACGGCGGCGCACTTCATCTCGAATTGCGGGTTCATAGTGATAGTACTCCGCTTCGTCAAAGCCACTTAGAAAGTCTTGAATGTCAGTCTCTTGAAGTTCTACAACAATATCGATACCACGTGTCGTTCGCATTACTGTATAGCAACCGAGTGCGATACTTCCGGAGACCATGTATGGGATCTCACTTGTCTCTAATGCGTGAACAACGTTTTGTAGTGTTTCAATTGCGCTCATGTCTCATCAAGAATACTGGAACGCCACCATCCTGTCGGCGTGAAAAAGCATTTAGTTCAGCGCAGGCAGGATACCTGCGTTCCTTTACTTCAACAAATGAATGATCAACCCGACCATTCCGCCGATGAAGGTGCCGTTCAGGCGGATGAATTGCAAGTCTTTGCCGAGGTTCAGTTCCATCTCGCGGGCAAGCCGTTCCCCATCCCAGGAATCAACAGTCCGCTGTACCAGGGCGCCTATCTCTCCATGATGGTTGTTCAGGAACGTGATAACAACCGAACGGAGACGTTCGTCGAGTTGTGTGCGAAGATCGTTGTCATCACGGAGCTTTTCGGCAAGTCGGTCGACCGCATGGCTGATATAGCCTCGTGTTGTTGAGTCAGGCTCGGCAAGTTCCTCAAGAAGTTTTTCCTTCCCTTCTTCCCAGAGTCTGGCAACGGTTTCCCGCAGCTTTGGCGAATCGATTGCCTCGGCCTTCCACTCGTCGATCTTCCCTTTCAACTCCTGGTCGGTGTTCAGTCGATCAATCCACTCAAGGATTCGCTCAGCTATGTCGGCCCGGAGGGGATGCTTCGGATCGCGGGCAGCCTCCAGAAAGACCTGGATAAGGGCTTCCAGCGTTCTGTCGGTGGCTCCGTCAATTATCCTGTCCGGCACAAGAACGTTCCCCCATTTCAGTGTCCTCTTTGCCGTCCCCTGCACAAACTCCCGCACGGTCTCGCGTCGCGAAGGGAGCCATTCGGCAATCCGGTGCAGTCCGGTATCGACAAGTTGATCGTGCCGTCCCGATTCCACGAGCATCGTCAGTCCGCCTGAGAGGAGGGAGGCGCCGTCGAGCGAGTTGAGGCGACGCGCCAGAATATCACCGATGATCCCCCGCATCTGGTCATCATCAAAACCACGAATCAGCGTCGTAAGCCCATCGGCAAGCCAGTCGGTCGTTTGTCCACGATTCTCCTTGGACTCAAGCCAGCTTGCGGCGGCCTTTGCAGCGGAGAAGCGTTCGATTTCACACGAGAGATTTTCGACGGAGAGGAGTCGCGTCTCAACAAAGTTGGCCAGGTTACGTCCGATCTCATCTTTCCGTTTTGGTATGATGGCGGTGTGCCAGATCGGAATGCCGAGCGGGTGACGGAAAAGGGCGACAACGGCAAACCAGTCTGCCAGAGCGCCGATCATGGCAGCCTCTGCAAAGGCGTTCAGGTGATCCCAGCGCACAACCCAGAGAAGCCCTTCCCCCTCATACTGAAGACTGATGATAAAGAGGATTGCCATCAACAGAAACGCGCCGGTGGCAATCAGCTTCATGCGTCTCATGGCGTGGGCCTTATCGGAATTCGGATTGTCGATAATCGGAAGATGTTCGTTGTTCGTAGCAGTAGGGGGGATACGAGTCCGGATTTGTTGGGTTGCGTATTTGAAACTTGAAACAAGTACGTAGAACTTCGTGCTTGGTCCAGAGCCGGCTACCTTGCTCAAATCTCTATTCTTCTATCAACCCCCGACCCGACTTCTTCAACCGTTCGTCCTTTGTCAGCATCGCCACAGCAGCATCGAGCATACCGTTGATAAAAACCCCCGACTTATCGGTCGAGAAGGTCTTTGCGATTTCAATAGCCTCGTTGATTGTGACTCTTGTCGGGATATCGGGAAAGTAGAGAAGCTCTGTGATACCCATACGGAGGACAGCTTTGTCGATAGGGGTTATGCGGTTGAAGTCCCAGTTTTCGGCGAGCTTCATAATCAGATCATCACACGTCTCGCGATTGTTCCAGGCACGCCTGAGAAGATCTCTTCCAAACTCCAGGAGATCGGAACGATTCTCAAGATACTCTGAGAGAATATGTGTGAAAAGGGTGTTCATATCGGTTCCGCCAGCCAATTCACCGATAGCTCCTGCATAGAGGGTTTGCATTACGCGTATACGCACGTCACGTCGATTAACAGCCACAGGCAGGGTGTCTTCTTCGTCGTCCCATTCTGGCTCAGGGACTACATCACGACTCTCCGGCATGTTTCAGCCTTGATGGTTGTATATGATCATGTTGACTCACAACGCAAGTATACTGTTTTCCTCCAAAACAAAGCCATTACGAGGTCGCCATCGTGTACCCGAACCAATCTACACTTCCACGGTGCTAAGCCGGTTGCGAGCGCACATTGCCTCGGTTTTCTTTCCCGACGCCTCAAGCCCTCGGATGTGAAGCTCTATCATCTCTTCATCTTCGGGCATATAGCGGATAAGCGTTCTCAACAATTCTTCGGCTCCAGTTGTATCGCCAAGGCTGAGAAGCTCTTCGGCAGCTTGCAATCCGATTTCCCGTACTCCAGCCTCGAATTTCCCAGAGTCCAGCCTCAGTTGGTGCACTTGCTGCAGTCTTTACAATTGGGTTCCCACAGATTAAGGTCGATATCCTGGCAAAGAGCTCCGTTGCGTATGCTCGTCCAACATTTTAGGTGATCGGTAACTATTCGGTTAGTGTACTGGATGGCTCATCCTGTCAGACGGAAAAGGCTGCTTTTGCGGTGTTGTCGGTGCAAAGTTGAGTGCACTTGGATTGATAAACTTTGGTGAAAAAATAGGTTCAACTCTGGGCAGTTGAGAAAGAACTACTACGAGAGGGAAAGTGTGATTAATTAATGGGACAAATTTGAGAGAGACATCCACTATAAAAATGTCTTCCTCTGTCACTTGACCAGTCTCTTATCAAACGGTACTGAAATTGCCTTTCCAATGCTAATCTTCTTGAAGTCTTTGTGCAGAGGGTTAAGCAGGTAGTTATGTTCAAGAGGTACAAATACGCTTGGGACACGAAGAACAGGGGAGCTTTTTTCCTGAAGCCAGGCATTACCTATTTGTTTTGAAACTAAACTCGACGGATGCCGATTCCAATCTTTGGGCAAAGATTCAAGTGAGATTGTTTTTATGAGCTTTGTATCAAAGGTTGCCGGGATACATATGTAGTCAACAATTGATTCCGGATCATGGATTCGTACCAGAAGTTCAAGCAAAGCTAATGCAATCGATTCTGCTGTATAGACAACGCGATGTCCTCGACTGTTAAAGCGTCCACCATATTCTTTTGCTCCTATCCCAGAGAAAGCAGTATCCAGATACGTGCGAGGAGTAATACGCCAAATAGTGATATGAGACATGAGGCTGATATTGGATACGTATGAGATGATAAATCTTTACACTGGTATACCATGCTCAATTTGCCCGAGAAGTTGTTCAACAATCTCTGTACCCGGTTCTGTCTTTGCCATTTCAATCGGACTGACATTTCCAAGCGCATAATTGGGCCCCTTCATCCACTTCCGTGCTTTCTCCTCTCCTCCTAAGACTTCTGCTGCCCTATCGATAAGCCGGGCTATCCGCCATGCACGCTCTGACTCAGTAGGGGAAAGTCGCTTTTCGTTACGGCGTCGTGCAAGTGTGCGAACAGGAATGCTTATTGCTTCAGCCAGTTCTGTATTCGATAACTCCAATCGTTTTTGAATATCAGTAAGAATTCTGAGCGGAAGTCCTTTACTAATCTTTGCTGCTGCGGTGCTCAAATCCCATGATGCGTAATTCATAATGCTCTTTCTGTCTCTATGTAGTCTATTGTCATATGGCTACTGTATAAGTGCCGTATGGCGCATAATACGAAAAGAGGAATTAACCAAATCAACTCTTCTCCGACACTCGCCTCCATGACTCTCAACTCTTGGACTCTTTTCGTCCCTATCGGTATTCTGGATTCGGATAATCAAACCGGCATCCTGCACCCCATAACGACCGCTGGTTTCCGTGCGCGGGAATACCTCCGACATCCTTTAGCATCCGTGCAAGGTGGAGAAGGTTCCAGGTCATGAAGGTTGTGTTCCGCTGTGTGAAATCGTTCTCCGGGCCGCCAGAGCCTTCATCGAGATAGGAGGGGCCAGGACCTGCCTCGCCAATCCACCCGGCGTCAGCTTGTGGCGGAACGGTGTATCCCAGATGCTGCAGGGCATAGAGAATGCCCATCGAACAATGCTTAACACCATCCTCATTTCCGGTGATGATGCATCCTCCGACTCGGCCGTAGTAGGCATACTGACCATGTTCGTTCAAATTGCTGGAAAAGCCGTAGAGGCGTTCGATCACCTGGGTGCATACTGAGGATTTCTCTCCAAGCCAGATAGGAGAGCCAATAACCAGGATATCAGCTTCCATCACCTTCTCCTGAATCCCGGGCCACTCGTCGACATCCCAACCATGATCTTTCATGTCGGGATAGACGCCGTAGGCAATATCGTAATCAACCGGGCGGAGCATCTCGACCGCCACGCTCTTCTTTTCCATGATTGCCTTCGGAACATTAAGCAGTCCTTCGGTGTGCGAGAGGGCCGGCGACTTCTTCAGTGTGCAATTCAAAATGATTGCTTTCAGATCGGAGAAGTCAGTGGTGTTTTCAGAGCAGAGTTTTTCCTGTCGTTCGTTGAGAGTCATACAAATATTCTTTGTTCAAAATGGATACAACAAGCGTGGAACATAATACCACAACTACATCCTACAACACAAGACATCAACTTCTTACGTGTTGGTATTCAGGGGGAGTGTAAAGAGTAGAGGGATGTTCCGATTGGGTGGCAATTAAGGCCATTTCTTTCAAAGATGAGTTGGAGGGTATGGACGTCTATTCACCCATACTGTTCGATCTGACCCTTCCTGCCTCCACTCTCTTTTCTCTCAGTTCCAATGCTTCTACAAGAAGCTCGGCAATCTCTCCATCTTCGGGCATGAACTCGTGAATGTGCTCAAGAATCTCCGATGCTCCGGTGTAATCCCCTTCATAGATAAGTCGTTCAGCGATACGTAGCCAGGTTGATCGTACTCTTGCCTTAAATTCCTCATGAAGGTTCTCAAAGAAGTCATCATACAGCGTTGGAAATAGAACTTCTCCTTTCCAAAGGTTGAGAACATTTAGAAGAGAGGGAGTTGCTATCATTAATTCGCTATCACAAGCTCTCCTCTCGGCATGTTCAAGGAACTGCCGGGGCCTCTCAGCATCAATGCTGATTTTGTCCTCATTGAAAGAGGGAACTTCTTTGTCTGCAAGAACGATATCTCCGGCTTCAATGCTGGAACGAAGTCGGGAAATTGTCATGTTGACCATGATATGTAGCCCGTTTTCTATCGCCGACTCCGTTGGTAACAAGTCGGAGAAATTCGGTTTTTTTCAACGTTTTGCCAAACGCAAGATGGTCGGAGGAGAGTCCTTAATGTCGATACCTCATCCAGGTCGTCAGGAGCATTCCAGCAACCTCGAGAAGAGCAGCAAAGAGGAAGAGGTTGAACATCCAACCACGGCGTTCCCCTGTTCGAGCTGATTGTCCTGATCCTTCTTCCGGCAGTAGTTCAGGAATCTCCGTTATCGATTCCGGTTATTCAGTAGAATCGGGAGAAGGTTGCGGTTATTATATGGGATTTGGGGAGTTATCGTGCATGGCTCCAGGATTTGTGAGGAGACCGATAATTAATGCCTGGTGCATCACCATATCGACTCTCATCGAGGTCAAGATCGAGACTGAAGACGCTTCGCAGGCGATCTGCCGTGAGCACATCGGCAGGCTTTCCGTAGGCAACCATGTGGCCGTCCGAGAGCATAGCGATCCGGTCGCTGTATATCGAGGCAAGGTTCAAATCGTGAATCGATGCCAGAATAGTCAGCGAACTATCGGAGATAACCCCTCGTAGTTTTTCAAGAATGCTCTGCTGCCATGAAATATCAAGGTGTGTCGTCGGTTCATCGAGCAGAATGATCTCCGTTCCTTGAGCAAGGGCAGTTGCAATCATTACTCGTTGAAGTTCTCCTCCGGATAGATGTGTGATCGGTTCATGACGAAAGGTTTCGAGGTCGAGCAGTTCTATTGCACGATCTGCTGCCTTCACATCCTCCCCACTTTCAAACCCTCCATACTTTCCCCGCCAGGGTGTTCGTCCCATCAGAACGGCCTGCTCTACCGTGAAAGGGAATGTTGGACGCCATGTCTGTGAGACATACGTAATGTGTCGGGCACGGTCGTACGAGGGCCATTCATGCAATGGACGACCAAGTAACGTTATCTCTCCAAGTTGTGGCTTCAGAAAACCGCAGAGCAGCCGGATAAGCGTTGTCTTGCCAGAACCGTTTGGACCAATCAATGCGGTTAACTTCCCTTGCTCAAGGTGCAGCGAGATTTCTTCCAACCCAAAGCGTGGACTGTGCCGATATGTTATGTTTGTGGCCTGAATTGGCATATCAACCCAACATAACGAATCATGAAGAAACTGAGCAACTCTCTATGTGGGATCGGTTGGCAATGGTTCGGAGTAACTGCGACCATCTGCTGAAGGTGTCGGTGTGAGTTCTGAAAAACTACTGGCAATTGATATCGGAGGAACAAAGATTGCACTCGGGATAGCTGATCATGCCAGTTTCAGCTCGAGCGGTGAGTTTCAGAGAGTAGAGAAGTTCCCCGTGCCAGAATTGCGCAGACCGGAGTTGGTGATTCCGGTTATTGTGGATCGCTCCCTGCAATTGCTTGCCAGGGAACATCCTGTTGCAGTTGGCATTTCCATTGGAGGGCCTCTCGATCATGAACGTGGAGTCGTCCTCAATTTCCCCCACTTGCCCGGATGGAAGGATATTCCCCTCGCGAGCATACTTGCTGAGGCTTTCGACAGCCCGACAACCCTTGATAACGATGCGAACCTCGGAGCGCTTGCGGAATATCACTGGGGAATCGGAAAGGGAGCCAACCCCTTCCTTAATCTGACTATCAGTACCGGCATTGGTGGAGGGGTAATCCTTGATGGTAAGCTCGTTCATGGAGTGGCCTCAGGTGGTGGAGAGGTTGGACATATCACTGTACAGACCGATGGTCCTCTTTGTGATTGCGGTAATCGGGGGTGCCTGGAGCAGATGGCAAGTGGCACGCATATTGCTGAACGTGCCCGTGAACTGGTGCGGGAACGGCCCGGAGAGGGGAGGCGATTACTCGAAATGGTAGATGGAACGATTGAAAAGATACGTGCTGAAGAAGTGCTGGAGGGCTACAGGATGGGAGATGCCTTGGCAACGAAAGCCTGGCTTGAGGCTGCAGAGTATCTGGCAATAGGTCTTGGCAGTATCATTCACGTCCTTTCGCCGGAGCGTATTGTTCTCGGGGGCGGTGTTGCAATGGCAGGAGATGATTTGATCACACCTGTACGAGAACGGCTACGAGATCACGTTTTTTATATTCCTGTTGATTGTATTGATTTGCAGCCTGCCTCGTTGGGGCATGACAGTGCGTTGCTTGGCGCGGCAACGATGGTAGCTCTTGAAGTTGAGAGTTGAAAGGTAGTCGCAGGTCTTTGGCCTTGGCGCAGCAATGACCGTAGTTCTTGAAGTTGAGGGTCGAATGGTAGTCGCAAGGCTTTAGCCTGCGAGAGTATAGTTTTTGGGTCAAGGGTCCAGGAGTTGAGAGTCAATAGAGTCCAAGAATCTATCCTCACTACTCACTACAAACATGGCAGTTCACAGATTTCTTTCGTTTCGATGAATCGGGTTGTTTGGTGGCGGCAAATATCGACTTCGCCACATATTCGGGCAACACATCAATCTTTAATGTCCGAGTTGCAGGGCGACTGTGCTTAATTTTGGGTTTCGTTTTTTGACTTGTCATATTCGAAGACTTCTTATTTAGGAATACCGTTGGTGAGTATTCTTCTGCACATGTCCTTAATTTCACTAGATAGCGACCCATTTATTTCGCTCAAAAGTTTTTCAAGCGCATGATATAGGTCATACAGGGCTGTCGAATAGCCTGTTGCCAATTCGTAAAAAGTAGACCCATCGGTCTCATACAATTCCCTGCCAAAGCCAGTTTTCTTTGTAAAACGTTCTCTGTTTTTTGAGATAATTTGCACTAGGTAGCCAGTCCATTCCCTGCCTTTCTGCTTAAGTGCTGTATCTAAATCGCTAATAACCTTTTCTCGGTTCTGTTGATTCATAGTGTTGTGCTTGTTCTTAATTTCGGCAATAAGTTTCCGAGACGGGTTTTCAAGATCGTAACCAGTATCGTGGTTTAACCAGCCTTCCACAGAACCTAATACAGATTGATGAAACGTTCCAATTGCGTTTGACATTCCAGATAATGCAGATTGAGACGCTTGGATTCTGTTCAAATCCTCAGAAGATTTTATGTTTAGCGTGGAGACAATAGTTATGGAAGAAAACGGGTCAATAACATTTTTCTGAATCCGTTCCTCAGCATGTGAGTATGCTTTCTCTGACGATTTTATGAGTGCGTCTACAGCATCAAGGAGTTCGTTATCTGCAATCCAAGGCAAATAATCATTCACAGCAAAATCCTCTCTTCCTGCACATATTCCTTTTTTATTTCAATTCCAACGGGATTTCTGCCCATCTTTTGGGCAACTCGGAAAGTCGTTCCACTACCCAAAAAAGGATCGAGCACTACATCACCTTCGTCGGTAAATAATTTGATAAAGAACTCCGGCAACCATTCAGGGAAGGCGGCACTATGTCCTGTATTGTGACAGACAGGTGGGCGATGCAAGACGTTTGATGGATATACAGTTTTTCTGCCTTCCCAAGCCTCTATTCTGCGACCGATCTTTGAACTTGTAGCAGATTCTCTCCGCTCGCGGTCGTTATCACTCATGTTGCGTAGGCGGGTTTCCGTCCAGTCGCCTATAGGAACCTTGACGGCATCTTGTCGCATTTTGATGTCTTTGGTTTTGCTGAAATGGATTATCCGCTCCCATGCATCTCGAAAACGATATTTCCACTTCCCCGGCGCGGACGTGGTTTTGTGCCACACGTATTCCTCGACCCATCGGAAACCGATTTGTCGCTTTAAGGCAAGAATAAGATCGAGTACGTACGTGTGCCTTTCACCATCAACCGCTTTCTCTTTTATGTTCAGAACAAACGATCCCGTCGGCTTTAATATTCTGTGGATTTCCTCCCCGCGGTCACAAAACCACTCGACATATTCTTCTGGCTTAATTCCGCCGTATGTATGAGACCTAGCATCGGCATAGGGTGGCGAAGTAATGATAAGGTCAACACTATCAGACGGAATGACCTTCATTACATCAAGACAATCGCCATGATGGACCTTGCCGATCCACGTATCTTTCGTCATCATGCGATTAAATCCTCGTATTTGAGTTGCTTCCCAACCATTCCCCGCGCCATCGCGGTCTTCTGCATGAGTGTACCCTTGTCGCGGATGTTATACGCCGGCAAATTCGTTAACATAGCAGTGATAGTCCATTGTTGTCATCCGAGCTTGCTCGACTCCATAACCGTTCCCTTGCGAACGCTAAAGAACTGCCTGCAATCTTTGCAACGATACCGCTTTGTCTTGTGTGTCGTGGAAACGCATTTATCAGAACCGCAATCTGGGCAGGTAACTTCACCGGGCCACCGTTGCGCCTCAAACCACGCTTTCCGCCGCCGCATTATTCAGAAAAATACGAAATAGAACTCAATAACCGTAAAACCTTCTCGGTACGATTTTCCTGGTCCTGGCATAATTATTCTCTTATGCTATTTACTTTAATCATGGTAACTATAATATCATAAATTAACTAATTGTCAACTATTCTTAGTAACTTTTGTATATGATTATCTTTTCCCTACCTACTGCCTCAGGTCATTGTCCATGCATTTCGGCCACATCTTCACGGAGTGTCTCGCCAATCTTACGGCCAGCCTCTTCCGCTGTAGGGTTAATGAACTTGCGGATATCCTCTTCATCCATATCCAACAATTGTACTGCATTAAAGACGCTTGCACCAAACTGCACAGCGTCCGGCCCATAGAGAGCAGAGAATGTATTCGAAACGTTGATGGTATGTCCTTCGGAATTCTCCCAGACAACGCCGCCGGAACGTCGGTCGATGATCCGCGATTTGGCACAGACCCGTGCATTGAGTCCGGTTTTGGTGGAGATTATCCTGAATTCGGTCAGCTCTGTTTCAACGATAAAGTCCGGATCATCCGACATGCTTTTTACTTCCCGAATTCCGAGGTAGTCACTGGCTGATCGCCGCATACCGTCCGCGATGGCGTTGGCAATCGAATCAGTATTAATTGCCCGTTGAAGTTTTTTCCGTGCCCGATCGCTCACGACGCCACTCCCGATAATAGCTACGATATCTGCAACGATGTTATCGTTATCCGGGCTGTCAACAATCGCTTTTGATGAGCCTGAAGTTGATGAATGAGCGCGATAAAACGCTCTCTTTCCGACTATATCATACTGGGTAAGGTTGTTGGTATGTCCACAACTGATAAGGAGGAAAGAGCACAGGAAGATTCCAATAAATAGATAAACCGCTTTCATAGTTCTTGTAAAATTGTTGCTGTGCTCTTCAAGAGAACTCATCTCTGATACATAAGCAATCATTTGAACCATGAAACTCCCACTGGTTTAACAGCGAATCAGGTCTCACTGTTACCGGTTTGAGCCGAAAACAAACTGGAAACTATATATCGGTTCGCGCAACTCCTCCCACCGCCTGCCTTGCATCGGATAGAGGAAACCGGCCTCTACTCGAAGTTGAACCAAGTCGATTGGCCAGAAGCCGATACCGAATGCTGGCCTAAGCATGAAAGATTCATCTTCCCAAACTCTTTCAAGGACTTCCCGTCGGCTAGGATTGAGTATCGTGTCAAATGTTATATCAGGACGTGATTTTATGAGTTTGACGCCCATCTGACCCAGAAAAATACTCGGACGGATTTTCAATCTTCCATAGTAGAGACCCTGTTCATAACCAAGCATCACTCCTCGATAACCAAAATCAAATTCGTCATAGTTATCAGGAGCGTCATAAAGGGTTGATGTTGTCCATGAGCCGCCAAGAAGCAGACCGTTGTGGACGAAATAGACATCGATGTTTCTCAAAACCAGATCACCCTTTAGGGAAGGATCGAGAACTGAGGGCTTCAAAGCAGTAAGGTTGAAGCCGAGAGTAACCCCACCCCCCGAACTTGGACGACTGAAGCGTGGTTTCATGCTGAACTCGTCCTCATCGACGAAGTCCTCAAGCTCCACAAAGTCTTCTTCGTCAGTGCTTTGGCTATAAAGCAACGTTGCTGGAACAAGAAGCTCTAGGAGCAAAAGAAGGCATACTGATAATAGAGTCGTCATGGTATAGTAAAACGTGTTGGAAATCATACTCTGGTTGATATACTACGGGATAGTGAGCTATGAGGACAGATTTTGCACTCAATCGACTTCTGACTCTTCGACTTCCGACTGCTCAACTCAATGAACCCTATAAACTCTCTAACTCCATTGACTATTAAAAGACATTGTTCCTGAATCCAAGCATCAGGCGAAGACCAAACGTCCAGCCGCGAAGATCTTCAGCATTCTCTCCTCCGATCGGGTACCAGTATGAGGCTGCAGCACGTATATCGGTAAAGGGAAGCACGTTGTAGCCGATGCTGACTTCGCCTTTCGTGAGAAAAAAATCCTCCTTCCGAAAACGCTCCAGAAATTCTCCCTCGTGATTCGGAATGTTGATCTTCTTCACCATCTCAAGATCACCTCCCCCTACAAGCATCAAAACACGTCCTGAAAGATCTTTGAACAGATAGCGATCGTAACCGGTTATAAATCCTCCATACCCCAAGCGAAACCGGTCGTAGCGATCATTCGGGTTATTGAGAGTTACGCCGGCTCCAGCACACCCAACGAGCCAGTTCGCAATAATCACATAACCGGAGCCACCTGTGAGCAAAAGGGTATGATCGAGGTCTGGATCAAGGTCGGTTGTTTTGAGCGTAGAGTACTCAAAGATCGGTCCTCCATAGATGCCAAAGCCCCCTGGCCCTGGAGCCAGTACAGGTTCGGTCAGTTCAATGTCTTCCCAGACATCATTCGTATCCGGGTTATCTGTCTGAGCACAGAGAGGGCGCAGTAATAGAACTGATCCTAAAAGAGCAAGCCCAAGCAGCTCGCTGCGTAGAAATCTCATAACTCTAAAGCAACGTTGTCAACCGTCAATTTTGATATCGCAAATATAGCAAGGTAATATTGTTAAATGTGGACGACAAGATCGGACGCTCGGGTTTGATCTGAGGTTTGATCTGAGGCTTGCTCCGAACTCAGGAGAAGTTCCGATTGCCTCCTTCTGTAGCGATCATTACCATCTCAAGTTTTACGGAAGCGGTTGCTGCCTCGCCGACTGTTTCTGAGCTTGAGACCGATGTGAAGGGAGTGAGTGATCTTCCCCGCGTCCGAGTCGGCGCTGTGTACAAGGCAACCGGAGCAACATAGTTGAACGAACGGAACATTCCCTATAGAACAGTATGAATCGGCAATCGATGGAATGAGAGACTTACATGCCGGAAAAATTGATGCCGTTGTACACGACACTCCTTTATGAAAATATCTCGCAAAGGAGAAGTTCGATGTGAACCGGCAGGGTTCATTTTTTAGTTTCTCTTAACTACTCTAAATTTCACAAAACATCCCATTATATAAGCGATTTTCAAGAAAAAGAGAAGATTTCTTTGATGAAAGGTTTTCCCTATACTAACTTATAAGGGAGGTACTATGAAGATCGGGTTCCATTTGAAGAAGCCAGCAAAGAAAAGTCGATTCGTTGGTTTTACGGAGATTTCGTTGTTACTAAGAGTTCATAACGCTAAAGATACATATCTATTTCAGTTCTTTATTAGAACATGGCGTGTACTTTTTATCGTTTTCCAGGTTTGCCAAGTTGATAGCCCGGCAAAAGCGATAAGGAACCAAATATCGTAGACTATCTGAATGACCCTCCTTATTTTGTATAAGGACACCCTAGGCACAAAAACTTCTCACCTGGTCAGAAAAGAATCGAGCCGAGCCGGAGAGAATCCGGCTCGGCTCGATTTGTGCAAGCGTTTAGCGCATGCTGCAGAGATGTGCGCCTACCCAACCTAATCCATTATCCTGCGCAAAAAGGCAGCTCGTTCAGGGCATGGTCGCTGTGCCTCCTGCTCTTTCTGTATCTCCTGTTTGTCCTCAGCCTCCTCGTGTTTAGGAATGTCGAAGCCGCCACGGAGAACTTCATGGCTGACGTTTCGCCGCTCGTATGCAGGGACGTCGTACTTCTTATAGGTTCCCGGATTGTTTGCAACGTACTCTTCGGGTTCCTCCGTAGGAGTTAGTGGAACGTTCGGTTGCGATTCGGGAATTTTCTGCTCCATTTCGTCGGCAGTCTCCGCGCGTTGCAGATCGAAACCGACTGCTCGGAACGGCATAGAGGTACCCTGCTTCTTCCCCTCCTCTTTCTTTGCCGTTGCCTTCCTGTTAAATCC
The DNA here is from genome assembly GCA_021296135.1 of Chlorobiota bacterium. GTDB lineage: Bacteria > Bacteroidota > Ignavibacteria > OLB7 > OLB7 > JAGWAZ01. The sequence continues at coordinate 20,973 of JAGWAZ010000035.1, read as the reverse complement.
GGTTGCGATCACAGTCACCATCATCTTGTCTTCGAGCGCCTCATCAATAACTACACCGAAGATGATGTTTGCTTCCTGCCCGACTGACTTATAAACGATATCGACTGCTTCATCAATCTCCATCATTGTCAGACTGCTTGAGGCAACGATGTTGATGAGCACACCCTGGGATCCTGAAATCGAGACACCTTCGAGCAGTGGCGAGGAGATAGCGCTTTGTGCTGCTTCGACTGCTCGGTCATCTCCGGCGGCCATGCCAGTTCCCATCAAGGCTTCGCCCATGCTCTGCATGATAGTCCGCACGTCAGCAAAGTCTACGTTGATGTAGCCCTGACCAGTAATGATCCGTGCAATACCACTGGTGGCATTGTAGAGAACATCATCAACTCTTCGGAAGGCATCCTGCAAGCTGGTGTTGTTGTCGATAATCGAGAGGAGCCGCTGATTCGGGACAACGATCAGTGTATCGACGTGCTCACGTAATTCTTCTATGCCCTGATCGGCCTTCGCCTGTCGTGGCTTCCCTTCCCAGTTGAAGGGACGGGTAACAATGCCGACAACCAACCCCCCCTGTTGACGAGCAACCTCAGCAACAATAGGAGCCCCTCCGGTACCAGTACCTCCGCCCATCCCGGCGGTCACGAAGACCATATCAGCTCCGGACAGAGTTTCACTCAATTCATCCCGATCCTCAATCGAAGCATCCCGTCCAATATCAGGATTTGCCCCGGCCCCAAGGCCGCGGGTCAGCTCTTTTCCGATCTGCACCTTATGTGGTGCCTGGTTTTTTGACAACGCCTGCGCGTCAGTATTCACCGCGACGAATTCGCATCCCTCAAGGCCACGCGCAATCATGCTGTTAATAGCATTGCCCCCTCCGCCGCCGACGCCGACGACTTTCAGCTTCGCGCTGTACATTTCAGCATTGTGGTCAAGCTCAATCATGGTGTGTGGTCCTCCCTCATGTTATGTGTTGAGCCGAGTTATTCAAAATTTGAGTTGAAGTATCCAGTGTGAATCACCGAACCTTTCCAACTTCTTATTTCTGACTTCTTACTTTTTACCTTCTAGAGTTCTTCAAAAAATTTCTTCATGCGCCTGAACATGGACTCCTTTGCAACCGACTCCTCTGCCTCTTCCTCCTCAACTATCAGATCAACTTCCGATGTACGTTTCAAAGCACGCATAACAAGACCGACGCCGGTTGCGTAGACAGGAGACTCCACCTCGGGCGCAAGAGCACTTCCACCGAAGCCTGCCGGTATGCCAATCTTTACCGGCATTCCAAGGACTTCCTGAGCAAGTTCGGCAGATCCTCGCAGCAACGAACCTCCACCACTCAGCACGGCGCCTGCTGAGAGGTGACGCAGATAACCGGAGCGCTTGATTTCTGCCAATGCGAACTCCAGAATCTCCTCCATGCGAGGCTGGATGATCCGCGCAAGCATTGACTTGGTCACCTCCATTGGTTTGCGACCGCCAATGCCAGGAATCATAAAAGAATCGTCATTCAGAATCACTGCACTGTACGCGTAGCCATACTCGCGCTTGATCCGTTCAGCCTGCTCACCAATGATGCCAAGCCCCTTACGGATATCGTTCGTCACCATCTGTCCGGCAATTCCGATTACTGATGTATGGCGGATTGTACCATCTTCAAAGACAGCAACATCTGTCGTGCCCCCTCCGATGTCGATCAACCCTACACCGACCTCTCGCTCATCCTCTTCAAGAACTGCATAGCTGCTGCCAAGCGGTTCAAGGACAATATCTTCGATGGCCAACCCGGCACGTTCAACACAGCGATAGATGTTCTGCGCTGCGGTGAGAAGCCCGGTAATGACGTGTACGTTTGCCTCCATACGCAACCCCGACATTCCGACCGGATCGCTGATTCCATCTTGTCCGTCTATAATGTATTCCTGCGGGATCACGTGAAGGATGCGACGGTCTGACGGTAGACTAATACGCTGAGCATCCTGCAAGAGCCTATCGACATCAGCTTGCGAGACTACCTGCTCCAGATCGCTGATCGTAACGACCCCACGACTCGGGAATGACTGAATATGATCTCCTGCGATACCAACGATCACAGAGCAAATCTTCACGCCTGATTGTGCTTCCGCCCCTTCAACCGCCCGCTCAATTGAACGAACAGTCTTTTCGATATTTACCACAACACCTCGATTCAATCCATTAGAAGAAGAGTGTCCTATGCCAAGGACATGGACCTGATCCGGATTCTCCTGATCGCGACGCGCAACGATTGCACAGACCTTGCTCGTCCCGATATCGAGTCCAACAATGATATCCTGACCTGCATCATATCCATTGTTCACACCCTCGGCGTGCCCGTTTGTCGAATAGTTCTGTTCTGCCATGTTTATCGCCCTATCTATTGTTTGATAAGAAATTGTCCTTCGGTAATGACGCCTTCTTGGAAGTCATCTATCGCAGTCTTACTAGGTCACCTTCCTTTCTTCCTTCCATCGTACCACAACCTGGCCTCTCCAGCGAAGATCGACCGAACGTAAACTGTGTGCACCTTTGTAGGGAAGGACCTCTGTCAGAAACGCTTCCAGTTTAGGTAGCCGTGGACCGATTTCACCGGCCAGGCCTGCAATGACAGGAACACCGTTGTCGGTCAGCCTAAACGTATAGACTCCGTCATCACTTCTATGCACTTCTGCAATTCTTCTGTAGAGAAGATCACTATAGCCTCGCAGGGTCTCAACAACGCCGATAGCTTCCAGGGCCTTTAGACTATCTATCTCTCCATCAGCAAAAATTCCGATAAGGAGAGGGACATCAGGCGAGGCAACCCCGAAGCGAAACGGAAGGGCCACACCCTGTTGATCGAGATAGAGAGGCTTACCATCAACGATCGCTACTACAACAGGTATACGTTCTTCTACTTCAAGAACAAGACTTCCATTTCCTCCCTCCCAGGCAACTGCCTTCGCAATAAACGGATGTGCGCTGAGTCGCTTTTCTATCTCTTCAAGGTCAAGAGCTTTCAAGCGAACTGAGTCTGGAATGTCTGACTGAGCAAGGACCTCCGATGTATCCAGAACCAGATTTCCCTTGATTACGATCGTATGCAGACCTTCGCGTGCAATCCACTTGTTTGCAACGGCAACCAGACCTATCGTTGCACCGACCACGACCATGGCAAGCGAAATCTTCGAGGCAAACCGTTTCGAATCATTCCGATCGATCTGACGGTTCCTTAATCTCTTGCTTGATATCGTCTTCTTCCTTGCCATCATTATGAGACCACTGGTGTCATCTCCTCTTTGGTGAATCCAATGAGTTTTATCTCAGGTTCAAGCGTTATACCGAACTTATCTGTAACAGCATCCCGCGCTATCACCATCAAATCGAGTACATCCTGTGCTGAAGCATTATCTACATTAATGATGAAGTTCGCGTGCAACTCACTGATTTGCGCTCCACCGACGCGACGTCCCTTTAGCCCACACTCCTGGATCAGCCGCGCTGCATAGTCATCCAGCGGGTTCTTGAAAATGCTTCCCGCATTCGGCCAATTCACCGGCTGTGATGCGTTCCGCTTAAGAAGCAACTCACGTCGCCTTTGCTTCATCGGTTCCAGTACTCCTTCCGGAAAACGAAAGGCAGCCTCCAGAACGATATCGCCAACAAGGGCTGATGCGCGATAAGCGAACCCGCCATCATCTTTTTTAATTGAAAGAAGGTTCAGATCCCGAATAAGATCTACCCTCATGATATAATCAGATATCTCACCACCGTAAGCCCCGGCATTCATAATAATAGCGCCACCCAGCGTCCCGGGAATTCCTGCCAACATCTCAGCACCACCGCACTTGTTGTTGATGCAGAAGTCGACAAACTTTGCCAGCTTCACTCCAGCTCCCGCAATGATCTCTCCATCAACGGCACGTAAATAGTTAAACCCCGTCTCCAGATTGACAACTGCTCCGCGAATACCTTTATCAGCTATCAAGACATTGCTTCCGTTTCCAATAAGCACATACGGTATATCTGCCTTGGCAAGGAATCTAAACAGACTGAGCCCATCCTCTTTGTCAAGAGGCTCCAGATAAATGTCTGCGGTCCCACCTATTCGGAACGTCATGTGACGCGCCATCGACTCACCCAGTTCGATGCGACCCTGAAAACTGTTCCGTATATCTTCTACGGCAACCATATATGAGCAATGGTCTTTCAGCTTGGAGAGATGCATAAGAGACTAACCGATGTCACCAATGCAACCTTTCCTTACACTCATCTACTATCTACTACTTCTCTCTTCTTGCTCAACTCTTCCAAAATCGTTTCTCCAATTTTCCAGATATCCCCTGCTCCCATTGTCAGAACGATATCTCCGGGCTCAAGGAGTGATGACAAATGTGCCGGCACGTCGTTCTTCTCCGGTACATAGCTCACGTGGCGATGACCAAAATCGGTAGCACTCTTTGCAACAAGCTCACCGTTTACTCCCTGAATCGGTTGCTCCCGTGCAGGGTATAGATCTGTGATAATTACCAGATCTGCGTTCAGAAACGATTTACCGAACTCATCATGAAAGTCACGCGTTCGCGTGTAGGTATGTGGCTGAAAAACCACAACTACTCGTCGATTCCAGCCTCGCTTCACCCCCTGGAGCGTCGCCTTCACCTCCGTTGGATGATGAGCGTAATCGTCGATTACCAGAACACCCCGGCTCTCTCCTTTTATCTCAAAACGTCGATAGACTCCACTGAACTTGACCAGAGCACTAGAGATGGTCTCAAACGGGACATCAAGAGCCAGTCCGGAAGTCACTGCAGCCAAGGCATTTTTCACGTTGTGCAATCCCGGAACCCCAAGCTCAATTGTTCCAAGCACTTCGCCTCGGAACAAAACAGTAAACCGGGAACGCCCTTTCTCATAGGTAATCTCAGATGCCTGCACATCGCACTGTGATGATGTTCCATAGCTGACAACACGTCGAGTCAGTCTCGGCATGATGTCGACAAGCTCCGGTTCATCGAGGCAGAGAGCAACAAATCCATAGAACGGAACTTTGTTTGCAAACTCAACGAAGGAGCGTTTCAGATCATCGAGATCGGAATAGATATCGAGATGTTCTGACTCAAGGTTCGTAATCACGGCAATTGTCGGCAGTAGCGAGAGGAACGAGCGATCATACTCATCTGCCTCGACAACAGTCCATTCTCCTTCTCCACGTCGAGCATTTGTTCCCCCCAGGTCGGCAAGTTTGCCCCCAACGATTACAGTTGGATCAATTCCGCCTTCAATAAGCACCAGACCGATCATCGATGTTGTCGTCGTCTTGCCATGCGTTCCAGCAACTGCAACACCATAGTGCAACCGTGTCACTTCTGCCAACATCTCTGCTCTGCGAATCAGAGGTACCTTCCGACGCATCGCCTCGAGTGTCTCAGGATTCTCGTCCGGTTTGACAGCACTTGAATAGACAACCACTTCAGCATCCGCGAGATTCTCAGGCGAGTGCCCCTGTACAATGCACGCTCCAAGCTCTTCCAGCCTTGCAGTCACATCACTCTTTGCCAAATCACTCCCCGAAACACGAAATCCTTCGGCAAGAAGAATCTCAGCGATACCGGACATGCCAATACCACCAATCCCGACAAAGTGTATACTGTTGATACTGCGAAACATGGAATAGTTTTAGTTCTTAGATAGCAGTTAATAGTTCTTGGTTAAGAGAAATAAACAGGAACATTTATCTCCTATCTCCTTACTCATCGTTCTCTTTATTCTGTCGCCGTATTCCTCGTCGTGATCGTACCGGAATCCGATTCCGTTCGGCCCACTCTTTCAGATCACGCATCAATTTTTCGCTTTCATCGAACATTGATGGCCGTAGCCAGAGTCTGCGGCGATAGCTTTTCAGTTTGATTGTTGCTGCTCGCTGCGCAACACCATCCCGCAACTTTCCTCGACTTCCCCGACGAAAACTGATCCAGGCAATCTCGTCAGCACGAATGGTTTTCTCCTTGAACCGTGTGGCAAAGACGAGGTCGCTTTCCCGTATCGTCACCTTTTTGTTCAAAACCGCTGCAGCTAAAAGAGCAATCAGCGCTACAACAGCACAAAGAGCGAGCAGATAAACAATCGGATCTCTCCAGATCAACTCAAGACGTTCTCCTATAAGCGTCCCAGTAACTCCAGCGTATGCAATCAACGTCACCAGATAGGCGATTGTTGCCACGTAGTAGAGATCCAGCTTTTGTGCATATATCTTTTTCATAACGAGCTATCTGTCCGCGTGCGGCGGTGGTAATGAGCTGTTAGCTTTATAGGCTCATAGAATTTTGGACTTAGTTAGCAGCGGGATATAGCCCCTGCCTATATTCTACCTTCTATCTCCTTTTCTCACACCATAAACACTATGAACTCTCTACAAGCTTCAGAGACTCTTCATCCGCCTGCGGAAAATTCAGAGTGACAGTTCCAGTTCTCTGCAAACTCTTGGCCCCTGACTCTCAACTCTAGGAACACTCTACAACCCCGAGAACGCTTCTTGCAATCCGATCATCCGCATCAAGAGATGCCATTGATCTGGCCTTTCTGTCCATTTCGGCGAGCAGGTCAGGACGAACCATCAGTTCGATAATCGTTCCATGTAACTGCTCCGCCAGATCTTTATCGAGTATCATTCTTGATGCTCCTGCCCTTTGCATTGCCTCAGCATTCATGCGCTGATGGTCGTCAGTGGCCGTTGGCAAAGGGACAAGGATTGATGGCGTTCCAACCGCCTTTAACTCTGCTATCGTTGTCGCTCCCGCCCTTGCCAAGACAAGATCAGCAGCGGCATAACCCTTATCCATCTCATGAAGAAAAGGTGATCGATAAAGATTCGATTCGCGCCGTTCTTCCCCCTTATAACTCTTTCCAGTCTGCCAGATCACTTGCAAGCCATCCGAGAGAAGCGAACCAAGGAGCCCGTCAAGGGCGTTGTTGATTGAACGGGCGCCGAGCGATCCACCAAAGACAAAGAGCGTTGGACGATCCGGATCGAGACCAAAGTGACGTCGCGCCTCACCTTTATCAAGCTGCTTGTGAAAGACTCGCCGAATTGGATTTCCGCTTACGAGCACGTTAGGTCCCGGGAGCCATTTCTTTGTCTCCTCAAAGGCTACGTGCACTTCTTTTGCCTTCGGCGCCAGCTTCCGCACAACCATGCCTGGTAGGGCATTTGACTCCATCAGTATCAAGGGCAGCCCGCGTGACACTGCTACCGAGCCAACCGGCCAACTGACATAGGCTCCTGCACAGACCACAACATCGGGACGGAATCGCTTGATAATTTTTCGCGATTGCGCCAGCGATCGAAGTATCTTGATGGGAAGAACTGCATTCCTCAGCGAGATAGTACGGTCAAACCCACTGATCCATAGCAGATCAAGCTCATACCCTGAACGTGGCACAACCTCTTCTTCGAGCCGTCCTTTTGCACCGACAAAACGGATCGAAGCTTCAGACAGAAGCTCGCGACAACGATCTGCAACAGCCAAGGCCGGGAAGAGATGTCCCCCCGTTGCTCCGGCTACAAAGAGAAAACGTCCCTTTTTGTTCTTCATTCGGGCACCTCCGCCGGTTGCAATTCACCCCGACGATAAGGCATCACGTTCGCACCTCTTGAGATATTTAAAAGAACACCAACGGCGGCAGCACCGAAAAGAACAGAGCTCCCACCATAACTGACAAAAGGCATCGGCAAACCGGTGGTTGGGAGAAGACCGGTGGTTACACCGGCATTCACAACCGCATACAGACCGATCACCATTGTAATTCCCGCGGCCACGTTTTCTCCGAGACTATCCGGGGCCTGTCGCGCCACGAGAAGCCCTCGCCAAACAATAACTCCAAAGATGAAGAGCAAAAGGATTGCCCCGAGAAATCCATACTCTTCACCGATGATTGCATAGATGAAATCCCCAAAGGGCTCCGGCAGATAGAGACGTTGACGACTCTGCCCGGCCCCAACACCAAAGAGTCCCCCGGAACCAAATGCTAACAGGCCCTGCTTTAACTGATAACCTGCTGTCTCTATTCCTCCGCTCTCATTCGTGTGCATTCCAATGAAGCCCATTATCCTTCGCATTCGATACTCTGCTGAAACGGCATAGGCTCCAGCAGCCGCAATTACCGGAAGCGTCACAAGGACCAGATGCCAGAGTTTTACCCTTCCAATAAAAAGAACGCCAAACCCAAGAAACGATATAGCAAGGGCTGTTGAAAGATTTGGTTGTAAGGCAATCAACGCGGCTACTATGCCAATCCACGTCAGCATTGGCAACACACCGAATTTGAAATCATTAAGGTATCCTTGCTTGTCGGCAATCATCACACCGAGATGCATGACCAAAGCAAACTTCGCAATCTCAGACGGCTGGAAGGATATAAGCCCAAGGTCGATCCAACGCGTTGCCCCTTTTATTCGCGATCCTTCGAAGAGAACGTAGATGAGCATTCCAACCGCAAGTACAAGAAGTGGTTTGCTCCAACGCTCCAGCCAATGGTAGTCTATCCGTGCAAAGAGGAGGAGAATCCCTGCACCGGCTGCAACACGAATCAGATGACTCCAGAAGAACGTCTCGGTCGATCCAGTACGAGTATCAGCAAAACCTGCAGAAGCAGAATAGACAAAAGCAACAGAGAAGAACATCATGCCAAGCACGCTCAGCAGAATGAACCAGTCGCTATGACCACGTTGTCCTATAGTTGTTGCGTTGGACATATAGTGATTAACTTCCTTCTACGGTCAACGATGATTGATGAAGTTGGCGCACAATCTCTTTGAACGTATTTCCTCGCTCTGCAAAATTTTTGAACATATCGAAGCTGGCACAGGCTGGAGAGAGAAGCACAACATCCCCTGGATCCGCGACTTCTCTGGCCTTCTCAACTGCAAGCTCCAGATCGGCCTCCGCATGGAGGACTGTTGTCAGCTCACTAAACGCATCAGCCATCTCGTTGGCCGCCTCAACTAACAACACCGCAACCTATACTCGTTCGCGAACGGGGCGAAGCAATTCCGAATAGTCATTCTTCTTAGCTCTGCCACCCGCAATCAGAACAATCGGTTCCTCAAAACTTGCGAGCGCAAATCGAAGTGCGTCGGTATTTGTACCCTTTGAATCGTTGACATATCGGACGCCATTAACCAGGGCAACATCTTCAAGCCGATGTGGCAGTGAACGGAATGACCGAAGCCCTTCAGATATCTTACGACCGGAAACGCCGACGACGCGAGTTGCCAACGCCGCCGCCATCGAGTTCACCAGATTATGCGGTCCCCGAATTCCGATCTCACTTGCAGAGATAACCTGCTCAACATTGTCCTCTTTTCCCATCCGCAGTGTCAAGTTCTCATTATCCAAGAAGGCTCCTTTTTCTACCGACATTCTGATACTGCACTCAAGCCGCTCCGGCTTGAACTCCATATCCTTTATGCGCCGAAGCCATTTATCATCACCATTGAATATCAACCAATCGCTCTCATCCTGATTGGTCGTTATCCATAGCTTCGCACTGCCATACTCTTCGATGCTTTCATAGCGATCCATATGATCAGGAGTCACGTTCAACAAGACTGCTACATGAGGATGAAATGATTCGATCCTTTCAAGCTGAAACGAACTCAACTCAAGCACGACAATACTTTCAGCATCCGCTTGCCGTGCAATCGTACTGAACGGGGTTCCTACATTTCCCGCCACAAATGCCTTCTTCCCCGCTTCACGACAGATATGTCCGATCAACTCGGCGGTAGTCGTTTTGCCGTTGGTTCCGGTAATCCCGATGATTGTACCATCACAAAAGCATGAGGCAATTTCGATCTCGTTTGTGATCCTGACACCTCGTTCCTCTGCTTCCAGAAGAACAGGGATACTCGGGGGAACCCCAGGTGAGAGAACAATAGTCTCAGCATCAAGCGACCGATCAGTATGTCCACCAAATTCATAGTCAAGACCAAGCAACTCAAGAATCTCTATTTGCTCGAACGACTCGCTTTCTGGTCTCGCATCACTGACAAAGACCTCTGCTCCCTCCTCGCTGAGCAATCGCGCAACAGCGAGCCCAGAACGACCGGCACCGAGGATGGTATATGTAGCTTTCTCAGACATCAAGTTTTGCTATAGTGCTTAGAGCTTTGAGCTTAGTCCCTAGAAATTTGATGGTCTTGACATACTACGTACTAAGCTTTAAGTTCTACTACCGTATTTTCAATGTCACCAATCCACAGATTGCCAGAAGAATTGCGACGATGTAAAAGCGGGTTACAACTTTCGCTTCCGGCCAACCTTTCTCTTGAAAGTGATGATGAAGAGGAGCACGACGGAAGATTCGGCGTCCTTCTCCATACCTTCGTTTCGTATACTTGAAGTAGAGTACCTGCAACGCCACCGAGAGCGATTCGGCAAAGAAGACTCCTCCAAGTATCGGGATCATGTATTCCTTCTTCACAAGAATCATTATTGAACCAATTGCCCCACCAAGGGCCAACGATCCCGTATCGCCCATAAAGACCTGCGCGGGATAACCGTTATACCAAAGGAAACCGAGTCCCGCTCCAACAAGAGCTGCACTGAAGATTGACAACTCCTCAGCCCCTTTCATATAGGGGATATTCAAGTAATCTGACGCAACGGTATTACCCGCCACGTAGGTTATCAAGACCAATGCCAACGCAACTATGCTGACAGTTCCAATTGCTAATCCATCGAGACCATCGGTAAGGTTGACAGCGTTTGAAATTGCAGCCAACACAAAGACAATGATCGGGATGTAGTAGATGCCGAAGTCAAAGAGCGTGTCCTTTATAAATGGTACCGTTGTACGTGTATGCAACACATCATAGGAACCTGGAAACCAATCCGGGAAGAAGTAGATGGTTCCGCCAAGAATCAAACCAGTAGTGACCTGTCCAATAATTTTGTAGCGAGCGATCAATCCTTTCCTCAGCTTTTTGATCACTTTGAGGTAATCATCAAGAAATCCAACCCCACCAAGCCAAAACGTTACAATCACAACCAATATCACATAAGAACTTTTGATGTCGCAGAAGAGGAGTGTTGGAACGATCAACGCAAGGAGAATTATTACTCCTCCCATGGTTGGCGTCCCGATCTTTGTCATATGGTTTTCCGGAGCCTCCTTCTTTCCTTGATCACCTATTTGATTTCTCTTCAAAAGGGCGATAATCTTTCGTCCGATAAACAACGAAATCAACAACGCAGTAACTGCTGCTCCGGCCGCCCGGAAGGTTACAAAGTCAAAAAGTCCAGCACCGGGTGGGTTGAACCACTCTTCGAGATATTTCGCCAGGTAATAAAGCAAGGATTACCTCAAAATGATGGACTCAAAATTCAAAATGCCCTGTACCATTGTTTACTGATGACCTATGATTTCCGTAATAACTCCCTCGACTACTTCCTCCATCTTCATGCTTCGAGAGCCTTTGACAAGGACGATATCTTTGGATGTTCGCAGGTTATTCAGCACGTGAATCAGTTTATCTTTCTTCCGGAAGAAGAAGGAGGTAACACGAGCGGGTTGATCTGCCAGAGCAATTGCTTCGTATGCATAACGCATTTGACGACCGAAGAAAATCGCCACGTCAATTTTCTCCATCTCTGCAATCAACTCGCCAACTTTACGGTGCTCTTCCGAAGCATACGTTCCCAACTCTGCCATATCGGCAAGGACCGCAATACGACTTCCTTTTTTGCTGATCTTGATCCCCGCAAGAGTCTCAAGAGCAACTCGCATCGAGTCCGGATTTGCATTGTATGTATCGTTGAGGATACGTCCACCATCTTCAAGCCGTATCATTGCCAGTCGAGCATATCCCTGGCTTATATCAACATCCGGTCGATACTCCTCAAGCCCTTTTCTGATCTTTGTAGCCGGCACCCCCAACGTTGCGCCTACTGCCACTGCAACAGCAGCATTATATGCAGTATGCTTCCCTGGAGTATTCAACTGAGCTTTCACTTGCTTGATGCTCTTCCGCTTATGAGAAAGAACCTGAATACCGGGAGCTCCTCCCTCGTTCAATCGCCCCACTTTCACCTGATAATCTCCTCGCTTTGTCCGGCTATACGTTACGGGGTTGGCAAGTCCTTGCCCCAGTGCCTTAACGATATCATCATCGAGATTGACAAAACCAGTACCACCATGCGCTGTAAGCCATTTGAACAATGTTCCTTCCTCCTCAGCAACACCATCAATTGACTGAAGCAGTTCAAGATGCTCATGCCCGATATTGGTAATTACACCATGTGTCGGCTCAATAGCTCTGCAAAGAGCACCGATTTCTCCCGGCATGTTTGTGCCGATTTCAACCACTGCAACATCATGTCTTTTGGTCAGCTTCAGAATGGTTGCCGGAACACCGATCCTGTTGTTGAAGTTTTTTTCGGTCTTCAGCACATTGAACTTTTGCTCAAGCACTGAGGAAATCATCTCCTTGGTCGATGTTTTACCACTTGACCCAGCAACTGCAATGATCGGAATCTTGAAAGACCTTCTGTGAGCAAGGGCAATACGTCCGTACGCATCGAGCGTATCACGCACAACTATTAACGGCATCTTCAGCTTTTTCCGAGCGTTGACCAGATACCAATCATGCTCAACGACCCCAACAGAAGCTCCTTTTCGGACAGCTTCCGTCAAAAAGTTATGTCCATCAAAGTTCTCTCCTTTGATTGCAAGGAAAGCCTCACCTTTTTTCAAAGAACGTGTGTCGGTAGAAATTCCCTTGATCCCTCGTCGAAGTGAAGCAGCAGCGCCAGCATATTCACCACCAAGAATGTCATGAAGCTGTTGAATGGTAGAAATTCTCATTTGACTGAGTACTAATTCTGTTCACGTCCATTAGTCCCCTCTGCATGCCATCCTCGAACGACTTCACGATCATCGAAATAGCGTCTCTCGGCTCCAACAAGCTGGTAGGTCTCATGTCCCTTTCCGGCGACCACCAGAATGTCATCCGATGTAGTCTCGGAAAGGGCTGCCTCGATTGCCGTTCGACGATCGGTTATCCGGTTGACTCTTGTTGGCCCTCCTTCAATTCCCCCAAGGATCTCATTGATAATCGTCTCCGGATCCTCACTACGAGGATTGTCGGAGGTAACGTAAATAGTATCTGATAAGTCCGAAGCAATTCTCCCCATCAACGGTCTTTTGCCTCGATCACGATCCCCCCCACAACCAAAGACCAGAATCAGCTTTCCTTTGCGATGGAACTCTCTGGTAGTTTTCAACAAACTTTCCAGCGCGTCCGGCGTATGGGCATAATCCACAACAGCGGTTGCACCATTCCTCAGACTGATTGTCTCCATACGTCCAGGCACCGGCTTCAGTGATGAGACCAGCGACGGCAACCTTTGCCGGTCAATTCCGGCTGCAATTACCATTCCACAGGCCGCCGTAATGTTCATTACGTTGAAGTTTCCCAACAGCGTCGACTCGAGCGTCAAGACCCCACCTCCAAAGGCATCAGAGAAGGTTACGACCCATGAGGAGCCGTTGGAATCGAGGTTTGTGTCACTGATGCGGAGATCGGCATCTCTGCCGTATCCATATCGAACGATTGCGGCATTACTGTCGCGTGCCATTCCGGCTCCGTATAGGTCGTCGATGTTGACCACTGCATGTGCGTGTAAGTCGAGTCTGTCAAAGAAGCTTTTCTTTGCATCGAGATAGTCCTCAAATGTTGTATGAAAATCGAGATGGTCTTGCGCGATATTGGTGAAGATTCCGCCAGAAAAACAGAGACCTTCAACCCGTTTGAGAGTCAGAGCATGTGAGGAGATCTCCATCACAACGCTCGTCATTCCTGCCTTTTTCATTTCTCCCAGGATCCCTATCAGTTCGGGTGATTCGGGAGTTGTATAACCGGTTGGAGTTGTGCCCTCAATAGTCTTTCCAAGCGTTCCGATCATGCCGGTAGTCTCACCAGTTCCATTCAAAAGAAATTGTAAAACATGAGCAGTTGTTGTCTTTCCATTTGTTCCCGTAACCCCATAAAGCACCATGTCGTGCATCGGGTAATTGAACATATATGCCGAAGCCTCAGCCATAGCTCGGCGAGCATCCCGTACAAGAATCCAGGTTGCTCCGTTGGTCCTCTCAGGCATGTGTGTCGGATCATCGAGAAGAATTGCTTCAGCTCCGGCAGTAAGAGCTGCGTCAACAAATCCGAGGGCCTGGTCATCAGGACCGTTAACGGCCACAAAAAGATCTCCCGGCTCCACAACCCGGCTATCATATCTGATAGCGCTCACATTCTTCTCTACAGCACCCCGTATCGCGATGACCTCAGTCAGAATTGAGATTATGGATGTAAGAGACTTCACTGTTCGTGTCTTAAAGTTGTCTGTCCAGACTCTCTTGTTATCTGCCAACTTCTTTATGCTACTTTGCCGCCTCTAACGGCACTACGCTTTCAATTGCCCTCCACTTCGGAGGGGGGCATAGGGAAGTGTATCGGCAATGCTGAAACCAGCTTTCACTGACATTGCAGTCTGATGTGCTCATTCCGGCTCACCCGAGTACCGGGCAGCGGACGCTGCTCCCCAATCACTCCACCGGTAGTTCCGACTATACTTGGCTGCAATCGGTATTCGTTCAGCACAGCAAGAGCACGACGCGTTGTCATTCCACGAACATCAGGCACGACATGCATTCTTGCTGAGTCACCAAAATTCAGATAGATCACCTCCCCTCTGTTTATCGGCTCTCCTGGGGCAGGATGCTGGGCTAACACTCTCTTCCCCATTCCTTGCATCGAAGTTTTCAGACGGCAGGATAGTGCCATGCGAATTGCTGCATCATTATCCAGGCCACGCATATCAGGAACAATGATCGCCTCAACACTCTCGACAGGGTTGCTATCTTCAGTCTCATCGATCACTTGCAGCAGTTCAGGTTCACGATTGACCATTGTTACGTTGATTACCCGCTTTGCAATTGATGAGAAGATCGGAGCGGCAACCCGGCCTCCGTAGTAACCGTTCTTTGGCTCGCTCAAAAGAACAAGCAGTACGACCTCCGGGTCATCAGCCGGGAAGAATCCAATAAAGGAGGCGTTATAGCGCTGGTTCCCATAACTCCCTTCGTGAAGTATTTGAGCAGTACCGGTTTTACCCGCAACCGGAATACTCGTTGTTTGTGCTATTCGCCCTGTTCCGTTCTCAACAACATCTATCAGCATCCGGCAAATAGTTGCTGCTGTCTCTTCACTGATAACGCGACGAACGCCCTGAGACTCAGTCTCTTCAAGCAGACCGCCATTAGTGGTAATTTTACCCTTGAGAATATGTGGCCGCACGATTACGCCTCCGTTAGCTATCGCCGCATAGGCTACTGCAAGCTGTAGTGGAGTTACTGCAATCTGATAACCATAGGCCATAAACTCCTGTGTCCCCTCACTGAACTCTTCCGGTTTCTTCACCTCTCCCCGAACCTCACCTGGAAGATCAATCCCTGTTGATACACCGAATCCGAAATCGCGGACATACTTGTAGAACGTTGACCGATCGAGTCGTCCGGCGACCTTGGCAAAGATGATGTTGCTCGACCATCGGAACGCATCAGCAAAGCTGACCAACCCAAGAGGGTGATCGTCGCGGATAACATAGTCGTCAGTGAGATGATACTCTCCACCCTCTCCGTCGATCAATTCATCAGGACTTATCAGGCCTTCCTCGAGAGCAGCAGCTGCGATAATTCCCTTGATCGTTGACCCTGGCTCGTAGGTATTGGTTATGCCCCGTGGATGGAAATTTGATTGCTCGGCAGCACCCGGAGTATTTGGATCGAACGAAGGGAGACTCGCCATTGCAAGGATTTCACCGGTCCTTGGATCAAGGGCAAGAGCCGTTCCTGTGGTTGCATCCGCCGACTTGATACCACGCGCCAACTCGTCTTCAACAATGCTCTGTATGATGATATCAATCGTCAGTTGCAGGTTCTCCCCATGTTGCGGATCTACAAGAGGAAGATCAATATCAGGACGCCGCCGACCGAGGGCATCCCGCTGCATAACCATATAGCCGTCCAGACCACGCAATGACGTATTGTAGAAGAGTTCCACACCACTTAGTCCATCGTTATCAAGGTTTACACAGCCTACAACCTGTGCTCCATACGATCCGTACTCAAACCGACGAAGTGGCTCTGAGATCGTGATAAGGCCGGCGTCATCAATTTCTTTCATTCGGTTGATCGCTTCACCAACAACCTTGCGCTTGATCCAGACGAAGGAGGTATTCTCAGCAGCAATCTTCTTTCGCCAGAGAGCAACGTCACCACCAAACGATTCGGCAAATGCCTCTGCAAGAATCTCAGGTTCCTCAATGTGATTTGGATCAACTGCAAAGGAAAGAGCAGGAATATTTGTCGCAAGAAGGGTACCGTTGCGATCAAGGATTGTACCTCGATCTGCTTGAAGCGGAGCTTTGGATTCATACTGCTTCTGGGCAAGCTCTGCATACTCCTCACCCTTTACCACCTGAAGAACAAAAAGGCGTGCGATAACTCCTGCCATCGCCAAGGCAAAAAGGATACCGACCGCATAAAGCCTCCATCGTCCTTTGTGTGATGGACGAGGACGGGTTGGTGCATATTCGGTATGGTGTTCGGTAATGACGGGCACTGACTTGCAACCTCTGTGCTCGACTTGTTTCGACTCAAACGTTCAGAGCCTTAACGATGTTTCTCTATGGATTTACCTGTAGTTCACTATTGCGTAACGACAATGCTTTTGGCGGCTTCTCCGGCTGAATCATGCCAATACCAGTTGCCCTCTCAGTGATCTGATCCACTGACATCAGCCGTGTTAACTCAGCCCGAAGCCCTTCGTTCTCTCTTTTCACAGCATCCCGTTCTGCTTCTACCGAGGTCACTCCTCTGAGCAATTCGTTAACGTGAATTGCATTGGCAACGAAGAGAACCGCAAGGGCCGCAGCTACCAAGATCAATCCGGCAGCACTCCAACGACTAAGGAACGATCGTTGCGGAGGCTCTGCCTCAAGCATCAGTTCTGTCTGACGAGAAGAACGAGGTGAGGCTCCTCTCTTAGCAGATTTTTGCGCTACTCGTTTTCGTTCCCGTACTGCCTGCATCTGCCTTAATAGTTTCTGTCTTCGAGCTTCCTGGTATTACGTTTTCCTCTCACATCACTTCTCAACAATTTTTTCTGCTATCCTGAGCTTTGCGCTACGTGCTCTTGGGTTCTTCCTTACTTCATCGTGACTTGGTCGAATCGGCTTTCGTGGAATCATCCGCAAACGAGCCACGTTGCCGCATACACACTCTGGAATTCTGGGTGGGCATTCACACCCTTTCTCCTCCACCCGAAACTTTTGTTTCACAATTCGATCCTCCAACGAGTGGTACGTCAGAATTGTCAACCTTCCTCCGACCTCAAGTCGGTCTATAAAGCAGCCAAGCCCTTGCTCGAGCTCTTCCAACTCATTGTTAACGGCAATCCGCAACGCCTGAAAGACTCGCGACAGCGTTTTGATCAGGAATCGTCCCGGAATCACTTCTTCAATGATCTCTCGCAACTCTTTCGTTGTACTGATCGGTTTGACAATTCGGCCTGCGCCGATTGCCTGAGCGATCTTCCATGCTGCCGGTTCCTCACCATAGGTTCTGAAAAGCGTCGCCAAGTCTTCCGGCGAATAGTTATTGATGATATCGGCCGCCGACTGATCTCGTTCTCCCGGATCAAATCTCATATCGAGCGGCATCTCTTCGCGATAACTCAATCCAATCTGATCTGAATCGAGTTGGCGACTTGAAACACCGAGGTCAAGAAGAACTCCTGTGAGCGTTACGTTTTCATCGCAGAGTTCCTGACAAACAGCATAGAAGTATCCATGGCGAATCTGTAGTCGTGGTTCGTTAGCAAACCTCTGCTGTGCTCGTGTGATTGTAACCGGATCAGCATCGCATGCGATCACTCTGCCATGAGCTCCAAGTCTCTGAAGAATACCCTCTGTATGCCCTCCCCCTCCAAGCGTCCCATCGAAGTATGTTCCTTCAGGATAAATCTTCAGTCTGTCAAGAACTTCGCGGAGCATGACCGGTATGTGATATGGCTTCTCCACTTCACTTTAGTCGAAGGGCTTATAGAAGCCTTCCTCCCATCACTCTCTCGGCTACATCGGCATACGATTCATCCCGCTTGTTTAGATAACTGTCAAAGATCTCCGGGTTCCAGATTTCGATATGGTCCATAGCGCCGATGATCAACGCATTCTTGTCGATCTTGGCAAACTCAAGAAGAGCTTTCGGAATCATTACACGGTGTTGTTTATCCAGCGCTAATTCATCGGCCCAATAAAGAAGAGTGCGAACGAAGAACAGGTCGCGACCGTTGTATTGATTAAGCCCAGCCAACTGCGCTTCCATCTTCTTCCATTCGTCGAGCGGGTAAACGTAGATACAGGGATCTTCATCCGGCCCTCGGGTAACAACAAAGGTATCGGCAGCCTCCGGCGACATGCTCTTGCGCATCTTCGCTGGGATCGCAACACGACCCTTATCATCCACCGAATAATTTTCGCGTCCCTTGAAAAACGACATGACTTCAGCGTTCAAACTAATCGCTCTGTACCGTTCTCCCCACCTGTATAGCATCCTTCCCCACTTTTCCCCACCAGGAGTGTGAAAATTATGATTTCGTTTGTCGTGTTCGACTTATGTATTAATATTTTACATTTCATTTTCCTAATATGGAAAATCGGTCTTTCTGTAAAGTTTTAAGCGTTATAGCAAACCCTATCGCCGTTATTCCTTATTCACGTAACTCAATCTGAGAGCTGAGAATCTTCCCAATTCTGGTAATCACTACGAAAACATTAAAAATCTTTTCACTAAGTGGGAATGCGAAAAAAGAAAAAGCATGGCTCCGGAGGACGGAGGCCATGCTTTGCGAGTAGAATTCGGTATGTCCTATTATTCAGATTTTTACGGCGCCAAGGAGTTCAACAATCCCCTTGATAAACGGGTGATCCTCATACTCCCCGTCAACCGTTGCTTCACCGGTGTGTGCTTTCACCCCACTCCCATTCGATTTTGAGGTGGGAGGGATTCCGATCACTCCTTCAACAATCAAGGGTTGGTTAAAGAATGATTGAATCGACTGCGTGATATCATGCTTGTACTGCTCAATCAAATCTCTCTGTCGCTCGTTCTCGACATAAAGTTGTAAAACGTTTCCCTGCAACTCACCCGGAGCAGCAGGATGAAGTGCATACATCAATCCCATCTTCTCGGAATAAGAAGCAAGAAAGCTATTCCACTGAGAACGGACTTTATCGATCGACATACTGACCGCGACCGTAGACTGTTGATTGGTGTTCTTATCATGATTGGCCATCGATCCGTCATTGATCATTGATGGCGGAATTGATCGAACAGTCGTACTCGTTGGAAATTCTTTGAGTCGAGAAGAGAAATTCTTCAATTCACCAGATTCGCGACTCTCTCTGAGAAGTGAAGCCTGCGGAGATTCGCTTCCATTCGATGATGTGTCTTCAGCTTCCGAAGGGCTTGGCTCACTCTTCTTGGCCTCACTGTCTTGCTGGCCGGAGGAAGCAGAGGGAGTAGTTGGCGATGAAGCGCTGAGAGTCTGACTAGGTTCCACTCCATCAGGAATTCCTTTAATGTTCTCAAGAAGCTCTTCAAGGCTGATAGTCGAATCCATAACTGCAAGCTGAATCAAAAGAAGCTCGAGACGCAGTCGTGGTTGCGATGCCGAACGGATAGCGCTTTGCACACCGAGCGTCAGATGGAGTGCACGAATTATGTCTCCCTGCTCAAACTTTCCTGAATCGACCTGGTAGCGTTCACGAATTGCTCCGGTAGTCTCGATTAGCCGTGGGGAAGCGGTTGTCATCACTGAAAGCATATTGCGAAAATGTTCAGCCAGCCCGAGAAGAAATTCTCCGGGATCATAACCAGCTCGCATGATATACTCGACAATCTCGAAGGCCTCAGCCGGCTGATGTTCCCACATCATCGTTGTGATGCAGAAAAAGAACTCCTGGTCTATCAGGTTCAATGCTTCGTTGACGTGATCATCGGTAAAGTTTGGCCCACAGAACGAGGTCACCTGGTCAAAAATCGACTCCGCATCCCGCATCGAACCGTCCCCTTTTCGGGCGATTATCACCAGCGCATCTTCCTCCGGGTTCATCCCCTCCTTCCGGGCGATAAGGCTCAATCGAGAGACAATGTCCTCTATCTGCATACGCCTGAAATCAAAGCGTTGACAGCGAGAGAGAATTGTCGGAAGCACTTTGTGCGGTTCAGTTGTAGCGAAAACAAAGATCAGATGCTTTGGAGGCTCCTCCAGCGTCTTCAACAGAGCGTTGAACGCACTGGTCGAGAGCATGTGAACTTCATCAATAATATAGAGTTTGTATAGGCCGTTTACGGGCGGATACTTGGCGTTCTCACGAAGCATCCGTACATCTTCAACCGAGTTGTTCGATGCACCATCTATCTCCACCACGTCCAGTGAACGTCCTTCAGTGATCGAAACGCACGACTCACAGGTATTACATGGCTCCTGTTCTTCACTCGGGTTCGTGCAATTCAGTGCTTTTGCCAGGATGCGTGCCGTTGTGGTCTTGCCGACGCCACGTGGTCCACTCAAAAGATACGCATGGTGAAGCCGATCGTTTGCGATCGCATTCCTCAACGTCTGAGTGACGTGATCCTGACCAACAACAGAACTGAACACGGTTGGTCGCCATTTGCGCGCTGTTACCTGGTAGTCGCGTGTACCGGCCATGCCTTGTGGCTTTTGATGAATGAAAAATGTAGGTGGAACGAAGTTACGAAGAAGGAATAGGACTTAGAGGGTGTTCAAAAAACTGTGTCATAGATAATTGTTCATCTTCATTAAACTATGACACAGCAAATGGAACAGAAAAA
>JAGWAZ010000034.1 GCA_021296135.1 Chlorobiota bacterium | reverse complement strand
ATTTGCAAGGAAACCTTCCGAAAGCACCAAGGACTTTGCTAAAGAGATCCAAAGCCGATTTCAGCTCCTTAGTAAAGGCGAAAAAGAACGATAACAGGCCTTCGAGACACCTCGGAGTCCCCGCGCCGGTGATTTTGCGCATCACCAGACCAAGATTGAACGCGCCAACATGAATACATAGCCGTCTGGAGATCTTCTCCTGACCCCGAAGGTACCTACGGCGCATGCCTCCGGTTTCATAGGCGTGGGCGAAACTGCGTTCGGTCTACTCGACCCGAAGCCGTTGCAGGGCCTGACCACGAGCCCCTCGTATGCGCCGCCGATTAGCATAGAAAGCCGCCTGAGCTTCAGGATCCTTCTTCGGCTGACGACCAACCCGATCCGGCTCCGATAGATAGCTACGAATCTGTGCGATCTTCAACATCTTGGCACTCTGATTGCTGTGATATCCTTATCCCGGACTTCTCTTCCACCCGACTTAACCTTCCAACTTCTCCTGAAGCTCTATCAGGTTCCCCTCCGCGTCAAAAAACTGTTCTCTGAGTAAACGTCCATCGAACGAGCGGTATGTACGGGACATCCGTGCAGCTCCGGCAAATTCGATCCGCCCTTTAAGCTTGCCGGAAAGATCGGTCGCAACCCACTCGACCATTCTTCCAGCCTCATCATAACTATAATCAATGCGAGCAACACCGGAGCTATCTTCCATGGGTGAACCGTCTTGTGTGGCAAATCTTACTGAAAGTACCTGACCGCATTCGTTCCGCTCGTACTGACGAATCCCTTCTCCTCCGGGAAACATAACGGGTCGTTTTGCGAGATCGAGAGCCTGCTCTTCAAGAACAAAGCCGTTGTCATCGATTTTGAATACCCGAAACCATGCACGATTATCGAGGAAGGCAAACTGTGAGTTCCAGATATCCGGCTCTGAACCGGAGTATTGCTTGTTGTTGCTATAGCGCCACTCCTGAATGAAGGTATTCTCATCCCTGGTTCGGAAGATCGAACGTGTTACTCCATTAACTCGTTCTACCCGGTTCCCATTCTTGTCGGTTGCCGTATACATAATGAGTCGATCCGTTGAATCGTACAGGACAACTTCGCCATAGGCAAACCCGATTTGTACCGGAATTCCTCCTGCTCCGTGCCAGGTACGAGCTACGGCAACTGATCCGCTCGATAAAGTATTATAGCGAAACTTCATGATTGTCCAGTCTGCCCGTGAATTGAAGTTCCCGAAAAAGAGTTGCGTTACTTGTATCGGACGTCCAGCAGAATCGTAATCAACGCCATAACACCGGGGCAGACCGGCTGCCGAATCGATTGGTAGACAGAATATGGGATTGCGTTCTCCGTCAAACGCAAAATACCGGAAATATACATCGGCAGGGGGGGCACCTTGCGCTCTCGACTCCAGCGTAACGAAGGGCATAACCAAGCACGTGACAAGAAAGAATCTATAGATCATAGTACTAAATGTTCAACAAAGTGTATGCCATACAGGCGTATGCAAAAACTGACGAACAACCTAAAAAAAAGTTGATATGAAGAAAATACTTGCTTATGAAGCCGATTCGGGACTCTTTCCGTAGCTTTACCTTGTTTTCCGCAAATGCAACCGACCCTTAACATACCGAATGCCATTACGGCTTCACGCATTCTTTTGACGCCACTCTTTCTGTGGCTGCTTTTGAGCAATGATGCGATGTTGGTTCAGATAGCTGCCGGTATTTTTCTGATAGCTGCGGTGAGCGATTGGTATGATGGCTGGTACGCGCGGCGATATAATGCTATGAGCCCTTTCGGAGCTTTTTTTGACCCACTTGCCGATAAAATTTTCATTGGAGCGGCCTTCTTTGCCTTTGTTGCTCTCGGCGTTCTGGAACTTTGGATGGTCATAATCATAACCGGACGTGACATTCTGACTACAGTCCTTCGGGTGATTGCAGATCGCAAAGGAAATCCCGTTGTAACGAGCCGGACTGCAAGGTGGAAGACTGCGATTCAGCTGATATTTCTTTGGTATATTGTCGGAGCTTGGACGCTGAATAATGTAGACTATCTGCGTGAATCGATTAGGCAAGATTACGTTGCCGGTTTTCTTGCTCCGGCGATTGTCGATCCTGTGATGCTCCTTCTGGTCGCCCTTTCGATTTTTACAGCCATTCACTATCTCATCGAATACCATCATGTTCGCCGAATTCCGGGAAAGCGTGGCAAAGTCGCCGGCACACCTTCGTAAGCTGGGTATTCCATATTGGCAACAAGCGCTTGCGGGGGGACTCTTTACAGGGTTGTCGCCGATTGCGTCGGGAACGGTTGCCAGCGCGTTAGCAGCCTGTCTCTACTACATCCCGGGATGCTCTAATCCCATCGTTCTTATCGGAGCTGCTGCTGTGGCCTTTATAGTCGGGTTTATGCTTGCCGACCGATTTGAAAAACTCCTTGGACCGGATCCTTCCTTTTTTACACTCGACGAATTTGCCGGGCAATGGCTTGCAATGACATCGTTCTGGATTGTTCATCCTCTCTGGCCAATTCTTGTCTTCCTCTGCTTCCGCACGTTTGATATTGCAAAGACATGGCCAGCAAGCTGGTTTGATCGCAGAAGAGGAGGCCTCGGAATAATGGCGGATGATGTGGTCTCTGCTATCTACGCAAACATATCTGCTCATCTCATCTGGTTTGGTTTGTCCCTTGTTGGTCTGGTTAGTCGATTCCTTGGAGAATGAGAATCTGGCCTCCCGGGTTTATCTGTCGAAATCTTTAGAAGATTATGGAATCCTCTATGAATGCTATTCTGATCTCTATTGGAGACGAACTGTTATCAGGTAGAACAATCAATACGAACGCAGCGTGGCAGGGACGGGCGTTGGCAGGCAGAGGACATACCGTCAGTTCAGCGATAATAATCAATGATGATCGTCAGACGATCGCCGATGCCATTACTAAGGCGAGTCATCATGCCGACGTCATATTCACGACAGGTGGCCTTGGCCCAACAGATGATGATCTGACACGTAAGGCAGTCTGTGATCTGCTGGATTGTGATATGGGGGTTGATCAAGAACAAAGGAGTTTGATTCAGCAACGATTCAAAGAACTTGGCAGAGAACCGAACGAGCGATCGCTCAGGCAGGCGCGAGTCCCTTTAGCCTGCGAGGTTATTCTGAACCATTGGGGAACGGCTCCGGGGCTCTCTTTCGAGTTGAACAACGTTCCTGTCTACGTTCTGCCAGGCGTTCCGTTTGAAATGCGGGAACTCTTTGAGCATATTCTTGAGAACCATCTTGGTAGTGATGATGGTTTTCATGAGCAGGTCTGGCTTCTGCACGGTCTGCTGGAATCTGTTCTTGCCGAACGACTCGAAAGAATTGAACATAGTATGACAGAAGGACTATCGCTTGCTTATCTGCCATCGGCAGGAACTATTCGACTGAGATTGATTCGCAAGAATTCACAAGAAACAACGCTTCAGGCCTTTCGGGAAGCATCCGGGAGAATAGAGCAAGCTATCGAACAATGGAGTGTGAGCAGTCGGGATGAAGGCATTGCCGAGGCCCTGGCTCGTGAACTGCGATCTCGTGCGCTCACCTTAGCTACTGCCGAATCATGTACAGGAGGATTGA
The DNA here is from genome assembly GCA_021296135.1 of Chlorobiota bacterium. Lineage (GTDB taxonomy): Bacteria > Bacteroidota > Ignavibacteria > OLB7 > OLB7 > JAGWAZ01. The sequence goes on along the minus strand of JAGWAZ010000034.1, from coordinate 18,365 downwards.
TTGGCGGAGCGCTGACCGATATACCCGGAAGCAGCCATTTCTATTTGGGAGGAGTAATCAGCTATGCTAACTCTGTTAAGGCAGGTGTGCTTGACGTGGAATCTTCAATTCTGGATTCCGATGGAGCTGTAAGTGAGAGAACGGTAATTCAAATGGCAAAGGGGGTGTTACAACGAATTCCGGCTGATTATGGAGTAGCTGTGACAGGCATTGCGGGACCTGGTGGAGGGACTGCCGATAAACCGGTCGGAACGGTCTGGATTGCGGTTGCTTCTGCACATCAACTTAAAGCGAAGCTTCATCACTTTAAGGGAGAACGAGACATAATTCGACAGTATACTGTCAATGCTGGTCTTGCAATGGTGTTGCGAACCATCTGGGAAGAGAGAGAAAAACAGATGGAGAAAAGTGATTCGGTCTGAATGGCGTATTTTCATTACTCTGACTGTGCGGGGTGTCAATACAATGTAACTCACACCTTACAACCGGAGTCAAGTCAGCGTATAGGCTATGTATCCGGATCATTCATTTTCTGAAGGAGAAACTTCACTGTAAACAGAGACAAACGGAACGACAAAGGTATAAAGGTTATGTCAGAGCAGAACGGGACCGCAATCGAGATCAAGAATCCTCATCATGAAGGAGAGATGCGTGATGGGCGGGAGGGCCACAAGTTGATTATTATTGGGTCGGGGCCGGCCGGGTTGACGGCTGCTCTCTACGCTGCACGAGCAAACCTCAATCCGGTTGTTTACGAAGGGGATCAACCGGGTGGACAGTTGATGATAACAACGGATGTGGAGAATTATCCCGGATTTGAAAATGGAATTCTCGGGCCGGAGATGATGCAGATTTTCCGTCACCAGGCGCAGCGTTTTGGATCCGAATCCCGCTACGAGTATATCACCTCAGTCGATTTCTCTGAACGTCCATTCAAGCTCAAGAGTGATCGCGGGACCAAACTTTCCGCTGATGCTGTTATTGTTACAACAGGTGCCTCTGCAAAGCTTCTCGGCTTGCCTTCGGAGGGGAAGTACATGGGCTATGGAGTCTCTGCTTGCGCAACATGTGATGGCTTCTTCTTCAAAGATCAGGAAGTCATTGTTGTTGGCGGCGGCGACACGGCTATGGAAGAAGCAAACTATCTAACCCGATTCTGCAAAAAAGTGACGATTGTCCATCGCCGCGATGAGTTCAGAGCTTCGAAGATCATGAGGGATCGCGTTCTGGCAAACGAGAAAATTGAGGTTATCTGGGATACAGTAGTCGATGAGATTCTTGGAGAGGATGATCCTGTGAAAAAAGTAACAGGCATAACGCTGCGGAACGTAAAGACCGACACCGTTACCAAAATGCCGGTCGACGGAGTCTTCATGGCTATCGGTCACAAGCCGAATACCGATTTATTCCAGGGAGGACTTGAGATGGAGGAGAATGGATACCTGGTAGTGAAGCCCGGAACGAGCTACACAAGTGTCGAGGGTGTATTCGCCGCTGGTGATGTGCAGGATCATGTCTACCGCCAGGCAGTAACGGCCGCCGGCAGCGGCTGCATGGCAGCTATTGACGCTGAACGTTGGCTCGAGGCCCAGGAACATAAAGATCGTGTAGAGGTTGCTTCATAAACTGATCGAAATTGCAATGGCTATAACGAGTGAAGAGCTCCAAAAAGAGATCACGCTCAAGGTTCACGACCGCCTTGATGCCGACCTGTTTCAGCAGGAAGGAGAGAAGAACCTACGAGATTGTCCCGAATGCAGAGATGCATACGAACGGGAGCTTGAGCAGAAGATGGTGGTGCGAGAGCGATTCGGTGGGGAGAGAAGCAAGACCGTACCTGATGCAATCAAGAAGAGCATTGAGGCGATAACACAAGCTGAGAATCGTCGTCGGGCTTTCTATAGCAGAAGAGCGCGTCGTTCAGGGGCTGGTCTTCCGTTGCTTATGTTGTTGCTTATAATTCTGGGCTTGGGCGCCTATATCATCCTTTTCGATAATCCCTCTGAGACTGAGAAGAGAGTAGAGGCCGGAGCCGCGGATAAACGAGAGTCGATTCCTGAATCTACCCGACGGTCAACCGGACCGATCAACATGTTCAATCAGGCAATATTGACATATGAAAATCTTATGTCAGGCAAACTGCAGGTTGAATACGAAGAAGATCAATTCTCTGATCTTTTATCAACGTTTGCCGAACAGGGAATTCCCCGATTGACCTTTCCGGGAGTTGCTCTTCCTTTAAAGGGTGGAATTGTGAGTAAGCGAGGAGAGACCAGTTTGCCATATCTGATATATGAACAAGGTGATACAAAGCTCTACATCTCAGAAATTCCGTTATCGGTCTTGAAGGAGGGAAAAGGGTTCTATGTTACCGAAGATGTTTTGGCTCAACTTGAAGCTGAGGAAAGGATCTGGATGGAAACTCAACCGCGTGGCAATCTTGTAATGTATAAAGAGGGAGAGGGAGATGCAGTTATCGTTGCTGTTGCTAATCGGTCACACATAGACATGAGCAACCTTTTGAACCTTCGCTGATAGAATAGAAGGGGCAATTTTGTGCGCTTCATCTCGTCCCCCGTTCAGTTATTGAAACAACGCAGCCAACACATGAATCTCTTGAGGTCATTGTTCTTGCTTGCCGGAGCCTTTGCCGTTCTGTTCCTGGTCACATGCAATAAGGATCATGCCAATCGTACCTCGGATCGACAGGGCCAGCATGAAAATGCCCAGCCTGACACTACGGAAGCTACAGTGGAGGTTGTACAAATGGAGGGACCTGCTGCAGAGATTGGTGTCATCAATGGCATGTCAGGTACAGCACTTCCAAGTTTTGAGGATGCCAATTTTACGACGGCATCCTATCAAGCTCCCGGTTTTTCTTGGAAGACGGGTGCAGGAGAGGTGGAGAGTCTGGAAGATTATCGAGGGGACGTCGTGATGCTGAACTTCTGGGGAACATGGTGTCCTCCTTGTCGTCGTGAGTTGCCTGACATCGTCAAACTCCGTGATGAATTCAGTTCGAAAGGATTCGAGGTTCTCGGCATTGCCTTGGAACGTCCTGTCGCAGGAGAATCGGTTGAGGAGCATCTTGCGGTGTTTGCCGAAGCGAATGATTTGCGCTATCCGATGCTTGTTGGCAACGCGGAGTTAGTGCAACATTATGGAAGTTCTCCCTATGTGCCGACCACCTTTATTGTTGATCGCGATGGGAATGTTGTCAACATGTTGGTCGGGGGAATGTCCGAAGCCCAATTCCGCGCAGCGATTGAGAAGGTTCTTTGAGGCTGGGTACTCTGAGTCTGATAACCTCGTATGTGTTCATTGTGTAGCGAGTCGAGCATAGCCAGAGAAGAATCTTGACTCCGGACTTATACGCTCAATGAGCGTAGGGACGAGAGGAGGTAGAACTTGGAGCTTGGATCATGAATTTGGACGCAAGAAAAACCTTCTCCGACTTTTCGACCCTCGACTTTTTGAACAACTCTACGAACTCTTAACTCTATGAACGCCATAAGTTCAAATCGACCCCTTTCTCAAGCTCAGCGCTCGTTAATTCGGTCTCTTGCCCGCCGTAAAAGGCGTAAGAAGCACTCCCTCTTTCTCGCTGAAGGTATTCGGCTTGTGAGTGAGTTGTCAGAGTTGCCCGAACAAGTCGAATTCCTTTATGCTGACAATGATGGGATGCGCTCATTGCCGAGTGAGCTATCAAGATGTCCGATATTCATGATCGAAGAGAACGATACTTCTCTCTTCGCTACGGATCATTCCCAGGGAGTTGGAGCCGTTGTTCGAATGAAAGCCCCTCTTGAGTTGTCAGATCTCCGACAACTCGATTCACCCATTCTCTATCTCGATCAATTGGCGGATCCTGGAAACGCGGGGACAATTCTCCGTGCTGCTGACTGGTTCGGAATCATGGGAGTGCTGTTTGGAAAGGGAAGCGTTGATCCCTGGAATCCGAAAGCCGTTCGTGCCTCGATGGGGGCGATCTTCAGACTGCAAATAGGAGAGAATCTGACTCTGGATGAAGTAGTCGGTCGTGGGCGATCATGCTATCTGCTCGAGGCAAATGCCTCGGCTTCCCTGGGAACTACACAGCTTGACCCGCGTGGCATTTACGTTATCGGGAATGAAGCTCATGGCTTGGCCCACAAATGGAAAGACCAAGGAAAAGGAATATCAATCCCCAGCTTCGGAGAGGGAGATTCATTAAATGCTGCAATGGCCGCAACGATTCTCTTCTGGGAATTATCGCGTCTCAACAAGATTTCCTGACCTGTCAATGAAGAAATCCGAAGCGCCTCCCATATCTGCCTTTTTACCACTGGCTCCGTCAATAAACCAGAGCTTGAGCCTTCCCCCCTCAATTGTTCCAGCAACAAATCCATAGATACTCTTTCCCTTCAGTTCTTCATTATTCTGAGGATGGGTATAGATATGTTTCCCTGTAGAGGAATCTACACGAGGAGAGGCTACGGCAGTCTGTTTTGAACCGGCTCCGCTGACTACATAGACGCCAGGTATTCCTGGTGGACGATCGCGTTGAGCCAGGAGTTGAAGGCTGTGCTCATGCCCGGCAAAAGTCGCGTGAACTGTTGCCTCTGTTCGTGCAATAATATTGAAGATCGAGTCTCGGTAGGCGACGTAAATCGGATCGCAGTTATCTTCGTGATATCCGGCAAGCCGCTTGATATACTTTACCGGGTCATGGCCGTCTTCAACACAGCAACCTCGAAAGAGAACTCTCTTCTCCTTCTTGTTCCACACACGATAGCCACCATGCGGTCCGACGCTGTAGGGGGAATGATGTACGAAGAGAAGTCTCCACTTAACCGACGTGTTTTTTGCAGAGGCTTCCAGTCTCTGCTCACACTCTTCAAGGTAGGGTTGCCATAATTCGATGTCATGTACAAGAAAATGAGAGGAGTTAATAAAGAACAGTTCAATTGAATCGGGCGAGCCTTCATAAACAGCGTATCGTTTCGCGCCTGGTCGATCCAGATAATACGTCCAGAAAGGGATGGCAGCTTCATATATGTTACCGGTATTACACGTTCCGTATGGTACTGGCCCAAGCGTTTCGCAATAATAATCGTGGTTCCCGGGGAGGGCGTGGACATTCTTGTTCCCGAGCGAGAGGAAAGTGACGGCGTGTGGTCCAAGCACTTGGTCAAGCAGTCGCTCACGTTCAGTTGAATCATGGTTCAGACCAGTCGGGTAGAAGTTATCACCGAGAAAGACGAGGGCATCGAGCGGAGTTTGCTTTTGCTGATAGCTCTCAACAATAGAGCGAAGTTCCGCCGCGTTTTGCTCAAGGATTGGTCCCGGGTAGCCAGCATCGCCAATTGCAACAAAGGTAAATCGATTATCAGGTTGCTGGGCCGAAGCTTGAAGGCCTGCTCCAGTCAGCAGAATTACAACGATGAGTGATACTATGACTCTATCTGAACTGATTCTCTTCTTTGATCTCATTGCATCAGATTTGACGCTCTTTCTCTTCCTGTTCCGGTGAGCCTCCAAGTTCGTAATTTCTTCTCTATCTGGTTCTCTGGGAACCAAAGGATAGTAGATGTCCCTAAGCGGCGGATCGCCTTTGCTTTCCTGAAAAAGCGTCTCGAGCTTGATACTACCCGGACTAAAGAGTTGCAGAAGCTTTTCAAGAAAACTGTCCGTCGTAATTCCTGGATCAGAAAGAACTTTGCTGAAAAACCATTAGCTCGCAAACGGCGGCTAGCTCAGAGTCTGCGCCTGCTTGATTGTCAGTTCAATGGTATCCTTACAACCGAGTAGAGAGAGTCATACAAGGAGTTGAAAAAGGAGTTAAAGGTGAAAAAGTGAGCAAAAATGTTCATTTCACATCTGCATTTCTGTATTTTTCTCCATGGCGTATTCAACAGTTGTAGAAGAATCGACCTCACTTGAAAAACAGATCGAGCGCAATTTTGCCGAAGCGCGCCAACGAACGCTCGATTTGATAGCACCACTTTCCGATGGCGATCTATACAGTCAGCATGATCAACTGATGAGCCCCATTGCATGGGATTTAGGGCACATTGGCAACTTCGAGGAACTTTGGGGAGTCCGATCGCTTCCGGACTCTGGCGAAGTCTTCCCCGAGCTTGATGAAATGTACGATGCCGTCAAAAATCCCCGCTCCATCCGTGACGAACTTCCGCTGCCCGATAGGGAAAAGCTCAAAGAGTATTTGGACAAGATTCGCCATGTCGTTCTTCAGCAACTTAGCGAGGCCGATCTGTCCCATGCAAAGCATCCGTTGCTTCGGGCCGGGTTTGTGTATCAGATCCTCTTGCAGCATGAATACCAGCATAATGAGACCATCCTTCAGACCTTGCAACTGAAGAGGGGAGAACCATATTCCCCAAGGCTTCCGTTGCGAGAACTCCCGACCGGCAATTCAGAGATCGGTGGAATGATCGAAGTACCAGCAGGCAAGTTTCTTATGGGAACAGACCTGCGTGCAGGAGTATACGATAATGAACGGATGAAGCATCCCGTTTCGCTCGATTCCTACCGAATTGGTGTCGCGCCGGTCACCAATGAAGAGTTTATGCGGTTTGTTGATGCCGGAGGATATCGTGCCCGTGAGTTCTGGACAGATGAGGGATGGGAGTTCATTAGAGCAGAGGATATCAACGCGCCGAAGTATTGGCGTCAAAACGAAGATGGTATCTGGATCACGTCATCGATGAACTACGAAGAGCCGGTCAACCCACGACGTCCGGTTATCCACGTCTGTTGGCATGAGGCTTCAGCCTTTTGTCGGTTTGCTGGAATGCGATTGCCGACCGAGAGCGAGTGGGAGAGGGCCGCTGCATGGGATAGGGAGAATGAACGAGCGTTACTCTATCCGTGGGGAGATGATTCCTGGACTCCTGATAAGGCAAACCTTGATATTCTCGGGTGGATGCCGGCTGAAGTTGGAGCTTATCCCAATGGTGTCAGCCCTGTTGGCTGCCATCAAATGATTGGCGATGTCTGGGAGTGGGTAGCCGACGATTTTCAAGCCTATCCTGGCTTTAATGCCTTCCCGTATGATGAGTATTCAAAGATTTTCTTTGGCTCGGACTATAAAGTGCTCCGGGGCGGGAGTTGGGCTACTCGTGCAGGAGCAATTCGAAACACCTTCAGGAATTGGGATTATCCAATTCGTCGCCAGATTTTCAGTGGTTTTCGACTTGCGGCTGATACATAAGGGGATGATTAACTACACATTTACACGCTCGCTAACTCGGCAAAGGTAGCAAGGCTCCGTATATTCGATGGATTAGAAAATGGAGCGAAAAACCTACCTGATCGAATGACAACGACGGCATCGAATCCATCGACTGAATCGTATCGTGGTCGTCTCCTCCATCGCTTTGCATGGCTTACAGTCGGCTTTATCCTTCTCCTGATTTTTGTCGGTGGAATGGTGAAAAGCACCAACTCCGGTCTTGCCGTTCCCGACTGGCCAAATACCTACGGACATTTCATGTTTTCATTTCCGCTCGACCGCATGGTCGGTGGGGTCTTCTGGGAACATTCACACCGAATGATTGCTTCGATAGCTGGATTACTGACGTTTGGTCTGACCATATGGATATGGCGAGTTGATAAGAGAAAATGGGTCAAGCATTTAGCTCTTTGGACATCGATTGCCGTTCTGGTACAAGGGATCTTTGGAGGGGTTACCGTTTTGCTGGGGCTTCCAGCCTGGACATCAACGTTTCATGGAACGCTGGGGCAGACATATTTCTGTATGTCTCTGATTCTTGCCCTTGCACTCTCACCCAGATGGATTGAGGCTCCTGCAAATGCAAAGCAACAGGATCATTCAACGATCACGCTTCGCAGATTGACGCTCTGGACGGTAGGCGCAATTATGATTCAGTTGATCCTGGGCGCCTATATGCGTCATATCGAAGCCGGACTTGTTATTCCGGATTTTCCGACCATGTTCGGAGCCTGGTCTCTTCCTCTCAGTGATGCGTCAATCGCCTTTGCTAACGAAGAGCTTCGTCATAATGGAATTCTTGACAAGCTGCTCTTGAGTGAAGTGACCCGTGAGCACATGGTTGCACATCTTGCCCATCGTTTCTGGGCACTTGTTGTGTCAATCCTTTCGATCTGGACCGCCCTTCATGTGTTCCGTAATTACAGGAAACGACGTGAGTTTTTCCGTCCGGCAACTCTGTTGCTTGTTCTGTTAGTCGTTCAGGTTTCGCTCGGAATTTCGACGATCTATACCGGAAAGCAGCCGTTGGTCACAACGTTTCATGTGATGGTTGGAGCAGTTGTGCTTGGTACGGCAGTAGCTCTTGCCGCACAGACTCACAGACTCTTTGCTCCTGCACGATTGGCAGAAAGCTCGTTTGAAGGAGGCTTACAAGGGAATTATCTTCGTACAGGACCTGGGGAGGCGACCACATGAGGACGGGTGAGACATCGGAGCGGCTCCTGAATTCTCCCTCAGAGAAAACCGAGTTTCGTTTATCATCTCGACTCTTCGATTTTGTTGAACTGACCAAGCCTCGACTGACGCTCCTCTCTGTCATGACTACGCTGGCTGGATACTATCTTGGTTCTCGTGGAACTCTTTCGCCCATGCCTCTTCTTCATACTCTTGCAGGCACCTTCCTTGTCGGCGGGGGCTGTGCTGTTCTGAACATGGTTGTTGAGCGAGAGCAGGATGGTATGATGAGGCGGACAGCAAATCGCCCTCTGCCGGCTGGACGTATCTCATCTCAAGAGGCAATGATCCTTGGAATTGTTCTGACCGTAGGTGGCTTGGTCTGGCTCGCATTCTCAGCAAATCTCCTCGCAGCCTTTATTGCGGCTGCTACCTTTAACATTTATGTCTTTCTTTATACACCCCTGAAAGAGCAAACAACGCTCAATACCATTGTTGGAGCTGTTCCAGGAGCACTACCCCCGATGATTGGTTGGGCGGCCGCTACCGGAAGTCTTGATATTGGAGCGTTGGCCCTTTTTGCTCTGGTCTTCTTCTGGCAAATGCCTCATTTCCTTTCGCTTGCGTGGGTGTATCGTAAAGATTATGCACGAGCGGGATACAAGATGCTTCCTAATCTTGATCCCAAAGGTGATGCGACGAGTCGCCAGATACTTCTCTATGCAGCGGTGCTCTTACCGATCAGCATGATCCCAACTCTCGTCGGAATATCCGGGCCAGTCTATTTCTTTGGCGCTGCCATTCTCGGCCTTCTTTTTCTATGGTTGAGTTTCCGATTTGCCCTTACTCGGGAAAATCGTTCAGCGAAGCATCTCTTCCACTTTTCGCTGATCTATCTACCGATTCTCCTTCTCGCAATGGCAATTGATGGCCCAAAGTTCTGATTCATTGAGTCTGCAGATAGAATGAAGGCATTGACATTATATGATCGTGGTTCAACGCTTCTGATAATCGGGGGGGTTTTAATGCTCTGTTTGATTGTCGGTGGGTATTTCCTGATGTCGGATCGGGCAGGACAGAATAGTGTCAGGGGAATAGAACTCGAGTCGTTCGGAACGGTTCCGGAGGATCCGGTCTTTACTGAACGGAGTGGTAGAGAAATGCGTCTGGGAGAATTGCGCGGCGCTCCATGGGTTGCCAGTTTCATTTTTACCCGATGCCAAGGCATTTGCCCCATAATGACCGAGTCGTTGGGCGTCTTGCAGGATGATCTTGATCCCGAGAGCCGGGTCAAACTTGTTTCGTTTACCGTCGATCCTGAGTACGATACTCCCGAACGTCTTGCGGAGTATGCCACGGAACACAATGCAGACTCGGACCGATGGCTCTTTTTAAGAACGGGCGATTCAGTTGTTCAGAATCTTGCGCGGGATGCTTTTCATGTTGCAATTGCAGAAGGTACCGATCCTATGGAGCCAATTATTCATTCCTCAAAATTCTTTGTTGTGGATGCCGAAGGCGAGGTGAGAGGCATTTTTGACGGAAGGAGCCAGGAGGGGAGAAGGAGGCTGTTAAGCTTGCTAAAATCACTGTACTGAGAAGAAAAGGGAGATCCTCATCGTTATGAAGTTATGGGTTGATGATTGATTTCGACGTTATGGTGTTGCCTCGGGTAAACGCGGTTCTCAACGGGACGGCGACAATACTGTTGCTGATCGGCTTTACCATGATTCGTCAGGGACGTTGGAAAGCCCACCGCAACGTTATGCTTTCGGCTTTCGGAGTATCTATCCTCTTCCTGATCTCATATGTCACCTATCATTCATTGCGAGGTGGAATGAACACCCCTTTTGGAGGTGGAGGTGCCTTCCTTGTTGGACTGTATCGGTTTATTCTCTTCTCTCATATTATTTTTGCTGCGATCCTGCCGGTACTTGCGATCATGACGTTGTATCGTGGTCTGCAAAAGCGCTATGATCGCCACAAAAAGATTGCTCGCTGGACATATCCGATATGGTTATACGTCTCCATAACAGGCGTTCTTGTCTATTTTATGCTCTATGAATGGTTCCCGGCTTCGGGGGGATAGTGCGCATAAGTGTGTGTCGCAATTGTTCTAATGACAAGGGGAGAGGGAGACAAGGAACAAGGAGAGAGGTCATTTTCAATTGGAATCTGGCTCAATTCATAAGAGATTCAGAATTTACTTGTATGAAACGACAATTTATCCCTTATTTCGGGCTTCCAGAAGCTCTGGTTTTGTAGAAGGTAGTTTTATCGGCAACGGGCTTCGATTCCACAAGAGAAATTGGATGATAATGAAAATTATTCCTGCACTATCAGCATTCTTGTTTGTGACTATTGCTCAGAGTCTTCTGTCGCAGAGTCAGCCGTTTGTTTATGATTTCCTTCGTAATGATTATTCGGCACGTTCTTCGGCAATGGCCGGAGCGTTCGTTACGGTTGCGGGAGATCCGAACGGTCTCAACTATAATCCGGCTCTTCTCAATACGATTGATTCCACCACGCCGATCTCTTTCACAGCGTTCAAACATCTGCTTGATATCAACAGCGGTTCTCTTGCCGGAGCCTCGCGGTTTGATGGAATCGGCGTTCTTGGAGCGAGCATTAGTTTTAATACCTATGGCTCTTTTCAGCGAACTGATAGAAACGGGAACGCGAGTGGGGAGTTCGGATCGCAGGACCTGATCATAAACGTCGGTTGGGGAAATGAGTTAGGAGAAGGATTCTCCGCGGGCGTAGGAGGCCAGGCAATCTTTTCGTCAATTGATGAATACTCCTCGTTTGCCCTGGCCCTCGATGCCGGACTCTATTTCCAGGATACGGTGAACAATATCCAGGCGGGGGCTTCTCTGCTTCATCTCGGCTCGCAACTTTCATCTTTCGGTGAAGAGAACGAAGAGCTCCCCCTCGATCTGAAGATTGGAGTCTCGCATGAATTGCGGGGTCTGCCTCTTCTACTTGCCTTGAACTTCAGTCGTATGCTCGACGAGTCCGATAACTTCCTCGGCCACTTCTCTTCGTTTGCTATTGGTGGCGAGTTCACGATTTCTGATCCATTACGACTTCGTTTCGGATATAACAATCGTGTTCGTCAGGATGTGACATTTGGCGGATCAAAGGGGCTTGGAGGACTCTCAGCCGGAGTTGGCATCCTTGTCGATCAGTATCGCTTTGACTATGCTTTTAACAGCCTTGCCGGCCTCGGTGGGATGCACCGCATTACGTTGAACGCTTCTCTCTGATCGGATCGAGTATACTCCAACATCGAACGTATCTGTCTATGGACATTCTGGAAGCCTTACGATCTCTTCCTGCAATTCTGAAAATCGCGCTGCCGATCTTGCTGATCTTTTTGATCGGGGCGATTGTCAAGAAGCTTGTCAAGTATATCATTATCATTGCCCTTTTGATCGGAGCTATCCTCTTTATCTATCCGTTGTTCGACTATTAGAGTTAAGAGTTTAGGGTCGAGTGATTAGATAGTTCAATAGTTGAATGGTTAGTAGAATGAAAGAGATGAAGAGGATGCTTTGTGTAAACATATAGCGGTTTGTAGTCTTCGTTGTACCGTATTCATTTCTCTGCCTTCTTATACCTCTCCGGCCATAACTCCTTCAATCTTTCGGCTATCTTTCCTTCCCTTCCGTATTCTGTTGGATGATAGTAGACGTGGCCCAGCAGTTCTTCCGGTAGATAATTCTGTTCGACAAAGCCATCCTGGTAGTTGTGTGCGTACCGATAGCCTTTTCCGTATCCCAGGCTTTTCATCAGACCTGTTGGTGCGTTCCGTATATAAAGGGGAGGGAAGAGGTGAGGATGTTGGCGCGCGTCGCGAGTTGCCAGATCAATTGCACGATAGCTTGCGTTGCTTTTTAATGCTGTGGCAAGGTATGTGACCCCTTGAGCTAAGATGATTCTTCCTTCCGGCATCCCGATCCGTTCAACGGCAAGAAAAACATTGGTTGCCAGGGTAATAGCATAGGGGTCGGCATTCCCGATGTCCTCGCTCGCCAGAATTATCATACGCCGTGCGATGTATAACGGGTCTTCACCACCCTCAAGCATACGGGCTAACCAGAAGAGTGCGCCATCCGGATCGCTGCCTCGCATGCTCTTGATAAAGGCGGAGATAATGTCGTAGTGTGCCTCGCCTGCCTTGTCGTAAAACTGCCGGCTACTGAATCCGGTTCGCAGGTGTTGATCGGTAATAAGAGTTTCACCCTGTTCCAGAAGATCGAGCGATAGCTCCAGCCCTGCCAGAAGTTTTCTACCATCTCCGCCCGAGAGATGTTTCAAGAATTCTCTGTTTTCGATCTCGATTCCACCTAATCGCGGCTCCATGGCAAATGCTCGATCAACAAGTGCATCGAGTGCCGTTGAGTCGAGGGGATTAAGTGTGAAGACCCAGCAGCGTGAGAGAAGGGGACGAATTACTTCGAAGGATGGGTTTTCCGTTGTGGCCCCTATCAGCGTTATCCAGCCTTCCTCAACAGCAGGCAGGAGAGCGTCCTGTTGTGCTTTGTTGAATCGATGAATCTCATCGAGGAAGAGAACAAGATGTTGGCCATCCTCTGCTCTTGCTTTCCCTTCGGCGATAATTTCACGGACATCCTTGATGCCGCTTGACACTGCGGACAAGCGATGAAAGGGGGCATCTACCTCTTGAGCCAGCAACAAAGCAACGGTCGTCTTTCCAACGCCGGGTGGGCCCCAGAGGATCATCGAGCGAAGCCGACCTGTTTCAATCATTCGTCGCATCGGTTTGCCGGGGCCGAGCAGGTGATCCTGACCAAGCACATCTACGAGAGAGGTCGGTCTGATACGAGCGGCGAGTGGGCTTATTTGTTCTGATCGGCTCATGAAGCAAAGATACGAATCAGTCCGGGAGTGGAAGGCAGGTATGGAGCACAGGCATCCCTGGCTGCATCTCCTCTTCTATTTACACACACCACCATCCTGATGGCGTTCCTGCAAACAAAAACAGGTCGCACTTGAAGGAGTGCGACCTGTTTATTCGATTATTCGGTGAGGGTTATTTCTGTACCCTCACTTCTCGTGTTCCTGTCCAATGTCCCGATGTAATCCGGTAGTAATACGAACCGGCCGGGAGTCCACGGACATCCCATGTCACGCGATATAAACCTGGATTCAGGTACTCGTCAACCAGGATGCCGACCTTGTCGCCTTGCTGGTTGAAGACCTCGACCGTCGTGTGAGCATCCAGACCGAGTGAAAACTCGATATCTGTCGTTGTTCTCGCAACATTCGGATAGGCGTTTCCTGCCGAGTACTTGCTTACCGTTGCCTCGATCAGGCGGAAGTTCAGACCACAGACCGCGTCAAGGCGGGCACTACCAAGTATAGCTTGAAACTCGATACATTCGTTATCGTTTGCTCCGGATCCACCCGGCATCAACCATACTTCCGGACGAAGCTTCGCCTCGGTCACATCACCGATGAAGGTGATGAAGTCGATCTGGAGAACTTCTCCTCGCAGGATATCAATATAGCTGTCGTTCTTGATCTCGAAGATAATATAGCCAGGCTCACGCTCGAACTCCTTGATGGTCCAGCCCTCGCTCTCAGGGAATTGCTCACCGAGACGGAAGTTTTCACCATCGACGAGCATCATGCCTTCATTGTAGTGAACCTGGACGGAGAAGTGTGTGATACGGCCTTGAGCCGGCTCGTTTTGCGGATCATCTTCTCCCTCCATGTTGACCGAGATCGTCAGTGGCTGACCCGGGAACACCGGATCGCTGTCAGGAATACTGAAGGTAATCGTAATCGTCCGAGCCGAACCTGTGACCCGGCCACGAAGGCTATTGACCCAATTGCCATCCATATCTGTGACGGTCACGATAACATCCGCTTCGTAACTACCTCCTAGCTCCGGTGCAAAGTGGACCGGGATATCCTTGCTCTTACCACCCGGAAGAACAATAGGCTCGGCCTCACTGAATTCGATGTTATCGAAATCGACCGTGATACCCTGACCAACAGGCTGTGCCTGACTGATGTTGGTAATCTTGATCGAATCAGTACCGGTATTCGTAACGGTTACAAAACCGCTATCCTTGTAACACGTGAGAATGTTCTGGAATAACTCTCCGGAGATAGCCGCACCAAGCGTGAAGACCTCACCGGTCAGATCACCAGAAGAATCCGACTCCGAGCAGACATCATATGCGAAGTCGCCAATAACATCTATTGTAGCGGCTTTTTGAAGCGGGTCCGCACTCTGAGGAATAAAGTCGATATCAATGGAAATCACTTCATCTGGTGCGAACGTCTCTTCAACTCCATCATCTGCCCTTGCCCATGGATGTGCATCCAGCCAGTCCGGGTTGATCCGGAAATCTGTATCCGGGTTAATGGATATCCGATCAATGTTTACGTCACGACTTCCAGAAGCTACCAGAGAAACCGTTTTCGAAGAGGTGTTTACACCAGGGCCTCTAAACTGTATTCGTTCAAAGGTTTGACCGGTGATCTTTACGTACGATTCAATACCGATGCCACGGAGAGATCCTGATACGTATTGCACAGAATCATTATTTTTAATGTAAACACGAATTTCAGCTGGACCGTATGTCTTTTCTTCCATAGGTCGGAAAGCAACACGTACTTTCTCGCGGTTTTCATCTCCTGGGTCGATAACTTTACCAGGCTTAACGTTGCCCGGATCAATAATTTCAAATACTTCGTCCGGATCGTCGACAATCACCAAGTTGTCAACTACAAATTCGGCACTTCCGTTATTCCATACTTCAATGTCCCACTCATACCGAGCTAAATCATTCTTCGTGCACGAATTTTCTGAGGAAAGCCAGCGTTCTTCCCAATCATACCCGCTGATCCGCGGTCCAGGATCTACGACGTTTGCAGTCCAGACTGATGTATCACGGCAATTATCACCTTCAACTGCAGGTGACGTTGAAGAGAATCTGCCGATAGTGCGGAAGGTACCTTTCTGCGAGGAGGAAAAGGTGACCATAATCTCGACACATTCGTCCTTGCCAAGCTGTGCTCCTCTGAGTTTGTCAATTTGAGAAACACTAAACTCCATCAAAAGCCATGTCAACAACGGATCTCTGAATTCAATGTATCCCTCACCGTTATTACAGATCTTCAGAGGTAATGTCTTGCCTTCGCCCGGTGAGAGCGTACCGAAGTCCAGATCGTCCACGAAAATACAGGGCTTCGCAGTTGCCGCGCGAAGAGGTATTGATATTTCAACACAACCCAACTCAACCCTTAGCGAGTCCAGGTAAATATGGTTCTCATTTTTCGGCGTAATACCAATCCAAACCTTTATCGACTCGCCGCTCTCCAGGACTATAGAGTCATTTCCACTCCTCCAGTCGAAGTCCGCCGAATCAACACGAGTGATCTCGAACTCCTGGTTACCGAAGAAGAAACCGAGCTTCTTCACAACAACATTCTTGTTAAGAGGATTTGTGATCGTTACTTCCTCTGCATTAGCCGGGAAGTCAATTGTCAGGCTACCGAAGTCGATACCTTCTGCAGGAACGACGTCAACTCGCTCTGCTTCGTACTCGAATTCAATCCGCTGTATTTGGCTTTCACGGGTACGGTCCCTGAACTGAACGACACCCCTTGCATCCTTTAATGGATCGATTGCCACGAGGCGAATCTCCGCGTTGGCAACGTTCTTCTCACGCAATTCCAAGGCTGACTCAGGATCGATAAACTCAAGACGTGTGTTAAACGTGGTGTCGCGATCATCGACCAGGCGAATGAACTTGATACCGGAAGGATTCTCGTTCTGTGACTCAATAGTGATAATCATCTCCTCACAATCCTGCTCAACCTTTACGTCGTATCGGTCCGGTGGAGCAAGAACGCAACGTGAAGGAGCAAGGGGGAAGCCGTACATCCATGCGGTCTCCTCTTCATACTCGGATGGATGGAGAATCTCCGGAAGATCGTCCTCTCCACCACCTGCTACCGATGCGTCCTTGTCGTCGTCGTCTTTCTTTGTACCTCCCGGACGATATAGCTCGTATCCTCTGGAGCTACCGTACACAAAGCCGCCAAATCGAGCTCCGTTGTCTGCTTCAATAACAAAGTTTTCGCCCGCGTTGACCGAGAGCTGCCCCCACATCAGGCTCGTTCCCGGAATCTTCCCTCCGTTGAACGGAAAGAAGCGAGGCTCTCCTTCACCTTGGCGGAAGAAGACGTTGAACTGCTCGTTTGTGTCGGTTACGACGTTCAGGTAATGTCTCATACTTGACGGATAGGATGGAGCCTTGAATGCCGAGAAGGAGATCCACTGTTCGCGTGGGACCATCTCGACCATATAGGTTCCCCATGAATGGTAGCTCGCACCAATGAAGTTTCCCCCACCGGTCGTTCCATTGAACTTGATCACCGGTCGAGGTGACTGGTAAGCCTGACCCGATTTTGAGGTCAGGTATGGGATAGCACGACTTAGTTCACCAAGCTGCTCATGCGAGAATTCACCATTCTTGATAAGAGTAGACTGTGCAGGTACAGCCTTTCCACGAGAATTATACCATTTAATATCAGTCTTGTTGTTTGATGTTGCATAGACGCGAACATATTCCTTTGTCCGGACTGGATCGGCGTTTGGACGCTGGCGCCGATCATCCCACGTTGGCATGAACACAAACTCCGTTCCATGCTGCTCGGTCGGTGCAAGCCATTCGGCTACAAGGTCTTTGTAGGAATTCGCTCCGATGTAGCCCTCGACAAATTGCTCATGCCAGAGACGAGTGTTACCGCTGACAACACCGATGCGCTTGGTAGCTGTGATGAAAGAGCCGGCGATGTCGGCTTGATTCTCGACCGCTTCGTTCGTATCAACGCAGGACTGTACCAGATAGGCTTCTCCTGCGTTCAAACGGAATGTCCGACAGTTTGCGCAAGAGGCCAAACAACCGGTTTCATCAATGGTTACCTGTGTGCCGTCAAAGGCTGCAATCACCAGAATCTCTGCCGGGGCTGGTGCCTTCTCGGTGTCATAGTTGTTCTCGCCCGCAGGCTGAATGTGACGAACGGTCTCACCTTCCCACGTTGCCGCGAAATACTCGCTCCCCCACGACCCGACCGGTATCGGCGTGAAGGCCGCACAGCCGAAGCGTGTTGCCATGTAGGCATAGACTACTATAGGAGATTCTGATTCGACCTTCAGAACGTTTGTCTGAGGGGAATTTCTGACTGACACCAGAGGCACGCTAACCCTTTTGGTATCGAACTCCTTAACCTCACCGCCGATCAAGTCTTCGGTGATTAATGCACCGTTGGTACGACCGATCTTGACCTTCTGGTCAACCGCTGAGTAGATGTAGAGGAAGAATTCTTCGTCTCTACGGTCGAGAAAGCGCCAATCCTGTGCATTGGTTGCCGTATCGGGATAAGCAATGAAGAAGAGCGTACCACCTGCACATTCTTCCAGCGAAGCTTCCTGGGCGGAAACTTGCGTGGAAAACAGTGCAAAGCAGAGGAGGCTTAACAGTCCGATCACAAAACGACCAAAAGATGTAGGTAAAGTTGTAACGTTCATCATAATTGGATCTCTGATTGATGAATAGATTGTGTTTATTGATAGAAAAGTAGTTCATTGTTCCTAACGTTAGCGGAGTTGGATCTGACTTTGCGAGTAAAAATGCAAACATCAGCCATCACTAGGGAAGTTAAAGACCCAATCATCTACTGAAATGTTACCGATTTTACGGATTTTTTTTCAAACGGGAACGATTTTTTTATCGATTATTTCCTATGGGATTACTCAGGGCAAAAGACGCAAATTACGTTCATTGTGATATGGTCACAACACATCAATGATGAATTTCTCAAGGAGATATTGTTCTCAAGGAGATATTGTTATGGATCAGGGGCGTCTGTTTGTTGTGCCGACCCCGATTGGTAACCTGGAGGATATGAC
>JAGWAZ010000033.1 GCA_021296135.1 Chlorobiota bacterium | reverse complement strand
CTCTTCAGCCTTCAGGCCGATTTTCCGTTGCCTTATGACTCCTCCAGCAACCGTTGCACTTCAGAGTTGAATTCGGGGTGTGATAAGAGGGTAAAGGTAAAGTCCACTTTTGCTCAAATTTGTTCGTTTCAACAAATATCTGATCTTGTAGTCGGGGGGGGGAATTCTTACCGTAAAGTGATCATCATCTCCATGATTGCCCGCGGAATGTCCTCATGCGTAGCCTCGGGACGGATTGCCTCTTCGAACGTCACTTTGTTTGGCGTAGCCCCTATATGGAATGCTCCAAAGAAACTGCTCTTTTCACCAGCAAAAGCAGCTTGCACCATGCAGTGTCCGATCCAGTTTGCACGAAGCACATCTGTAACTGATGCCATGCCACCACGCTGGAAGTATCCCATATCCACGGTTCTGATCTCATGAGCGCTATGCAGTTTTTCAAGCGATGTGCTCAGGATTGCCGTTATCTCATCCAACGTTCTCGGATAACCTTCGCTGACTATAATACGTGTGTCGCGGTCGCGTGCCTCAATCATGTCGACGATACGATCGTAATCAACCTGTTCGTCAGGTCGTATTACGTATTCTGCACCGGTAGTCAATCCCGCATAGACGGGAAGGTATGCCGAGTTGCGTCCCATCGAACCGACAACATAGACGCGTCTGTGGGCCGATGCGGTGTCACGAATCCACTCCATCATTTCCATGCTTCGCTCAATAGCAGAGTAGAAGCCGATAGAGGTGCCATAGGTGTTGGCGACATCATTGTCGATGGAGGCTGAGGTGAAGAGAATCTGGCGTTCTTCTCCTTTTGCGCGTAGACGTCGGTTGAGATCGTGTGCAGCACGAAGACTACCGCTCCCTCCACATGAGATAAAGGCATCAAAGCCAGCTTCCAGAAAATTGTTAACCACGCGTTCACGCATCTCTTCCTGTTCTTTGATTTCAGGAGCACGGAGAGTGCCGAGAATTGTTCCGCCAAGACGGCTGATACCGGCAGTATCAAGCACGTCAAGTTGTCTGTAGCTGCCAGCAATCATGCCTGCCCAACCATCGAGCACGCCCCAGACTTCAACTTCTTTCTTGAGATTGATCGCCGAGCGTGTAACCGAGCGGATAAAGGCATTCATACCCGGACAATCTCCTCCACCAGTCAGAATTGCGACTTTCATAACCTCTCAGAGATTTGTGGTTCTTCAAAACGGCTGCAAGATATTTCAACTCGACCACTTCTTCATACTATCAAACGAAAAAAGGCGACTCTATAGCCGCCTTTTTTCTGCTGCAAGGTCGTCTTCTTACTTGACCGTTGTTGTGTCATCCTTTGCTTCTTCAGCCCCTTCGCTTGCTTGAATATCTCCCTCAAGCGGTCGAATCGGGAAGTACTCCAGCTCTCTTGTCAACTTCTGACCTTCATCACTCAAAATCCAGTCAATGTACTCTTTGATGGCTCCTGATGGTTCAACCTCAAGGTAGAAGTAGAGATCGCGTGCCAGTGGATACTTCCCAGAAGTCACGTTTTCAAGTGTTGGAAGAAGTCCTTCCCCATCCGCACCAGCCAGCTTCAATACTTTAATGCCTTGGCTGTATGCAGCTCCGCCATAGCCGATACCTTTCACATCTTTCGAAACGGCATTGACAACTCCAGCAGTTCCTGGCAACGTTTGGGTTTCCGTTGCAAAATCTCCTTTCTTCAGGATATGTTCCTTAAAAAAATCGTATGTGCCAGAGCTGTTCTCACGACCGTAGAGAATCATCGAAGCATCGTTGCCACCAACTTCGTTCCAGTTCTTGACTGTCCCCTCGTAAATGCCCTTCAACTGCGCCAAAGTCAGTTGCTCGACAGGGTTGTCGGGATGGATATAAATGGAGATACCATCTTTGGCAACTACGATCTCAACCGGATCGCTTCCATTCTTCTGCATCATCTGCTCGCGCTCCTTCTCCTTCATAGGCCGGGAAGCGTTTGCAATCTGGGTTGTTCCGTTAATCAGTGAAGAGATACCCGTGCCAGAGCCTCCACCCGTCACTGTCACCTGTACATTGGGATTTTTCTTGCCAAACTCCTCCGCCCACTTCTGTGCTATCAGCACCATTGTGTCCGATCCCTTTTGTGTAATTGTCTCGTTTGTGCTGCCGTCCCTCTCGCCACCGCAGCCAATGACCATTGCGCTGAAAATCAGGGCAAACTCGATGTTCCAGAGATATTTCATGTAGTACTTCCTCTGAGATTGTGAGAATTATCTGTCTGTGGATATGTGCATAGAATGTGTGTTCTTCTCCGGCCGGTCTATATCAATAGACGATGCAATGTTACACACGCCTAACAAGCCTGTAATGTTAAGATTTTATAATACCGAGGTCTTTCACTGATGATTACGACTCATCGGTGGGATATTCGAGAATAAAAGCATTTTTCCAGAGGGGCAGACCAGTCTCCACATCGAAATCACGAGATAGCGAACCACCGGTCATCTCGGTAATAAGGACTTCACAAGCTAAAGTAATGGTGCCGAGCACTAATGTGCCAGCGATAACGTTCCCAGAACTGTCGCTAAACACTCCACTCAGTCGAGGAAGAGAACGACGTTTGAAGAGAGAGATAGTACCAGAGAGCGTGCCGATGTCATGGCCAGATTCAACTGTAATGCTCTCGCTGAACTTTGTTTCCTGATTCAGACGAGTCAATGAGAGCGCCGAGACCGACCCGAAGACCTCAACGCGACCGACTTTGATCTCTTCTTCATTAGCAATCCGAGTCAGGCTTTCCAGCAGATCGACTCCTGATGGAAGGCGACCGATGAAAATGCGGTTAGTATTATACGATGTACGCTTCATAATAAAACAAGATGATACCGGTTCTATCCGTCGTTAGAAGTTACCACACAGATGAACACGGATTTAGATAAGGATAGACACAGATACAAAGAACAGATGTTCAGTTCAGGTTACCAGCTGTAAAAAGCAAGGTGATGAAGAGACTCATTATACAAAAAGATGGATTATAAAAGTGATTGAGATGTCCTGGACATTATCTTTGTACACTTCGTCTCTACCATGGTAGGGTGAGACTTTGCAGAGTCTCCTTCGTTTTTGTAAGAATTCAGCAGCATGGCATCGCAACTTGTCGACCGTTTTGGTCGCCACCATACATACCTGCGCATTTCGGTCACCGACCGCTGTAATCTCCGTTGCCTTTACTGTATGCCGAGGGAGCATATCATCTGGAAGCGTCGTGAAGAATTGCTGACGTTTGAAGAGGTTGAACGGGTAGCCACGGTTGCTGTACGGTTGGGAATCAGAAAGATCCGCCTGACAGGGGGGGAACCGTTTGTCAGGGCTGGTATTGAGAGTTTGATCCTTCAACTCAAGAAGATCTCCGGCCTTGAAACCCTTGCAGTGACAACAAATGCTCTCTTGTTGAAAGAGAGGTTGTCCGCAGTTCGCCCTTTCATTGATGCTTTTAACATCTCACTTGATACGTTTCGGGAAGATCGGTTCAAAGAGTTGACCGGACGCGACAAACTGAGAGAAGTGCTTGATGGAATCGAGGCAGTGCTTGAGGCAGGCTACGAAAACCTAAAGATCAATGCCGTTGTCATGAAGGGAATTAATGATGATGAGCTCGTTGATTTTGCTCGATTTACGGAGAAACGACCGGTGACGGTCCGGTTTATCGAGTTTATGCCATTTGCCGGAAACGAATGGTCGAACGGTAAACTGGTTTCGATGGCTACAATGATGGAAGAAATCGGAAAAGAGTATCGACTGGAGTCAATTTCAGGGGAAATCTCACCGATCAGCAGGGATTTTCGATTGGTACGGAAGAGTGATGGGAGACCAAATCGAGGGAAAATCGGCGTTATTGCCTCTATGTCAGCCCCTTTTTGTGAAAGCTGTTCACGTCTGAGATTAACGGCTGAGGGCAAGATTATGCCTTGTTTGCATTCTCCATTAGAGTTTGATCTACGTGAGGTATTGCGTTTAGGGGGCACAAATGACGATATCGCCGATATCTTTTTCCAGGCTCTTGAGGCAAAACCTGAAGAACATCCTTCTGCCGACGAGTTGATGGCACAGGCTGGACGAGGAATGATTCAGATTGGAGGATAGGGGCCAATTCAAAAGTGAGAAGTAAAAACGAAACATGCTGGGAGTTGGAACCGTGGATTCTTCCTCCGTTTTTTGAATTTTTCCTTTTGCGTTGATTTCTCTGTTACATAGACAACTCTTCTACGTCCTCTCCGCGTTGAGGATTTACATGAAAGAGATTCGTGCCCGATTCACACGATCATATAGGAACTGCGGTTGCTTCGCCGATGAGTGATGAGGTGCTCTTTGAGTCTTTTCTTGACGGCGATGATAGGTCGTATACGAAACTCTATGAACGGTACGATGGCAAAATTCTGACCTATCAGCGCACAATTTTGCGCGATCATCCTGAGGCGGCCGATGATATGTTCCAGGAAGCCTTCCTACGACTTTTCAGGGAACGGAAACGACATCGTGAAGAGGGAGCCAACTATAAACCCATCCAGAGTGTGCGTTCATGGCTTTTCCGTGTAGCTCACAACCTTGCAATCAGTTATCTGCGACAACGTAAGAAGACAATTACTTTCAGCGAAACCGGTGAGGGAGATCATGTCTGGGATGAGCGCCTGATGGCGCCGGTCGAAGAGTCGTTTGCAGAGCTTTACGGGGAAAGCGATCCGTTGCAGGACGAAGAATTGTACGGTAAACTTCTTGCCTGCGTGGAGATGCTTCCCATGTCACTTCGTGAAATCTATGTATTGAAAGAAGTAAATAACCTTCCCTATGAGGAAGTGACTCGTATCACTGGCGTTACCTATGAGGCAGCCAGGATGCGATTGAGCCGGGCGCGTAAGACGCTCCGCAAAGCATTGAGTCAATACTTGAGGCAGGAATAATGGATATCGAACAACTCATATCGCAATATCTCGACGGAGAGTTGTCGAGTGAAGAGGAGGGAGAGTTTCATCACAAGCTCTCAGGCTCTCCTGAAGCTCGTGCCCTTTTCCGTGAGCATCTCGCGCTTCAGTCGGTTGCGCGTGACGAACGGGTATTACATCGACCTACAGAGTCGATGCATAATGCTCTATTCGCTCAGTTACAGGAAGAAGAGGGGATGTCTCCGGTCGGAGCTATGCCAATTCTCGACGAACAGGAGTCGGTTGCAATGCCATCTCCGGCACTGACTTCGCTGCGAGCTTTCCCCGACCCTTCAGGAGATCGCTTCCCGGTTGCTTCAACCGGAGACGAACGCCGCCGCCGTCGCAGACTGATGCCGATCCTGGTCCCGTTGATGCTTCTCTGTATTGCCGGAGGGGCATGGCTTTATAACGGAAACTTCTTCGGTGGGAATAGTAGTAGCAAACGCTTTGCGTACAGCTCGGCAGAAAGTACGGGGGATAATGTGCCTGGCCTCTCCTCGAATCGCGAACGTACCAGTCCAGCCAATGCATTTGCATCCGATGATTCTGTGTCTGCACTTGAGAATAATGCTTTTGCTATGAATGAGAATGTGGAGTCGAGTTATTTGTACTCGGAATCCATCAATCGAGGTATGACTGATCGAGGTACGACGGAGCGTGATGCACGTTCATCCTCACAGTCGAGTCGTCGGAGACTTGAACCGGAGGATATGACCATTACAGCGGTCATCCGTCAAGATGCTCCAACAGCACAAGATGTACTCAACTCTGCCCCTCCCTCTCCTGCCCCTCGACCTGCCACCTTCACTCGCACACGAAGCAATACTCCAGTACGGAATCAATTGATAGGTAACAATACTATAAGCGTTCTCTCTTTGAGAGAGAATGATGATAACTGGACTACTGAAGCGGAAGTGGCCGATGATCTGTCGTTTGCCAATACAGAAGGCTATCCGGTGGAATGGAATGAAGGAGAGTTGAGTGAAATGGGCGATGAATGGAATTCGGATGACGTTGTTGCGGTTACCACACTATCTGAACGTTCGGAGAGTCAAAGTGATGCCCCTCTGGATGTTATACCGCACAAGCCTATGTTCTTTGTGGGACTTGAAAGTAGTATAATATCACGTTTGAACAGATCACAGGCATCGTTGTCAATCTCTGGCGCTCAATCATTCAGTGGTCCATCAGGGAATGATCTGTTGCCAGAGACACGACTTTCATTGGGAGTAGAGCTGGGAAGTCAGGGAGCTCACCGGTTCTTTGCAACGATTGCTATAATGTCCTATACGGAACGGGATGTCACTCTTACGCAGACGGCATCACGCGTGATCGACACCGTTGTTAGTACTTCAGGTATGAGCTCGATAACGGAGTTTGTGCTACGCGATCGCGTATCGGTTTCAGCATCAACAACGGTTCGTTATTCTGAGCATCATGTTCTTGAGTTTTGGGGAGGAGTTGGGTATCGTTTCAGTATCAAACCTGGAGAGGCATGGCATACAGGGCTTGAGGTCGTTGGAGGAGTTGGTACTGACTACCTCCATGCCAGTTTCACGATTCCGGTCAGTTATGCTCTGGGTAATACCTTCCGTCTCGAATTCAAACCCGGCTTACATTATCGAACCCTTCACAGTTCATCTGAACCGGTTACAACGGGAACACTTAATCCGAGTGCCACATCAAGCAGTATTGAGGAACGAGTCGTTGGGCCCTACAACAAACAGAGTCTCGATGGGGGAGTCGGTATTGGATTGATACTGTTCCTGGATTAATCTTTATATCCAGATAAACCATCGGAACGCTCGGCGGGCTCAATAACCGTCGGGCGTTTTGTGATCGTACAGTAGATCTCGCCTTATTAGGTATCAGTAGAGCTTTGTAGTAAGCATTGAGAGGCGTGGTAGAAGAATATTTTTTCTGCCAGGTTTCTTTTTTGATGTTGTACAATCGTTTGTCCTCTTTTCATCTCGCCAGTATCTTCTCTTTATGAGTAGCGCAATTCAAAGCCAATTGCTGGGCGCAGTTCTCTTCGCAGCAACAAAACACAAAGACCAGCGACGTAAAGGGCACAGCACCGTCCCCTATGTCAACCATGTGATTGAGGTTGCAGAGCTTCTGGCTCGAGTTGGTGGGATCACAGATGTTGCGGTTTTACAAGCCGCATTGCTCCACGACACTGTTGAGGATACCGAGACAACCTTTGAAGAAGTAGAAGAGAAGTTCGGCGCTGATGTTCAGCGACTTGTTGAAGAGATGACGGATGATAAAAGCATACCGAAGGCTGAACGAAAGCGATTGCAGATAGCTCATGCAACAGCGATGAGCGAACGGGGCAAGCTCATCAAGATTGCCGACAAGATCAGCAACATCCGTGACATTGTCGACCGTCCCCCTCCTGACTGGACATGGGAGCGTCGGCGCACTTATGTTCAATGGGGAGAGGATGTTGTTGCCGGTTGTCGTGGTGTGAACGTAAAGCTGGAGGCTCTGTTCGATATGGTCGTTGCCGAGGCATGGGAGAAGCTGGGGAAAGAGGGTGAGGGAAAGGAGTGTGGGGAGACGTCTTAAATTTTGTCCGCTGTCCGCCTATAGGTGAGTTGTACCAGACCAGTCTCAAACTTCCGGCATTTCACCAGTTCAAGCTGCAGTGAGGTAAATGGATCAGGAAAGAGAGAAATACCATCTCCCAATAGAATCTGACGTCCGAACTCTCTCTATCTCACCACCACAACCTTCCGCACTGCCGTTCCATACTTCGAGCGTAGTGCCACCTGATAAAGCCCTGCCGGGAACCTTGAGAGATCGACTGGAAAAGCCTTGGTCCATTTACCTCCGTTGTTGTATATCACATGATCCTGATGTAGAACTGTACGACCCGCTGCGTCAATCATCATTAATTCGACCGGTAAACGTCCGATTCCCTCAACCTGCCAGATGATTTCTCCCTGGCCCTGTATCGGGTTCGGTTGCGTGCCGAGCAATGCAACACGGAATGAACCTGATCGGATCTCTGTTACCGAGCCGATATCTTCGGTTCCGGTTCCGGTGATCGGTATCTCAAGTGGACTGGAGTCAAGGTTGTGCGTGACTCGCAGCGTGGCGTTATAGGCTCGCTCCTCGGTTGGCCGGAAGGCGATACGGGCCTTGAACGTTTGAAGGAGTCCGACCCAAACTAAAGGAGTATAGCTTCTGCGATCGAAACTTGGGGCATCAGGGCCATTAATCTCGACATCAAAAATTCTGAGCGAGTCGTTTCCAGTGTTTCGAAGAACCGCGAACTCTTCAGTCCGTGACTTGTTGACCGCCTGTCCTTCAAAGTCGAGCGACTCGGGTACTGAGTTCAGAATAGCTGCCTTGCCCGATCCTGAAAGGTTAACGGCTGTCGGAGAGCCAGCGGCGTTATGAAAGATGTTTAGGATCGCGGAGACTTCCGGACGATCCTCAGGTGTAAAGCCAAGAGAAAGTGTCCGGGTTTGCCATGGTTTTAGGCTGAACGCTCCACCTCCGGACTCAATCGAAAACTTGTCGTGATTGCTGCCACCGATAAGCAAATTCGTGATCTCCAGATTTGCAGTCCCTACGTTCTGTATTTGCAACTCCTGAGTTGTCTTCTCACCAAGCCGGGTTGTAGCAAACTCAACATTGTTTTGTGAGAGAGCAATCAGTGGCGTAGGAACCCCGGCCCGCACAGTTGTGTATAGGATGGAAGCATCGAGATTCCATCCGGCCGCATCACTGGACAGTCCATCGGGAAAATTTCTCCAGCTCTGGTTTTCCTCTATCAGGTATGATGTCTGGTTCTGCGTTCCTTGCGCGTTGTCAAAACGGCAAACCAGATGACCATTCCCCTCAATTTCTATACCGACGTGGAATTGTTGTGCTTGCGAGAAATTGATTGGCAGGCCAATATCGTGAAGCCAGATATCGTTATCATGGCCGGCCGACAGTTCGGAAAAGGGAATCGTTACCGATCCCAGTACTTCTCCAGGAATGCCGGCGAGGCTACCTTGCGTGTTGGTATAGACCGTCACCTTTAACGAGCCGTCATTTGGCATATCGGAAGCCGCGCCGAAAAAGATCCGGAAACCAAGAAGTGAACCGTTTGTAGGCGCTGTGTACCGGGTGGCAAGTCTGCCGAGGGTTCTATTACTATTACCAAATGAGAACGGAAGATCAATTGTCTGACCGGTTGTACCGTTGAATGCTGTTAACTCGGTCTGCGTTGACGAATAATTGGCTACGATGTCAATTCCGGATGTTACATTGCCTGCGGTAACAGAGAGAACAGTTTTTTCGTTTGAATTGTCCGTAAGCATATTCCCGCTTTCTTCAGGACCGTTATACCAGTCTTTCCATGTATCGGTATTGATCGGAGTCAGGTAGCTTGCAACCCGCGATCCTCCCTGAAAACGTGAGTTGACCGGTTCAATGCCGACGTAATAATTGCCGGGTGGCAGACCTCGAATTATGTAGGCCCCTGTTCTGGCCGGTTTGTTTCGGAAGAGAGCGTTATCACCACTGAAATAGTCGCTGACAGTTGAGTAGACATCCCCCGTCGTTGTGTTCAATGCAATAACGTTAATACCGCTGAGCGGAGAGCCATTGGAGTTCGTTATCGTACCGGAGATTGAACCGACCGATTCAAGATATCCGGGTGCAGGATAAAGCAGCGACATCGAGGCGGCATCGTCAGGATCAAGGCCGGGGTTATCAACGTTTGTCAGCGATATGGGGTACATCAACGAGAATTTTGCTCCAAGGTTTACCTGAGAATGTCCGATGCCAAGCATATGCCCGATCTCATGTGTCACTGCCTCCCGATAGATGGGCTCAACGTCAGGACGAGATGCTAGACTACCATTGATTATAACGTATCCTTCCTGGTACTTTAGGCCATCCCGGCTGACTGAGCTGGCAAAGCCATAGACCTGTCTGCTTGCCCCAACGCCAATACGGTCGTCGGTAATCGATCCGTTGTCGTCGAAGATCACGGGAAAAATTCCATCCGAAAACTGTTCAATGCCTGAAATGAGTGGGTCGGTTGCACTCGTTACATTATGATCTATCTGACCAGCATTCGTGAATGAAAGTGTGGCTGTCGCAAGATTTTCCCATTCAGAAAACGAGAAGTCTACAATCGCCGTAGCCTGGGTGTTATTGAAGGCTCCGAGATCACCCTGATCGGTCTGGTACGAGAGTGGAAATCGATTTGCTGAATATACTGTGGCCGTGGTTCCGGAACCGCCAGTCGGACCAAGAGCGCATAGTGAAGTTCCAACAAGGATCAGAGCAAGGGAAGCTAAAGTGTATCGAAGGTCCCTCATTATTTATTTCCTCCTTGCGTTACGGCTTGAATCAAAGCGGTCATGTTTGTGAGCAAAACTCGA
This sequence comes from Chlorobiota bacterium, assembly GCA_021296135.1. GTDB lineage: Bacteria > Bacteroidota > Ignavibacteria > OLB7 > OLB7 > JAGWAZ01. The sequence continues at coordinate 11,662 of JAGWAZ010000033.1, read as the reverse complement.
CCCTGGGAATCAGGGGTTACGTCATGTTGTTTTGCCAGAGAACCGAGGCTTGCGAGTAATTGGGGCGATATGCCAAGAAGATAGCCGTCATCGGATACCGACCATGCTCCCTGACCCATGCCGATCGGGCTCGTGAATCCTAATTTACCTGCCGGATAAAGCATAACAAGGAGGCGCTCACCCTCTGTGAAATAACGCATGTGGGCCAGCACCACCGTTCCTTTATCAGTAACGCCACCTAACTGTTTGATCTTGAATGATCCCGGTGTAACCCCACGAATTGGAACTTCCACGCGAAATGTCGTATATGTGACAATGTCACCGTTTTCGTCCTGAGTCCCTTCAACCTCAGTAACGACTCCCGAGAAGATCATGCCTGAAGAGGCGATCATCTCTTTCAGATCGACTTCACGTACCTGACCCATCATCAGTAACGGTGTGGAAAGAAAAGCAAGAGAGCAGAGAAGCAGAATTCGTACCATGGTTATTAGTTTAGTCATTACACAAAAGCGAATCTCAAAATAAGACCGAGTATCGTGAAAAGAGAAGAGAAAAACAAGCAGACGCGCGGGAGAACAAATATTGTGAAGTGTTGAAAGGTTCTTTCCTTACAGGGCTTATCCTTTTGAATTTTGCATCCGGAGTTCTACTTTATCACGATCAATATAAAATTAATCGAAGTGATATGTCTATCCTGGTAATTGAAGACGAAATAAAGGTTGCCAACTTTATTACAAAGGGGTTGCAGGAAGAGGGATATGAAATGGAAGCTGCATACGATGGCGAGGAAGGACTGGAGATGGCATTGAGTGGAGATTATGAGGGAATTATCCTTGATTTGATGTTGCCGAAACGTGACGGCATTTCACTTCTGCGGGAACTTCGCGCTCGGGGTATACGAACTCCAGTTTTGATTTTGACGGCTAAAGGAACGATTCAGGATAAGGTGATAGGCCTTGACTCTGGAGCTGATGATTATCTGGCGAAGCCATTTCACTTCGAGGAGTTGACGGCCCGGATTCGTTCTATGCTTCGTCGCTCAACAGTTGAGAAAGCGACGCAACTTGAGGTTGGTGATCTGGTACTCGGTACAATTTCTCATAAGGCGAAACGTGGCGATAATGAGATTGAGTTGACCGCCCGCGAATACTCTCTTCTGGAATATCTTATGCGAAATGCCGATCGCGTGTTGAGCCGATCGGTTATCACCCAACACGTCTGGAACTATAATTTCGATATCGAGTCAAATCTTGTTGATGTTTATATAAACCGATTGCGCAACAAAATCGAGTTGGAAGGGATGTCCCGTCTGATTCACTCGATTCGTGGCGTTGGTTACGTCATGCGTGAGAAACCTCCGGAGAGTGAGGAGTGATATCCTCAGTAAGGGCGCATCGCCGTGCAGACCGATCGGTCCATCTGTGTTAATCTGTGTTCCATATCTGCGTTTATCTGTGTTATGAGCTTGTCTCTTCGAGCAAAACTGACTCTCTGGTTCGGATTAGTGATGGCAATATCGCTTGCGGTCTTCGGCGCACTGAACTACCGATCGATTTCCAGCCAGTTGACAAGGGGCCTGGACCTCGCACTCAATAAGGCAGTCCAGAGTCTTGACTCAAAAGTTAAAACGATCCTCGAGGAATCACAGCTAAGCTATTGGGAAAAGCGTAAGAAGCTGGATGCAACCTCCAGGTCTTCCGATACAGTGCAACCAGAGCTTGAATACTTCCGGGATATTGATTCCACAAAAGCATCCGACTCGGTTGCCCCCTCAATCCAGCCATTGCCGGAAGAGAATCCTGAGACAAAACCGGAAGAGTTTGACCCGGTATGGACATCAATTACCGAGTACATCGTACTGAATCCACGCAACTTCATGGTGCAGATCATGGATACGACCGGTACGATTGTCGCGTACCGATCAGAAAGTATTGGTGATGATACACTTCGATTGCCGGAGAACTTCCTTCAGACCGCCGATACGGTCTCAGCCCAATTTGTCTCATACTCACGCACAATCACTGACACAGAGGGAAAGTCCAAGGAGCAGTCGATACGGGTTGCGCTTGCAAGGTCTGGTTCGGCGCTATTGGTTGTCGCCTATCCCTACGACGAGTTGCAGTCGTCTCTTGATGACTTTTTGCAAACGTTGATGCTGCTGATTCCAGTCGTACTGTTGGTCTCTACAATCGGTGGTTGGTTCTTTGCACGAGCCTCGCTCCAACCAGTCGATGCACTGACCAAGACAGCACAGGATATAACGGCGAGCAATCTTTCGAGACGGTTGCCTGTTAAGAAGTCGAATGATGAAATCAAGCGGCTGACCGAAACCTTAAACGATATGATCTCCCGACTCGAAAATTCCTTCGGTCGTATTCGGCAGTTTACGGCAGATGCCTCGCATGAGCTTCGCACACCCTTGACAATTCTTACCGGTGAGCTTGAGCTTGCACTCCGTTCTGCGCGAACAAAAGAAGAGTATCAGGAGGTGATATCGAGCGCATTGCAGGAGACACTTCGGATGTCTCGCGTAGTTGAGGATCTTCTGCTTCTGTCGCGAGCCGATATGGGCCGTATCAAGCTGACGAAGGGGTCAGTGAATTTGAACGAAATGTTGGCAGACCTTGCCGATGCAACTGCAATCCTTGGAGCCGAAAAGGAGCTTTCCATCACCTATCGTCACGAAGAAGAGCAGTTGATAGTTGAGGGAGATCGTGCACGACTCTATCAAATGTTCTTGAATTTGCTTGATAATGCTGTCAAGTATACACCACATGGAGGAGCGATTTCCCTCACTCTCAATCGTAACAATAACATTGCAGAGGTCCGGGTACGAGATACCGGTATAGGCATTGGAAGAGATGATCAGAAAAAGATATTTGATCGATTTTATCGCGTTGATAAGGCACGAAGTCGAGCACAGGGAGGTGTGGGACTCGGGTTGTCGATAGTTGAGTGGACAGCGCATGCACACGATGGTGAGATTACTGTTGAAAGCGAAGCAGGGAAGGGAAGTACGTTTATCGTACGTCTGCCCCTTGCTTCTAAAGGCCTCTCGGCTGAGTATCCCGATTCCGGGAATGTGGAGACAGAACGGCATGGTATCACGGGCGCGCTCGACCATCTGCCAAGATTCTTGAAGCGACGACCTCAAACCGTAAAGGATGAACCTGTAAAAAGGAAGGATCAGAGTGAGGAGGATGAAGTTCCGTCCAAAGAGGAATTAACCGATACAAGTCTGTCTGGAAAGACTATGTAGATATAGAGGTTGAAGGAGTTCGTGAAGTTTATAGGGTTCGTAGAGTTGTGAGTTGGTAGAGTCAGAAGTCGAGGGTCGAAGAGTCGGGGGTGGAGAGTCGAAGGTCGAAGAAATGAGAGGTTAGCGTTGTGCCGAATCCGGCATCGGGAGAGATCGTTGTGCAGTGGGACAGGGTTTGGGAGAAGACAAGGGGACAGGGAGAGCGGGAGACAAGGTGAGTCTTCGACCCCTAAGGTCGGCTTTCCGGTCCCGTTTAAGTTAGAAGTGCGAAGTAAGCGTAGAGAACTCTACAACGTGAAGTTCATATTGTTATTAGCACCGTGCTTTAGCGCGGTGATAGGAGTGATCCTCGCAGGAGAGAACCGCTTCGAGCGGTTTCCTATCACTGCTTGTGATTCACATGAGAAGTTGAAAGTTAATCGAGCTCCTCTGTCGTGTTCTGGGAGTGAGTCGTTTGTGGTACTATCGAATAGCAATCTCCTCATCGCTTGAAGGGGCCACATCTTTTACGATTTTTCCTTTCTCCAACCCTGTTTGTAGAAAGCCTTTGAACCGGTCAACATCGCGTGTGAAGACCGATTGTCCGACTACCTTGTCTTCAGGTGTAAAGAGAGCGTAGAAGGGAAGGTCAATGGTGTTGAAACGGTCAAGCTGCATCTGTCGATTCCGTCTGTTCGATTCCTCGCGACGATCGGTGTAGAGACGAACCAGCACGTATTGATTCATCAGGTTTTGCACGTCCGCTCGTGTGAAGACATTCCGTTCCATCCATCGACAATTCGTGCAGGTGTAGCCTGTGAAGTCAACGAAGAGAGGTTTGCCTGAACTTTTTGCCTCGGTCAAGGCCGCTTCGTAGTCATCTTTATACCAGATCATGCCATCGGCACTCTCTTGATTTGGCTTCAACGCCGCCTCCGGTGCTGCTATCCTACCCGATTCTGAGAGCGAGGCAAAGATAGATGTGTTTCCTTTGCCTGGATATTCCTGTGGTGGCAGAAAGGCATCTACCTCACCGAGCCGGGCACCAAAGAGACCGGTAAGCAACCAGAAGCCGATAGCAAGGAATCCCATTGAGAAGAGCATCCGTGCTACACCGATTTTCTCCAGGGGTGTGTCATGAGGCAAGCGGAAGCGGCCAAGGAGATAGAGGAACGTCAGGACGGCTATTGCAATCCAGACAGCGAGGACAACTTCGCGTGTCAGGAATCCCCAGTCCCAGACCAGATCAGTGTTCGAGAGGAACTTCATTGCTGCTGCAATCTCCACAAAGCCCATTGTTACCTTCACAGCGTTAAGCCATCCACCCGCTTTCGGCATGGCTTTCATCCAGGAGGGGAACATCGCAAGGAGAAAGAAGGGGAGAGAGAAGGCAAAGGCAAAGGCTGCCATACCGATGACAGGCCAGAGCCAACCTCCACTTGTGAATCCTCCGGCAAGGACGGGGCCGACAAAGGGTACGGTACAGGTAAAGGAGGTAAGGGAGAAGACAAATCCCATCAGCAGAATGCTTGTGACTCCTCCGCCCTGATTTGCTTTTGCGTTCAGCTTGTTCAGGATACTGCTCGGCACCTGTATCTCGAAGAGCCCAAAGAGAATGAGTGCAAAGGTGACAAAGATTCCGGCAATCAGAAGATTGACCCAGGGGTTTGTGGCAATGTCGCCAACTCCGGTTGGTCCGGCAATTGCGCTGACGACAGCGCCGATTCCTGTAAACGTCAGGATAATGCCCAAGCCGTATACCGATGCATCACGCACCGAGTGCATACGACTGTTCTGTTCACGCTTGGTGAAGAAAGAAATGGTGATCGGAATCATCGGGAACACACAAGGAGTGGTTAACGCAAGAAAGCCAAAGCCCATAGCAAAGAGGATAAACGGGAGTAACCCTTCTCTTTTCTTCTTCTCTATCTGTTCCTGAATGGTCAGATCATCGGGGGGCGTTGCAGTCTCTGTTGGAGCGCTGCCGGCAGAGGCAAGAGCTGTTGTATCCTCGGAAGTGTCAGTGGAGCCTTCCGTATCGGCAAGAAGTGTTGAGTCAATCTCCTTATCCTGCGTCGCGGTGTCAACACCTTCTACGACTCTCGCTTGTTCCTCCTCTTCAACCGTAATACTGAACTCAAAACGCTCCTCGGTTGGTGGTAGACATACCGAATCGTCACAAGTCATGAAGTAGAATTCTACCCACCCTTTATGCTCGCCCGGCCCCGCATTCCTCGCGATACGCATAGGAACGGTCAAGGTGACATTCCCCTCCTCCCAATACTCTGTAAAGACCGAGTCTTCATCTTCACTAAAATTTTCATCATATGAGTTCTTGGCCTTTTTGCTTGACCGGAGTTTGCCGCGCTTGGTGATAATTGATGCCTCGCCGACCGTTACTTCGGTTGGAGATGGGCCCATTCCGCTGTACGTCTTTTCAGTATATAACTTTGCTTTAGGGACGATACTTACTTTCACTTTCACATTGATGTTGTCTCCAGGCTTTCCCTTAACAGACTTCGTGAGTAGTCTCCACGTGGTATGCCTGTTCTTCCCTTGCCCTTTCACATTCTCAATTCCTCCAACCCCCACAAACAGAAGCATCGAAAGAATCGTGAGAACTTTCCATCCGGTTGAAGAGCGTGCCATAATGTTCATGATAGTATCTGGAAGTATTGTCAACTATAAACTGCTTTGCGAAGTGGTGGTTTGAGTCTATCCCTTCCTGACGATCAGGTCAACCTCAAAGCGTTGGTCGGTTGGGGGATACACACTTTGTTGTCACAGGTCATGAAATAGATGCTTATCCAACCTGATCTGCGAGTCAGCCCACGTCGATCTTTGTTGTCACAGGTCATGAAATAGATGCTTATCCAACCTTGTTTCTTTCCACGAGCGGCATTCCTGGCAATTTTTAGAGGAATCGTCAAGGTTACGGTTCCATTCCAATATTCAGTAAAAACACTATCGGCTTCAAAACTGAACCCTGGAACCAAAGCAAATGTAGGCTAACATCAGACGCTATCTTCACCACCAAGACTTAACAGCGTTGTACCACCGACCGTTATCTCTGTCGGACTGGGTGCCATTTCTTCATAGGTTCACGTTGTATAAAGCTGTATAAAAATGTGCGTTCGGAACCAGCGTAAAGCGGACTTCAGCATAAACGGTTTGCCCGGTTTTCCCTCAAGAGAGGGCGTCAACAACTCCCAGGTGACATGGGTGGTTCCTTCCTTGCGGAAACAACTCCACGGCGGAGAAAAGAACAAGAAACGCCACTGCAAGGGAAAAACGCATCTGCCCTCCCTGCTATAATATTGTTGATTCCTCTTCATAATGAGTGGGTTATGGTGATAGTTCGCATCTCCGACGAACAGCTTCAACGAATCATGCCGTTCCAGTCGTTTCATCCGGAACGGCCGTGTGATGCCCATTGCTGCTGGTATAGGCCTGCGCATTTGGAACCGTTGTCACCCAACCATGCCGATCTTCAATCCTGCCGTACTGAATTCCGGTAATTTCCTCATAAAACCGTTGCCGTAACGAGTCTGGTCGTTCGTTGATTTCGATGTCTTTTCCCCGCCAACCAAGCATACCGATTTGAGAGATAACGGCTGCGGTACCACTCCCAAAGGCTTCCTGCAACTCACCGGCGATATGGGCTTCGGCAATCTCGTCAATCGTGATGCGCCGCTCCTGAATCTCAACACCCCAATCTCGTGCAAGCTCCAATACCGATCGGCGAGTGACGCCGTCAAGGATTGTTCCACCGAGTGGCGGTGTTATCAGCACCCCATCAATAACGAAGAATACATTCATTGTGCCGACCTCTTCAATGAACCGGTGTTCCTTGGCGTCGAGCCAGAGAACCTGATTGTAGCCGAGCCTCTTTGCCTCGGCGGAGGCTTTCAGCGAGGCTGCATAATTCCCTGCTGTCTTTGCTCCTCCCGTTCCCCCTTCCGGCACCCTGGAATACTTCTCCTCAACAAGAATACGTGTCGGGGCCATGCCACATGCATAATAAGCACCGACCGGCGAGGTAATGATGAACATTCGGTACTCGTTCGATGGTCGGACGCCGAGCATGTTTTCGGTGGCAATCAACGTCGGACGAATATAGAGGGCTGTCCCCTCTTCGTCCGGCACCCAGCGGCGATCAACGTCGAGTAGAGTATGGATTGCGTTGAGCACAAGCTCTCGGTCAAACTCAGGTATCACGAGCCGCTCGGCAGAGCGCACAAAGCGATCTACGTGGTCCATCACGCGAAAGAGGTTGATCGATCCATCTTTCCATCGGTATGCCTTCAGTCCTTCGAAGATCGATTGCCCATAATGGAGGACAAGGGAGGAAGGATCGAAACTGAAGGGTTGGAACGGAACGATGCGAGGACTGTGCCATCCTTCCTCGCCGATATAATCCATCAGGAACATGTGATCAGAGAAATACTTACCGAATCCAAGTTCTGCAATCGGAGGCATTTCGCGACTTCGCTCCGTCTTTTCAATCAGTATCTTCATGGTAAGCCCTCTTTATAGTTGTGGTTACTTTGCTTCTTGGCGGCGCTCGTGAAAACCTAAGGGTGCGTTCCGAAACTATGATATCGGATCGTGAAGTTCCCGGCTTCCGCTTCTCTGTATAGATCTGACGGTTCGATCCAAAGCCGACAGGGAATATACAAGAGAAGTCAATATAAAGGAAGGGTTGAGGGATCTCTCTGAAGATTGCGTTCCAGCTTTTCCAATGAAGGGGGTAAACCGGCGATTTCTTACCATTTACGTCAAGTGTGATCCTTTATATTGCAGATTAGCCTGCTGATTGGCATTTTCAGCAGGAAGAAAGAATGAAAGATTATGGCAAACACACCGGGACCTGAATCAAGTTCAATAAAATCCGAGTCGACTGCCTTTACGCGACTGATAAGCCCTGAAGAGGCTGGTTCGTTCGCCTCAAAAGCACGTCGAAGCTCGCTGCTGCGATGGTTGTTGCTCCTGGTATCGACTGGGGTCCTTGTTCTCTTTTTCCCACATTCAACTGATATTGAGCGGAGTCGGGAAGCGGGATCTATCTGGTCGGGAGATACGGTTCGCGCGGCCTTCTCATTTCCACTCTACAAGGATGAACAAACAATTGAGGGGGAAAAAAGGAAGGCACAGGATTCGATTCTGCTGATTTTCACTCCGACAGGCGCCACACCCGAGAGCATGGCTGATACGTTACGACGCATGGCTCTTTTGGTTGATTCTTCTGACTTGAAGTTGCCATTACTTTCGGATCAGAGTCGTGCCTGGATAAATTCACTACCTGAAGAGGAGCGGGTTGATCATGTGCAGAGAATTAGTAGCCAGTTAGCCGAAAGCGTGACAACGTTGTTTCCTGCCGGGATAATCGATCGGGCAAAATCCTTGATTCAACAGGATCGTATTGTTCTTCGTCGAGGGGGGGCCTATGAAGAGGAAATATCCATAAAACCTCTCTATGACAGCTTGCTTGCTGTGCAGGCGCTTGAAGCCGAGCTTGCCCGGCGAGGAATCCAGGAGGAAGAGTATTCGCTTGCGCTTGATCTGTTCCGAGGAGTGTGGAAACCGACCTATCAGTATAGCCGCGCGTTGACCGAAGAGGCACAACGGATGGCCGCCAACGCGGTGCCCAAGACGCGCGGCCTTGTGCGTGAAGGCCAGGTCATGGTAACTCCGGGGGAGGAGATTACAGAGAAGACAGCGTTGATGCTCCGGAGCTACGAACGTTCCCGTCGTTTGCGACATGAAGGGGGATCACGTTGGTTTCAGCTTCTCGGAGCGATCGGTCATGTGATTATTTTGCTTGGTCTCCCATTGATCTATCTCTATAACTTTCGTCGACGCATCTTCAATGACAACTTGCAGCTGGGGATTATCCTTGTTTGCATTTTGATTGTCGGGTTGTTGGCCTGGCTTTCCCTTTCAATTGTCATTCCGTTGCCGATTGAGTATCTGATTCTTGTCCCCTTCCTCTCAATGCTCCTGGCGATTCTTTTTGACTCACGAACGGCGTTCTACTTGACGGTTGTGGCATGCCTGATCGTTGCCGGGATTCGTGGCGCCGATTACTCTGTCGCTATTGCGCTTCTCTCAGCAGGTGTGATGGCTGCCTACACGGTACGGGATATCAAGAATCGAACACAACTTTATCGTTCCATCGCTTACTCAGTCTTTGGCTTCGGAGTAGCTATCATCGCTCTTGGTCTTGAGCGTGGTGCTTCCCTTGATGAGCTTGGATTGAGACTGGGCTTTGCAAGCATTAACACGATTGTCTCACCGGTTCTGACCTTTGGAGCAATACTCCTGCTTGAGAGATTTTTCAACATTGCCACCGATCTGAAGCTCCTTGAGTATGATAATCTGAACCATCCTCTGTTACGGCAACTTGCCGACAAGGCGCCCGGCACCTATCAACACACACTGACAATCGCGCGCCTTGCAGAGAGTGCGGCAAACGCTATCGGTGCGAACGGTTTGCAGGCAAAGGTCGGCGCATACTTTCACGACGTGGGAAAGATTACGCGTGCAGAGTATTTCGTTGAGAACCAGATGGAGATCGGAAATAAACATGACAAGATCAAGCCGGAGCAATCTGTCAAATTGATTCGTGAACACGTGATGGACGGGATAAAAATTGCCCGGCAATACAATCTGCCTGAACGGATCATCGACTTCATCCCGACGCATCACGGTACAACGACCATCAAGTATTTTCTGGACAAGGCACGGGAAGAGAATCCCGATGTTGACGAATCTCTTTTCTGCTATCCAGGGCCTCGTCCTCATTCTCGTGAAACGGCAATTGTGATGCTGGCCGACGCTGTGGAGGCAACAGCCAGAGCGCTCACCGATCCGAACACGAGGACGATTAGTGAGACGGTCGATCAGATCATCAAGCGACGCTTTACCGATGGACAACTTGATGAATGTGATCTGACGTTGGCCGATTTGACAAGAATTCGTGAAGCATTTGTTAGAAATCTTGTCGGGATGGTTCATCCACGTATACAGTACAAGAAAGATGAAGGAAAGAGCGAGACTGAGACTGAGACTGAGAACGTGGAGAGTAGCACTACGGCCAGTGTGCGACATGTAGACGATCCGTTTGCCGGATTGCGAGTAGGAAAGGATAGTGGTGAGAAAGACTGATGGGGGAGAAGGGGGCTACAGTCGACGAAAGGATTGCCCTTCTTCCTCCCTCCCTTCGATCTATTTTGGAACGATACCGCGAGTATCTTCTCTTCGAAAAAGGAGCTTCTGACAACACACGTGCAGCCTACGACAACGACCTTCTACGATATCTGGAGTTCATTGCCCGACGTGGACTTGGCTCGATCGATCAGATTGAGTCAGATCATATCCATGAGCACATTGGATTGCTCAGCGAACTTGGCATGAGCGGCAGGTCGATCAGTCGTGCGCTCTCGGCAATACGAGGATTGCACAAGTTCGCGTTGATTGAGAAGGAGAGTCGTGTAGATCCGACCGAATACATCTCACCACCAAAGACAGGCCGCAAACTTCCCAATGTGCTGTCAATTCACGAAGTAGAGGCAATACTTGAGGTCCCTGATGTCTCCGATCCGGTTGGTAATCCCTATGGTTATCGTGATCGTGCTCTTCTGGAAACCCTCTATGCAACCGGAATGCGTGTTAACGAGATACGGGAGCTAACGATCTCCCGGTTTGTCTATGATCTGGAGTTAATCAGAGTAATTGGCAAGGGGAACAAGGAACGACTTGTACCAATTGGAAGGACAGCCTTGGATTGGGTGGGGGCCTATCGAATAAAAGCCCGCCCCCATCTTTTGAAGCGTGGTCGTCCAAGCGGCGACGTCCTGTTCCTGAATTCCCGTGGCACTGGGTTGAGCCGGAATGCTATCTGGAACATCACGAAGAAATATGCTACTGAAGGGGGAGTAGAGAAGGAGGTCTACCCGCACATTTTTCGTCATTCATTTGCCACTCATCTGCTCGAAGGAGGCGCTGATCTCCGTACTGTTCAGGAGATGCTCGGGCATGAAAACATCTCTACCACCCAGATTTATACCCATGTCGATCGTCAACACTTGCGACAGGTTCATCGGGAGTTCCATCCAAGAGGATAGGAGGAGACGGGGGTCGAAGAGTCGAAGGGTCAAGGGTCGAAGAGTCTATGAGTCTATGAGTCGAGAGTCTATGAGTCGGGAGTCAAGGGTCGGGGGTCGAAGGGTGAAGTGTCGAATGCCTTCCCACATCGGTCACTACAGACATAATCAGTATTTGAGGCGGCTGAAGAGAGTATCAACAAATCTCTTCTGACTTTTTCTTTTTTCGGTAAACTTCAAAAAGGTTGTGTTCAATTAACTGTGTCATTTAATAGTGATAGTACCTTTTTATTCGCTCTTCGTAATTGATTACCAGCTC
>JAGWAZ010000032.1:7406-36948 GCA_021296135.1 Chlorobiota bacterium | reverse complement strand
TCGCCCAACTTGCTCGGATGCTCAGGGTTCCGACCGCGGGAATGCTTTCAACCTGCACAGAATCGAGCGATCTTCCCAGTGCCAACGAATGTGTCGCATTTGGATCGAGCGAATTACCTTGAACAGACGCCGGCGGCAGGCGGCTGTCGATGTTGTTCGGAAGACCGAGTCCCATTGCCCTCGGAGGGAACACAATTGCCCGGTATCGAAACTCACACGCTGGGCCCGGTTCATCCGGCTTCTCGACAACCGAGATGATTGTTTCTAAGCTATCGAAATCGATAGTGCGGCTAGCATTATGGATAGCCGGCGAGAAGCCCGCGGAGATCACATACAGCTTCCTGTCGGGGCCTAACTGTAACGACCCGGGGTAAACGATGCTCACTCTACCCAGGTCAACCCGCGACGCCACAACCTCCTCTTCGCTCGCCTGCGTTAAGTCATACTGGTAGAGCCGCCGTGACCCAAGATGGGTCGTATACAATCTCTCTCCATTCGGAGAGAACGCAATCCCATACGCCGGATGCGGGATGTGTACTCTGTCCTGCACCCTACCGGTAGTCGGATCAAACCGGTAGACATCAACGAACCCGGCTATAGCTGGCTCATCATGGGAAATCGCCAACCTTTTCCCATCAGGACTGATCTTGATCATGCCAGCATCCCAGATTTGTGACTTGAATATCGGGTCACGCAGATTGTCTTCCGCCCGGGATATGGTCGGCTCTCCCACCCCATCGCACGTCACAGGAAAGGCATGAAAGGCATAGGATTCCAACTCCTGCGTCACCACCCAATAGTCTCGACCATTCGCATGCATCGTCGCGCACTGCCGTTCGCTTGATCTGGAAAGCAACCGGAGGTTCTTTTGCACAACGGCCCCGCGCCCACCGTTGAGGCGCATGTCGACCACCGCATAGTGAAGTCCCTCATTATCCTGCAAGGGAGTCCCCCTCAAGCATTCCACACAATTTGCCGTGAAGACATAGTACCGCTGCGAATCGCACGGAAACGGTACAATAAGGGCGCTTTGCGTTGCGACCGAATCAAATTGTTCGAAGAAATTGTCCCTGTGGATTAAATCGTACCGGGGAATGATATTTTCAGGCTTTTTCCGCATGATGAGGCCGTTCTGCATCATCGCATGCGTGCTATCCCAGACGGTCATACCGTCGGTGTAGAATAGAACGCGGCCGGTCTGCCGATCGCACATCACCGCACATCCCTCAAAAGAATGCATCCCGCCGTTATAGAGCCGAACAGGAGACCCGGATGAAAAATCGAGCCCTATACTGTCGCCGAAATACCAGGTGGTGTACTCGGCCTGAGAGTATAGCCGCCCGCTCCCGAGCAGGAGGGCAAGGGTGGCGGCTACAACGGTTACGGTCACTCTGAAGATATGGAGGTTCATGGTTGTATGGACATTCATAGTTGTGAATATTGGGAACTCTACTCCACCATCCGGAACGTGAATTCCCTCCCTTCTGCGAGCGGTGCGCCCGAAGTCGATGTTATCTGATGACCGATTACCAGGCCGACCTCCATCATTCTCGGGACCTTATGACCGGCATTGTTCCTAAGCGTGAGGGTAAGCTGAGCACCCCCGTTTCCGTTGTAGTCCCCCCACGTTGCACACAAAAAAGGATCGCAATCCCCCATGTAAACCTGGCGTGGCAGGTCGTCGATACGGTTACTCTTGTCGTATGCAAGAATATTACCACGAATGGATTCGCGTCTTACCGATCGAGAGAACCGGATAATAACCTCGGTAGTTAGGTTGTCCAGGATATAGATATCATCGGGGGTCTCCCATTCATCCGGCGAAAACCATGTCACCTCTGTCCAGCTTCCCTGGTAGAGACCGATCTCGACAATGCGAAAGTCCTCCTTAAAGATGGCCTGAACTTTTGTATCCTCAGTGGCGGTTATCTGAAACTCATCGCTCGAGTCGCACGTGTAGCCTGCTTCGCAATTCCAACTATCAAAGATTACCCCGGGTTCGCGGGCCACCGCCCTGAACGTTACGGTAGAACCACAAAGAACGTAATACTTCCACGTATCGGCCAAGTGTTGCGGGTTGTTGATCGAGCTCAAGCCAGCATTCGTGTTCAGCGATCTAGGAAGCGGAGGCGTGGCGTTTCCTACGGTCACCGGAAGAACGATAAACGCCGAATTGCCATCCCCTAACGGGCTGTCGGCGCCGTTTTCCATCTTCTCCTCGACCTGAACCGGAATCCGTTTTCTCCGCACGAAGAAGGTAACCTCCTCGTACGGATTGTCTGTTTTCAAGTTGACATCGTAGCTGGGTACGGGCGTCGTGATCACCTTACTGTTGAACGCCATGTTACCATTGGCATCCCGAGTATACAGCTCAACCCGATATATCTCAAAGCAGAGATCGCGAATCTCAACGCCGTAAGACTTCGAAAGCCCTTTTACAGCCTCCGTACAGGTAGCCGACCACCTGCCGTTCGTACAATCGGTCCCTCCCGGGCCCGTAAACTTTGCTATATCAGTCAACGGGACTCCGTATTCCTCATCGATAATTACCTCACCATAGGTGCCGTACGACTCGGCCTGAGAGTATAGCCGCCCGCTCCCGAGCAGGAGGGCAAGGGTGGCGGCTACGACGGTGACGGTCACTCTGAAGATATGGAGGTTCATAGTTGATATATGGATAGTTGATATATTCCTTCCGACTATTCCAAAGTTTCAAACTTTGGAATAGTTAACGTTACACTCATAGTTGATATATAGAGGTTCATGGTTCTGAATATATAGTTCCTCTACCAGACCTGGTAAGCTACGAAATGTTTAACGTTACATCTCCGGGGGCCTGAGATCCATCAGGCCCCCGGAGATCGTTCTTATCCCTACTCGAATCGTTATTGCAGTCTGAATTTGACGGTGTAGTATACCTTGCCCGACCGCACGCGAATGTTATTGTTACGCACACTCAGGTGTGCTCCCCACCAGTCACTTCTGTTGTATAACCAGATTTTGTGCCCCATGTTCTCATCGCCAGATCCATCTATGAGATCAAGCACAATGTTAACACCTCGCGTGATTATTGGAACACCCTGCAAAATATTCTTCACGGTGTTCCGGCTTTCGTCACCGGGAGTCGCAGGGTCATCGACCCTTTCCTCGATAATTCCATCAATTCCAGTGGCAATATTACCGAGCTCTTCGAAAAATGTCCGAAGTCGGTCGTAGAATTCCTCATCGTCACGCTCCCATGTCTGAATTTCGGCGCGAATGATGGCATCGCTCCTCAGCTTGGGCGTGAGCATCCAGTCATTGCCGATCGTTTTGGTTTCCCCTTCGTCCATCTCCCAGATTCCCGGACCATCACCCGAATTATCCCCCCCGCCCACCGGCGGACTCCGGCCTGTATCATGGCCGATGACACCTGTCCCATCCGCGTGAACCACTGACCAGAGATTATAGATTTCGCCTAAATCCTTGATCTCGACAAGCCACAGATCAACATCAGCATCACCATCGCCATCGTGGCCTATCTCAAGTTTGTCGAAGGTTACTCTCAACGATGGGAACTCTGTCTGGAAATTGAGTTCCCTGGCTCGTGGGAGCTGTGCGCCCGAAGTTGATGTTACCCCAGTCTCGATTACGAGAATGACACTCATCATTTTCGGGACGTTAAGACCGAGAGCGTTCCTAAGCGTGAGGGTAAGCTCAGCATCCCCGTTTCCGTTGTAGTCCCCCCATGTTGCACACAAAAAAGGATCGCAATCCCCCACGTAAACCTGGGGTGGCAGGTCGTCGATACGGTCATCGTTGTCGCGTGCACGAATATTACCACGAATGGATTCGCGTTTTACCGATTGAGAGAACCGGATAATAACGTTGGTAGTTCGGTTGAGCCGGATAGAGATATCCTCGGGGGCCGGCCAGTCATCTGGCGAAAACCATGTCACCACAAGCTAAATCTTCTCTCTGTTGAACAAAGCTCTGAAGAGGTTTAGTGCTGAACGTGGTTGTTTCATCTATACCTCCATCTGAGCGTGAGACTTTTCAGCCACTTTTTTCCCTCCTGAATTATCTGTTCGTCTTGAACTATGGTGAATGCAGCGCTCTTGCTCAATAGCATGCAAGAGCTTTCCAAAAAATTTTGCTTTCCATGAAAAAAGGTAGACCTGTGAACGTCAACTTATCTTTTCATTCTCCTATACTAAGACAAGCTACAAGCCAAATCTTCTCACTTGAAAGTGCATCAGAGTGTAACGTAAATTTCTCTGTTGAACAAAGCTTTGAAGAGGTTTAGTGCTGAACGTGGTTGTTCCATCTATACCTCTATCTGAGCGTGAGACTCTTTAGCCACTTTTTTCCCTCCTGAATTATCTGTTCGTCTTGAACTATATTGAATATAGACATCTCAATGTTGGAGAATATATCTATAGATATATTTCTTATTTTTGTTTGATAATAGCTTGGGTCGATAGGGGAAGTTCGAGCGATTCGACCAGTCGACTAAGTCTTTGATAACTCCGGAGGCGATTTTTGGTGAGATTGTTCGTCAACGTCGTTGCGAGTCGGGAGTCGAAGAGTCGGGAGTCGAGGGGTCGGGAGTCAAAGAGTCAAAGAGTCGGGAGTCGAAGAGTCGAGAGTCGAGGGTCGAGAGTTCAAAGCCGAAAGCCGAGCCGGATTCTCTCCGGCTCGGTTTGATGTGTTTTTCTTCTATCCCTGTAGAATGCCTACCCTACGTTGCTACCTAATCAGTGGCAGCGGACAAGAGAAGAAGGAGCCTTTCTGATCTCTGAAATCCGATGTCTTACTCTCTCGGATACTCCAGAGCGCTTGACACTGCTCACGCTCTGCTTCATAGTTCTTCGGGAGCAACTGACGGGCTATCCCTTCTTCTATCGCACAACCCGCATCCCCGTTCCTATCACAAGGCCATCCACAACAAGGCGAACGAAGTAACTACCGCTTGACAACTCCCTGACCGGAATCAAGATAGAGTGCTCTCCCGGTTCGTACCTCTGCGCAACAACCTTGCCTAACACTTCCCCTGCGCCGTTATAGATCTCGGCATGAACTGAGACTGAACGATTCCCCTCAAGGGCAAAACGCAACGTTGCAAGATCATGCGCCGGATTCGGATAGATACCCTGTAAACGTAATCCTCCGGCAACATTCTCTTCCTTGCCAGACGTGCCGTACGACACGGACGAAGGAAGACTTCTGAATACCGCGATCAGAGCCAGATCGAAAGAATCGGCACTCTGAGGTAAAGAAGATGCGGGTGGGTTGAAGATCAGCGTCAAGACTGGCGACGAGCTGTTGTTACCACTGATCGATTCGACCGACCACACATCCGACGTATCCCCCACTACTCTCCAATGGGACAACGTATAGCCACCATCCGGTAAAATGCTTACCTCAATCGATTCGCCTTCGTACACGGTGTAATTCCCTTCTCCTCCCAGCGATTCTCCCCGCCCCGAATGGACAACAACAGTACCGTGGGTTCCCGTAGAGACTTCAACCGTGCCCTTGCGCATCGGTCTGTAGACGGCTTCTACATGGACATCGGTAACCGTTTCACAGTCCAGAGCAATCACCAGGACATTCGCTGTACTACTGTCAAGCGAAGGGATTGCCGGAATACTCCAATGACTGAATAGATGGTTTCCTATCCTCTCCGGCGCGTATACCCGAATACTGTCACCAATATTGACATTGCCAGACCTCACCGGATACCAATCTGGCTGTTGGCTCAACGGCTGTGAAGCCTCCAGAGATACGGCCTTCAGATCCAACCTGAAAACGGTTCTGACATGAAACGGATAATTGCGGTTACTGAGGCTATCTCCGGTAAGATGGTGCAGTTCGACACGTACCCGATAGTTCTTTTCGGTCGACATGTTCGGCACCGTTGTATAGATAACCTCTTTCGAGGCATCAAACCACGATGTAGAGGGTATCAGAGTTTCCAGATCGTCCAGATTTATATCGGATATATCGACTGTATCCGGCAGATCGAAGAGATCGAACGGGTCGAACTCGTAGACCTTGATGATTGTCCCGGCAGAAACGCTGTCGAGCGGCCGACTGAATCGGAACGTCAGCGTATCGGTGCACCGTATATAGTTGCGAAAGAGAAGTGACGCCGACTCAAGCCTGTGGGGTGGCAACACAGTTGTGAATGCAACTGAAGCAGAGGGTACCTGAACGGTATCCCCCGTGCCGGTAATAACCCACAGATTGTTGATTATCGCGACGTAGGGAGTCTCATATTCCAAATATCCAACAGTGCAAGAGAGCGTTGTGTCGTCCTCCACCGTATACTTTACTCCGAAGGAGAGACCATCACCTATCAGACTGTCAGGCAAGTGATCATAGAACGCACTCGCTACCACCATGATGCTTTGCTTAGGATCTGTACGGGTGTCTCCGCGTTGGTAGAGTCGGGTTATATCGATCGGAAAGTTTGTTCGGATTCGAATGGTTGGCGACAATGGGACGTTTGCACTCGAATCTGTAGGTTCCAAGAAAGATGCATGAGGCGTCTGAGCGAATGCTTCCCCATGAAGAACTATCGAGAGAGAAGCAACGATGCCTACAAGACCTGCTACGTAGCGAATGGGCATCCCGTCTATGAGCTGCCTAAGGAAGTTTGAGCGTGGTGCGCTTTGTGCGCACGGCCATAGCATACCACGACGAGCAAAGGAGAAGCCTTTGCGATTGGTTTCCGCAGTTCGCGGCCTTCGAGAGATGTTGGGTCGCAGAGATATGCGCCCGCTTGCGTGGTGACTCATAAGTGATTCCTCCATCATTACTGTGATTAAGTAGTTTAACTATGTACCGTAGGTACTGAAACAGTATTAAAAGCCTCTTAGACTTTCACCAACGAAAGTTAAGATACACTATCTGACAATGATATACAAAGATGTACAAGAGTTTTCTCCGAATTCAACTCATCTTTCTACTCTCTTGTATAAGACACGTTACAAGCTAAATCTCTCTGTTGAACAAAGCTCTGAAGAGGTTTAGTGCTGAACGTGGTTGTTTCATCTATACCTCCATCTGAGCGTGAGACTCTTCAGCCACTTTTTTCTTCCTGAAGTATCTGTTCGTCTTGAACTATATTGAATTTGGTCTCGAGGAGAGTTGTTGTTCTGTTGTTCGGTTCTGCTACCCAGTTAAGAGATTCTTTACCCGTCGATTTTTTCAAGCCAGATATAAGGGTCGACTTCAGGTTGAGGGATAAGAGAGTCAGTCGTGAAGATTGTGTGAAATATCAAATGGCAGATACAGATGCAGAGGGTTTGGAGCGAAGCGATTCTTACATGTTTTAGTGTGAACGTCACGTCATAATTTATCCCTTTTTGCGTGCATACCACAATCCTCTTCCTGTCACTGCTCCCAATACAATCAGGCCACCGACAACAGACCAGGCCGAAGGGAACTCACTTATAGCAAGCCCGACCCAGAGCGGATTGAGGATCGGTTCCAGTACCGGGATCAAAGCTCCTTTAACGGCAGTAACGTGAGCGATACCCTTCGTGAAAAAGATGTAGCCAAGTCCAAGCTGCGCAATGCCAAGGAGGAGGAGAGGAGCAATGTCCTGGACCGGTAGAGATTCTCCGATCAACAACGGCGAACAGATTAGGGCTGTAAGGATGTTCCCATAAAAAACCATTTTCATCCCTGATCCGTTGCGTCCTTTTCGAAGCGCCATGATGCAGAAGGCAAAAAAGATGCCTGCAGTTATCGCAAGCAGGTCGCCAGTGCGAGCGGTTGTTGAGACGTCATCAAGGAAAAAGAGGCTCATTCCGCCAAAGGCAACAAGCACGGCAATCCAGTCAACTCGTGATGTTGGCTCGTGCAACAGGAGGGGACTCAGCACAGCAACCCAGATCGGTGCGGTGTATTGGAGCAGAATTGCGTTTGCTGCTGTCGTTTGCTTTGTGGCAACAACGAAGAAGGTGACCGTGCCGGCATAGGCGATTGTTCCGAGGATAAGACTCTTCCTCTCTTTGGGCCCGACCGATACCGATCGTCGGTTTTTTTCAAGGGGATTTCCCGAATGAAGATTGAAACGATGCCAGAGGTAAAGGCCGATCATCACCGCAGCAATTCCACTTCGTGCTCCGGCAAGCCCAATTGGATCGAGGTCTACGAGTTTGATAAGAAGCCCGCCGAGGCTCCAGCAAAATGCCGCTGCCAAAAGGTAGAGAACTCCCCGGCTCTGATCGCTCACGGTGGATAATGAAAAATGAAAAAGAAAAAGTTAAAGAAGAGAGGTTGAACTGATGAGATCGGATAAACTCAACGTTCAGATCTTTCGGCAACACCGAATGCACTTTTGAGAGACATCCCTTCACGAAAAATGAAGAAGGTGCCGACAAGCATTGAGGCAGCATACTGGGCAAAATGTGTCACGAATGCAAAGGCCACGGCCTCTTCGGTCGGAATACCATAGAGTGATACGAGAGCTACACGACAAAACGTATGAAAAACGCCAAAGCCTCCCGGAGTCGGGGCGATTGCTACCCCGATAGCGGTGATGCCGAGCAGAACCGTTGAGTCGCCAAAATCAAACCCATACGTTGTGTTGAATCCAAAGGCAATTACTCCGCAATGCAGGCTGAGGATATAGCCAAACCAGATAACCCCGCTCCAGAAGATAACGGCTATCGACCCCCTTTTCCCTCCGGAAAACCTTGCGCCCTCACGGAACTCTTCAAACATCCCTTTGATTTTGTCCCCGAATCGTTCGGGCAATATCTGCTGTGCAACCCTAACAAGCCAATCGCCGAGTCGTGTGCCGAGAATCAGAACAAGAAGAAGAATGATTGCTCCGAGGGGAATGGCAAGCTGCAGAATCAGATCGGTTGGTCTGTAGGAGCTGAGGCCGTCAATCTGTCTGAGCAGTCCCGCCAACTCATCCCCTGCGATCACAATGATGCTGAGAAGTATCAAAAGAAGCGTTATGCCGTCGAGAACGCGTTCGACAACAACGGTAGCAAGCAAAGAGCCGGTAGAGTGGCCTTCACGACGAGCGAGAGCCCAGGGACGGACAAACTCACCAGAGCGGGGAAGGATGTTGTTCATGAAGTAACCAATCACCGTTGCTGAGAAGGCATTCCGCAAGCCAATCTTCCGTCGGTCAGCAATAAAGAAACGCCATCGCTCTGCCCGTGCCACGTGGGCCGACATCACAACAACTGCGGCCATGAGGATCCAGAAGAGTTTTGCATCGGCGACCGCTTCCCACAGTTTGCTCCATTCAACGTCACGAACGGCATACCATAAGGAGCCAACGAGCAAGACGGTAATCAGAAGAAGGCGCAGGGTATGCTTCAGAGCATTCCCGGAACCCGACGATTTCGAGGAAGTCCGTTCGGCTACCACTTCATGAGATTGACTTCGTCAAGATAGACCGTTTCCTTGTTGCGGAAGAGCGAGAGAACGATCGCCAGCCCAACGGCTGCCTCGGCGGCCGCAACAGTCATGACCATGAGGACCATGATCTGTCCAGCCTGGTCTCCGGAGAACCGACTAAAGCCAACCAGAGTAAGGTTAACAGCGTTAAGCATCAGTTCGATGCACATAAAGATGATGATCGCGTTGCGCCGTGTGAGAACACCAATCGAGCCAATCAAGAAGATGATTACGCTCAGGATGAGATAGTAACTCAGTGGTATCGAGTGCATGATTTATTCTACGTGTCGTTTTGCCAGTACAACTGCGCCGACAACAGCGGCAAGCAGAATTAAAGAGACCATTTCGAATGGATAGACATAATCCCTGAAAAGCGCCGTTCCAACAGCCTCGACACTTCCTCCCGGAGGCAGTCCGTCGGCCCCTGGGCTCCTGAATGCTGCCCGAGTAATAATGAAGACGAGTCCCGCTCCAAGCAATACTGAAAGAGCAATGCCGATACCCTGTCGTGAGGTAAACCGTTCTCGCAATTTTTCCTCGCTTCCAAGATTCAGAAGCATGATAACAAAGACGACAAGCACCATAATAGCGCCAGCATAAACCAGAACTTGAATTGCCGCTATGAACATTGCATTGAGTGTCAGGTAGAGTCCGGACAGCGCAATAAAGTGTATCACCAGTGACATTGCTGCGCTGATTGGATTGCGAACGGCAATCACGCCAATAGCGCTCCCCATCCCGAGAGCGCCAAGTATGATAAAAAGAACGAGTTCGAAGTTCATTCTAAGGGTACGTGGACATACCACGCCCGGATTCATAATTACTCTGATTGGAATCGCGTAAACTTAGCGAACCAACGGTGAACTGGCAAAGGGGAGGCAAGAATGTGGAAATACATGAAATTTTTGTGCTTCTTCGTCGGTTTGTGGTAGGTCTCTTTCGAGGGGACATGATTTACCAAGAAGACACAAATAACACCCCCATAGGGGTGTAAAATTTGTAGCTCGTGCCCAGCAGATAACCTGCGCCCAGTAGGGGCGTAATGTTGCCAGCAGCCATACGAACGCCGCGTACCTACGGCACCCCATTATGCCTTGATTGTTGTGTTGCTACAAACATCGCGTACCTACGGCACGCTGTCTATGTGCCTGGGTTTAAAAACTATAAGTTAGAGAACATTTATCACTTACATGTTCTCTATGATTCTCTTCTACCCTTTCGAATTGCTATCGTTGGTTCTATAACTCTCAACTTCTTCAATAACTTTCTTCCCCGTGCCCTCATTGCCGGTGTTCCGGTGGCTGTACACTCTTCGATAACAGGAAGGACATCGGGGAGAAGTTCCGGGTTTTGCTCTGCCTGATCGGCCAGACCCTGCATCGCAAAGGTTTTGAGGATGCTGCTCTTCTGGTCAAGCCACCCTGAAAGGATGTCGAGAATGCGATGCCGTTCGCTATCGCTCAATTGCAGCCTGCCAAACATCAGGGCCAGACTCCAACAGACCTCCTGTCCCTCCGATAGGGGAGCTCGGTCAATCAGAAAATCTTTATAGGGCCTCAGCCAGTCAGGATGTTCTCTGGTTAGTTTCTCCACAGCATCAGCAGCGCGCATGGCAATCAAGGGGTCGCCATGGAGCATTCCAAAAACCAACTCGTCAAACAAGCTCTGGTCTTCCTCTACATCGGCAATTACCTCATCAACCTGACCGATTGACCGGCGATCACCTCCACTCAGTTTATGGAGTATCTGCGCCATCTTTTTTGTCTACCAATCCAAGCGATTCAAGGATGCTCCACGTAATCCCGATGCGATGTTTAGTATCCTCTTTGCCTCGCATTCCAATATTTGTGGTAAAGAACCAGTCGCTATCCCCTCGTTGCACCTATCCAACAAACCAGCCAACGCTGGAGCTGTCGCGAAGCGCCCACCCCGTCTTTCCGCGATGGATATACTCATCTGTCTTTTCCAAGGTCATAATGTCCTTGACGATATTGATTGACCGTTGCGAGAAGGGAAGTTGGTTATTGTGGGGCCTACAAGAAAAGCAATTTGCTCTTCGGGTGGTATGCAAAGGCCACCATCCAACAAAAAGCGATCAACCCCGCCGCTGATATCTTTATTCCCGTATTCGGCCGAGTCAATGTAACTCTGCATCCTTTCATTCTCTGTCATCGCTTCTTCAACACATACCTCTTCTTTTGAGGCTACCGGAGCGGCAACTCTGACATCAGAGGCGATAAGATGATTTACATAGTCAATCTCGGCACGGCATTCTGTGAGCGAGCGATAGGTTGGATCGGTCAAGCGAAGAGTCAACGGATCATCCTCTTGAGGAATAAGCCAGACGGAATTTCCTGAGTCAGAAATATGATGATCTACTGTCGCACCCCATCGCCGTGCGGAAATGCGGGCAAGCTCAGGACTTACGGTCTTCTTCCAGGTCAGCGCCATTGGGTCTGTTTCCGTGTTCAATCATGCTTCTTGTACATCTGTCTTGGACAATCTGAATGTATGCCATGCGTGAACGATTGAGGCAATTCGCCGATTGTTCTTTTGATTCTTGCGTCGCACGACCGATTCAGTCAGGGCGTTCCATTCCTGAAATTCTCTACGTAAGTAGTGTTACCCCTTCCTTTTTGGTGATAATCTTCCCAGATTCAAGTGCATGCAAAATGCGGGGTAGAGATAAAAGTGGAATGGATTTTTCCACTGCATAGATACGGCTTATTTCTTAGGTTCACCCGATTTTCAGATATTTGTCTCCATTGAACTCTTGGGGATGAAAGTCTGTAATAGTTGAGATCCTGTTTGCCCCGGGCGTGATGGTTATTTACGCTCTTGTGATATGTTATATGGATTTGTCGTTTATTATTCCCGCCTATAATGAAGCGGAGAGAATAGGTGAGTCTTTAGAGATAGGACTTTCCTACTTTGGCAGGCAGCCATACCAGTGGGAAATCCTCGTTGTCGACGATGGATCGAAGGATGCAACAAGGGAGATTGTACAAAGCTTCTTGAGAAGAGGGGTAAAGCTGTTAGGCCAGCCCAAAAACATGGGTAAAGGGGCGGCTGTACGACGTGGGATGATAGAAGCGCACGGAGAGTATTGCATTTTCTCCGATGCAGATTTCTCGACGCCTGTCGAGGAGACTGAACAGGCGTTGGCATATTTGAGGGAATACCATGTCGCGATAGGGAGCCGGGCTATCGACCGGAGCTATGTAAAGGTTCATCAATCCTGGTATCGTGAGACAATGGGAAAGATCTTTAATCTCTTTGTGCAGGCTCTTGCTGTTCCGGGCATCAAGGATACTCAGTGCGGGTTCAAGGGATTTCGTGCAGAGGTAGCCCGGACAATCTTCAGTCGAACAAAGATTGATGGTTTCAGCTTTGACGTGGAAGCTCTTTACATTGCCAGGAAGCTTGGCTATTCTATCAAAGAATTCCCTGTGCACTGGTATAACGACGAACGCTCGACACTGAACCCGGTTATCGATGGGATACAGATGTTCAGAGAACTGCTGAAGATTCGTTCGCTTCACAAAGGAGAATTCTGACTGATGATTTGCGAATGACGATCCGCCTGCAGCGGACGATTGAATAGATACAAATAGAAGCTCATAGCTCAAAACTTATAGCTCACTGCTAAATGGATTATCGCACACTCAACAAGATATTTGCAGCGACCGTTTTTGTCGTGGCAATCTTTACGTACTGGATGACTCTTCAACCCTCGGTTCCTTTCTGGGATTGTGGGGAGTTCTCTGCTGCTGCAATGTGGCAACAGGTTCCGCATCCCCCTGGAGCGCCTCTTTGGCTGATTGTAGCCAAGGCCTTTGAAGTTTTTCTGCCGGGCGATCCGGGGCACAACTTCAATCTTTTTGCTGCCCTTTGCTCTGCCTTTGCAGCAATGTTTGCCTACCTGATTGCGGTTAACGCTATAGAGCGATTCCGTCCATACCATCGGTCGAAGCCGGCATCGGCATACATCTCGACGTATGGTGCCGGGCTGATCGGTGCACTTGCTTTTCTCTGGAGCGACTCAAACTGGTTCAACTCGGTTGAGTCGGAGGTCTACTCAGCAGCGACACTTCTGGCAACCCTTGCGATGTGGATGATGATGAAGTGGGACCAGCAGGCCGATCAGCCGGGACACGAACGATGGTTGCTGTTGATCGCATACGTGCTTGGCCTTGCCATCGGTGTGCATTTGCTGGCGTTGCTGGTTATTCCAAGCGTTGCATTGACGATTTATGGCCGTCGATACAAGAAAATAACACCGGTCGGTGTAGGTACAACAATTGGTGTGACCGGTCTCTTTTTCATTATCCTTTATAACTCAACACTTACCTGGATACCGAAGATCCTTTCTGCGTCAGCAATTGGCGGCATCCTCCTTTTGCTACTTCTACTTGGAATTACCGGTTGGGCTTACACTCAGAAGAAGGCGATTATCTTCCTCACGGCCGCCTCTTTTTCTCTCGTTATTCTCGGATATACCACATATGCGCAGATTCTCGTTCGCTCTGCCTCTCATCCGGTCATGAACGAAAATGAGCCGGACACCTTCAGTGAACTTGCACGGTATCTTGGAAGAGAACAGTATGGAAGTCGCTCTGCCTGGCCACGTCGACATGACCATATCAGAGGGGGATACTACAAGTCAAGACTAATACAGTATGGTCCTCTTCCGGTGCCGATAGGAAACAATCCGGATGGCTCCATTCGATGGGAAAACATCGATGCTGGCTCCGAAATCAACTACATGCTCAACTATCAGATTGGTCACATGTATCTCCGGTATTTCGGCTGGAATTTTATTGGCCGGGTGAGCGATATGCAGACGGCCGGAATTTCCTGGTCCGGCAGTGCGAACAAGCAAGAGAAGGCTGAACTTATTCGACCTTCCGGTGGGGAGGATATATTCCCGGTAACGTTTTATGGCCTTCCATTTCTTCTTGGTCTGATTGGCATCGTTGTCCACTTTCGACGCGATTGGAAGATGGCTACGATTTTCATGACCGCTTTCCTTCTCTGGGGTGTTATCATGGCGCTCCAGCAAAATCAGCAGGAACCACAGCCTCGCGAGCGTGACTATTTCTATACGGCCTCATTCATGGTCTTTTCTGTGTGGGTAGGTCTCGGTGCGTTTGGTCTTGCTAAGGCGTTCGGTCGAAAGAAGGCTGGGTCGAATGTGGGCAAAGAAGGGGGGGATACCGGAGGAAGTGCTCCGCAGAACATTGGTCTTACAGCTGCCGTTTTGGGCGGTTGCCTTTTGATCGCACCGATTAATATGGCAGTGAATGGATGGAATCTTCATGACAGATCGGGCAATTGGTTGGCTTGGGACTATGCCTACAACCTGCTTCAAAGCTGTGATGCCAATGCTATTCTCTTCACCAACGGTGATAACGATACGTTCCCTATCTGGTATGTACAAGACGTTGCTGGAATTCGAAGGGATGTCCGGGTTGTGAACCTTGAACTTGCACAAACTCCTTGGTATATCACCCAAATGAAGCTTGAACCGTCGTGGAATGCTCCCCCTGTCCCGATGACATTCCATGTGGAACAGATCAAGGATAAGGGGAATGGGCGGAACGACGTCAATCCAACACGTGGAGGGCCCAGAATAGTAAAACTTCCTGTTCCTGCCGATGTAATGGCCTGGGCAACCAATGGCAAAGTGAGGACAGCGGGTGAGATGGAGTGGAAATATGAACCTAAAGAAGGAGATATCTTTGCGCCCAAAACCAATTTGTCAGGAGCATTGTTGAACAGACTGCAAAGGAAGGATGGAAGCGACCGATTTATTTCTCACTGACCACTGGAAATGAATGGGCCGGCCTGTATCCCTTCCTTCGACAGGAGGGGATGGCGCAACGCGTCATGCCGGTTGCTCAGAGCGGAAGTCCAATTGATGTCGATATCATGCGAAAGTGTTTGATCGAAACGTTGCCTGATGATGAATACTATACTGATCAGCACTACGGATTCAAGTTCCGGGGCTTGAATGATCCCGGGGTCTATTTCTTTGGGCAGGACGATCATCGTCGACCCATTAACTTCTACTACCATCAGATCTACATCCAGTTTGCCCAGCAGTTGCTCTACCTGGACAATGATCGTGAGGGAGCAATAGCAGTTCTCGACAAAATGGTGGAGACCATACCGCCAACTAAGTTTGGTCCGCCCGTGCCATATCTTCCATATCTGGAAGATTATGGATTCCTGACAAAAATTGCAGAGATATATCGTGATGCCGGAGCAACCGAGAAGGCACGTGAGTGGGCACAGAAGGCTTTAGATGAAGCAGATGCAATAGTGCAGAGCGGGGCTATACCACGATATGATTCCCGGAACTCTCAGGATTACACGGTCGATCAGGTGAGAGCAAGAACAGCAACTATTCTCGGCAACTATCGGGAAGCGTCGCAAATATATGAACAGATGCTTGCCCGTAACCCGAATAATCAATCTGCAAAGGTTGAGCAGGACGGAATTCGGATAGAGCAGGCGCTGGCAAGTGGAGACTCGGCTACGGCTCAGAAGTTGTTTGACGAAGCTCTGGCGAGTTACGGAGCCGCCGGGGATCAGCGTGCTCTTCTTCTTGGTAGACGATTCCCGTCACTTGTTGAGGGTGTAGATGCGGCCAATCAGGAAGTAACCGCATCAACTTCAGAAACAGGGAATGAGTAGCTTCCTAAGTTTAAGAGTGTTATAGATAGTGATAGCCCGGCCGTCAAGCGGCTGGGCTATTTAATGTAAAATAGACCGGGAAGCTAGCCAAGGACCTTCTCTATCTCGGACCTGGATCACTCAATTTCCCCGGTTTTGCACCAGACCGATACATTCCCCTTCCTTTTGTCAGTCGCGGGCATCACCGTATATTTGCCGTTCGTTTGAATCGGGTCAGTCAAAAAAACGAAGTTCTGGTGTAGCTAAACGTTTGCCGGGAAAGTAGTAAGTGGCTGGTCTGTACAGCGAAAGTCAGGGTTTTGATAATCCGTCGTTGACGACTCCGGGGAATGCCGAATTTCAAGATCGTATCAGGACGCTCCAATCCGGCTCTTGCCAAACGGATTGCCGCTGAATCAGCCACATTGCTTGGTGCGGTCTCGATCCGCAATTTTTCTGATGGCGAGCTTTGGGTCAAGTATGACGAGAACATTCGTGGAGAGGATATCTTCATTGTTCAGTCGACCCAGCCACCGTCAGACAATTTGATGGAGTTGCTGATGCTTATTGATGCAGCTCGCCGTGCCTCGGCGAAGCGCATCACAGCAGTTATTCCATATTTCGGATATGCCCGACAGGATCGCAAGGACCAGCCTCGCGTAGCAATTACAGCAAAGCTGGTGAGTAATTTGTTGACGGAGGCCGGGGCTGATCGAGTCATCACAATGGATTTGCACGCGCCGCAGATCCAAGGGTTTCTTGATATCCCATTCGATCACTTGTATGCATCGCCGGTGTTAACGCGCCACATGCAGGGGGCTGACTTTGGTGATCTGGTCGTCTGTTCGCCCGACACCGGAGGATTAAAGCTGGCGCGCGCTTATGCCAAGCGGTTCCGTACCAGCTTGGCTTTTATTGACAAGCGACGTCCGCAACCCAACATTGCCGAAGTGATGAACATCGTTGGCGAGGTTAGCGGAAAGAACGTATTGTTGGTCGATGATCTTATCGATACAGCCGGGACGTTCACGAACGCTACTCGTGCATTGAAAGAGGAAGGCGCAAAGAAAATCTGGGGTGCTTGCACGCATCCTGTACTGAGTGGGGAGTCCTACGAACGCATTGAGGCCTCTCCAATTGAAAAAGTGCTTGTTGCCGACACGCTTCCGTTGAGGCGAGAGTCGCCAAAGATCGTTGTCACGTCGGTCGCTTCTCTCTTTGCGGAAGCAATTCTGCGGACACACAGCAACCAGTCGATTTCCAAGCTTTTTGATGTCTGATAGATCAGATGGCTGACAGACTTGAAAAGACGAGCAAACGTTTGATAGCATAGTTTGACAACAGAATACGTTCATTAATCACGTACTTATATAGATAAGGAACCGAAGCCATGAGCGACATTGTACTCGAAGCGAAGCTTCGCGAAGCGGGACGAAGTAATGCCCGCGCGTTGCGTCGCCAGGGAATTGTCCCTGGTGTTTTTTATTTCCACGGTGAGGACTCTATTCCGTTGGCTGTACACGAGCTGGCACTGCGTCTGCTGATTGCCACGTCTGAATCACATCTCGTTAACCTGAAACTTGATGACGGATCGGAGAAACTCTGTATTCTAAAGGAGGTTGTCGTTGATCCTATTACCGATCGTCCGGTTCATTTCGATCTGATGGGCGTTGCTGCCGGTGAAGTAATCAAGGTCGGTGTTCCGATTGCTCTTACCGGACGATCTGCAGGCCAGGCTGAAGGTGGAATTGTGCAACTAATTCTTCACGAGCTTGATATCGAAGTCCTTCCGAAGAATTTGCCCGAGTATGTTGAGGTTGATATAACAGAACTTAATATCGGCGATTCTATTCACGTTTCAGAACTTAGCCTTGAGAACGCCACGATATTGACCTCTGAGGATGCTACAATCGTCTCCATCAGCGCACCACGTGTAGCTGCGGAAGACGAAGTTGCTGAACTTGAAGAAACCGGTGAAGTTGAAGAGCCAGAGGTTATCGGCAAGGGTAAGAAGGAAGACGAAGAGGAATAACAGCCTTGCAAAGGGAAGACAATTGTCTTTCCTTTGCGCTTTGATCCCTCAGTATGAAGATTGTTCTTGGCCTCGGTAATCCAGGCGCACGTTATGCTCGCACTCGACACAACATCGGGTGGGTGATCCTCGATGCAATAGCCAAGAGACTTCGGGCGGATTTTGAACCGGGGACTGGTGATTACGTTGTAGCCCGGGGGAGTTGGCAAGGACGGAAGGTTGTCTTGATAAAGCCTACAACCTGGATGAATAATAGTGGCAAGGCTGCCAAACAGGCGTTGCGTCATTATGGTGGGGGTCTGGAAGAACTGCTTGTTCTTGTTGATGAGATCCAGTTCCCCATTGGAAAAGTCAAGATGACGCCTGCCGGATCATCTGGTGGGCATAACGGCGTTGAGTCGCTACTCTATTATCTTGGTACCGAGAACTTTCCGCGGCTGCGGCTTGGGGTGGGAAATGAATTTGGGCAGGGAGGGATGGTCGATTACGTCCTTTCCGAGTTCAGGAGTAATGAGCAAAAAAGGCTTGAGGAGATGATAGAGAAGGGAAAGGACGCGACTCTGCTCTGGATTGCGCAGGGAACAGCAAAAGCTATGAATCAGGTGAACGCTCTAAGGCGGAAGAAAGTTTCCGAAGACGAGTCGAGACCTTCACAAGAGAAGAACGAACAGAAGTCCATGACGCAGCCGAATGATTCGGAAGCGGAGAATGGCAATAACATATCCACAGACAGCTAAGAGAGCGAATGGAGTATACGACGATCCTTTATGTGATTCCTGCGGCAGGCATTTTAGCTCTGCTCTTTGCCTTTTGGAAAGCTTCATGGGTTGGCAAGCAGGATCCCGGCAATGAACGTATGGTGGAGATCTCCGGGTATATTCAAGAGGGGGCAATGGCATTCCTCTCACGTGAATATCGTGTCCTGGTAATCTTCATGGTAGTAGTGGCAGCATTGCTTGCCTGGTCAGGGTCACAGGAAGCACAGTCGTCATCGATGGCGGCAATTTCGTTTGTAGTGGGCGCACTCTGCTCAGCGCTGGCTGGGTTTATCGGGATGCGCGTTGCGACCAAAGCCAATGTTCGCACAACTAATGCTGCCCGTAACGGATTGGCAGAGGCTCTCAACATTGCCTTCTCCGGTGGCTCAGTGATGGGAATGGGGGTTGCAGGTCTTGGAGTTCTTGGTCTTGGTCTTCTGATGCTTCTTTACGATAACGTGCTTGGTCTTGAGGGCACGAGTGGTCTTGGCTCTGCCGAGGCAGTGGGACGCACATTGACGGTTATTGCCAGCTTCTCTTTTGGAGCGTCGTCTATCGCACTCTTTGCTCGTGTTGGCGGTGGTATCTATACCAAAGCTGCTGACGTGGGCGCTGATCTTGTTGGAAAAGTTGAAGCCGGTATACCTGAGGACGATCCACGTAACCCTGCTGTGATTGCCGACAACGTCGGCGATAATGTCGGCGATGTTGCAGGAATGGGAGCTGATCTTTTTGAATCATATGTAGGGGCAATTATCGGTACGATGGTTATCGGCGCATCCTTCTATGAATTCGTTGGGATCAATGCCGTTCTCCTGCCACTGGTCGTTGCCGCTGTCGGTATCGTTGTGTCGATCATCGGCACATTTTTCGTTCGGGTGAAGGAAGGAGGAAATCCCCAGCATGCCTTGAACCTCGGCACGTTTGGTTCAGCAGCTATCATGGCCGTCGCCACATATTTTATTGTTGATTATTTCTTTAGCGCTGAGTTTACACTTAACGATCCGTTGACCGGTAATGAGATCACCTACAATTCACTGAACATTTTCATTGCAACGATTATCGGTCTGTTCGCAGGAGTTCTTGTGGGTATCGTCACCGAATACTATTGCTCAGCTGATCGCAAGCCTGTTCATGGCATTGCCGAGCAATCGATGACCGGGTCGGCAACAAACATTATTGCCGGTCTTGGTGTTGGCATGCGTTCGACGGCAATTCCGATTCTGTTGATTGCTCTCGGTATTATCGGTGCGTATTACTTTGCGGGTCTATACGGCATTGCAATTGCCGCTCTCGGTATGCTCTCTACAGTGGCAATCGAACTGGCGGTAGATGCATACGGACCGATCTCCGACAACGCTGGTGGGATTGCTGAAATGGCGGAGCTTCCACCGGAAGTTCGTGAGCGTACTGACAAGCTCGATGCCGTTGGCAACACAACCGCCGCTATTGGCAAAGGTTTTGCGATTGCTTCGGCAGCGCTTACTGCACTGGCTCTTTTCTCGGCCTACGTGACAACTGTCGGCTCGCCTGCAAACCCACTGCTGATTAACGTCTCAGTGCCAAATGTAATGGCAGGTCTACTGCTTGGTGCGATGCTTCCTTTCCTCTTCTCGTCGATGGCAATGGATGCCGTTGGCAAGGCTGCCTTCTCAATGATTGAGGAGGTACGCCGTCAGTTCCGCGAGATCCCGGGACTGCTCGACGGGAAAGCAAAGGCAGACTATCGGACTTGTGTTGACATATCAACGGCAGCAGCTATCAGGTGCATGGTTGCACCGGGACTCCTTGCAGTCTCTGCACCAATTGTTATCGGCTTCGGTCTTGGCCCGGAAGCGCTGGGTGGCCTGCTTGCGGGTGTGCTCAGCTCGGGCGTGATGATGGCCATTTTTATGGCGAACTCAGGAGGTGCTTGGGATAATGCAAAGAAGGCTATCGAAGGAGGGCTGCATGGGGGCAAGGGAACTGAAGCACATAAAGCAGCAGTTGTTGGCGATACAGTTGGTGATCCATTCAAGGATACAGCAGGGCCATCCCTGAATATCCTTATCAAGCTGATGTCAGTTGTCTCGCTGGTTATAGCACCATTCCTGCACGAGGAAGCAACCGCCTCAGCAATGAATATTCTAGAGCAAGCAATCGAGACAATATCTGCTACAATTGGAGAAATACTGTAGGAAGTAAGAAGTAGGAATTAAGCGTAGAGAACTCTACAAGAGGAAGAATGAGAACGTGAAGTTCATAGTGTTATTAGCACCGTGCTTTATCGCGGTGATCCGAGTGATCCTCCCAGGAGAGAACGGCTTCCAGCCGTTTCCTATCACTGCTTGTGATTCACATTAGAAGTTTGAAGTAAAAAGTTAGAAATTAGGAGATGTCGGTTGTCTATATTTCATACTTCTGACTTCACACTTCTAACTTAAATTAGGATATACTCCTGCCCGTGTTGTTGAACATTACTGCTGTATAACAGGCATGGGCTGACAAAAGAGAATCAATTACGTTAACCACAGGAGTGATAAAAGAAGTGAGCATGGCACGACATTACGAGACAACCGTTATTATTAACGGTATGTTGGAAGAAAAACAGATTAACGATGCGGTGGAACGCGTTGTGGAGACGATCACAAAGCATGGTGGGACAATCTCCGAGACAGATCATTGGGGTCGCAAGCGACTTGCATATCCAATTGGCAAAAAGAACAATGGCTACTATGTCCGTTTTGAATATGATGCGTCCGGGGAGATTGTGGCACCACTTGCCCGTTTTTGTAGGATCGACGATGACATTCTACGTGAGTTGACGCTTGTTTTAACCGAGCGCGATATGCAAAAGCGTGAAGAGACCGAAACACGTATCGCAGAGGCCGAAGCTGCTGCCGAGTCAGCAGAGCAGGATACCGATGATAGTGGTGATAGCGATATTGGTGACCAAGGTGTAGATGATGAGTAAGGTTTGCAGGATTATCCCTGTTGATCTGAACGTGAAATAGAGAAACGATTTATCAGTTAACGATCTGAGGAGAATACGTAATGGCAAATTTGAAAATGCCGGAAGTCAATACGGTTTTTATCGCTGGAAACCTTACGAAAGATCCTGTCCTGCGCCAGACACGCAATGGAACCCCGGTTGCGAATTTCTCGATTGCTTCAAATCGGCGGTTCCGTAACAGCGACAATCAATGGCAGGAAGATGTCTGCTATGTTGGTGTTGTTGCCTGGAACAAGCTTGCGGAAAGCTGTAATTCCAAGCTGGAAAAAGGGAGCGCTGTCCTGGTTGAGGGCGAACTGCAAAGTCGTACCTGGCAGCTTGAGGATGGTGGCTCTCGCTCTGCAGTGGAGATCAAAGCACGCCGCATTCAGTTCCTGAGCAAGTGGCGTGACGATGTTGATGACAACGACCATCACACCGACTCAGATGATGATTTTTCATTCAACGCTATTGACTTTAATGACGATCACAACTCATACGATACGTTTGCAACAGAGGCCTCCGATTCGGAGAAAACCCATGAGTTCTGAATGACCTCATGCAGATTTGGTACAAAAGATTGATTAACTATTGAATAGCATAATTTTTAGGTAAAGAAATGCCAACGACCAAAATTATCCTGCGGCAGGATTACGAAAATCTTGGTGAGATCGGTGATGTAGTTGAAGTGAAGAGTGGCTATGCTCGCAATTTCCTGATCCCTCGCGGTATTGCCTATCGTGCCACTGATGGAGCGCTTCGGGCTGTTGAAGCCGGAAAACGAACCCGGGAAGCCAAACAATCGCGACTTGAAGATGAGGCTCGAGTTATTGCTGAAAAACTCGAATCGGTCTCGATTACTATTCCGATGCGTGTCGGTGAAGAAGACCGTCTCTTTGGTTCGGTGACAACGCCAATGATTGTTGATGAGCTTGCAAAGCAGGGACACAGAATTGATCGCCGTTCGATTCAGATTGATGAGCCGATCAAAACACTCGGCATGTTCGACGTGCCGGTGCAGCTTCACAAAAACGTCACGACATCGATCAAAGTTTTTGTTGTTGCTGAGGAAGGGGCTGAGGCAGAGTAGCGTTGCTACTGTATACCGGTGTCACCGTCAAAATATTTACTTCATACATACGGGCGGGAGAGCCGAACTCTTCCGCCCGTTGATGTTTGTGCTCTTCATTCGCTTGTGCAACAAAGAGAAGAAGAAAAATCGAAGAAACAATTTCGCTTCCCGATTGCAAGGGTGCTTCAGATCATCCTTGCTATCAGTGGTCTTACGTTCTTTACGCTCCTTGCACGCAAGGTTGATTTCGGTGATATCCCATCGGCCTCTCTCGACTCACTCCCATTGTGTATTCTCATCATTCTTGGCCTTCTCCTTGTCAACTATACGTTCGACACAGCAAGTTGGTGGATCGTTTGTGGTGAGAAACGTCCCTCGCTCTGGACTCTGGCATTGATACGCCTTCGTTGTGAGGCCGTCACAAACGTTATTCCGGGGGGAGCGGTGATAGGTGAGCCGATGAAAGTCGGGTTTTTGATGAATGCCTCTGGCATGACTCGAGCTGAAGCTACAGCCTCATTTCTCCTCTCGAAATTTGTGCTGATTCTTGGCCAAATAGTCTACATCTTTGTTGGCCTGGCTTTGTCTTACACTGTTATCAACAACGTATCGGAAAGCATCTTCGGTGTCGGGGACTTTGCTATGGTTGTGCTCGGAGGAGCGTTGGCCGTTCTCCTGATTATCCTCACCTTTGCTGCTTCGATGGTCCTCTGGCAACCAATGAACAGAAAGTTTTCCTATTCGGAACGAGACGGATGGATTGCCCATTGGTGGAATATCGGTCTGAAGGAACTGCGTGAGATTGAAGCCCTTGTTGCCCAAGAATTCCGTCGCCATCGTTATCGACTCTTTCTGGCTATCCTTTTCTCCTTTATTGTCTGGTCGCTGAATGGAGTTGAGCTATACTTTATTGTCCGTTGGCTTGGGATCGATGCCTCGTTTACGCAAATCTACTCGATTGATGCCGTCAGTGTCGTTGTGCGAATGGTGGTCTTTGTAATTCCGATTGGCCTTGGGGGTCAAGACTGGACAATCACCGGTCTTGTAGCTGCTCATGGCTTGCCGCAGCCGGAAACCACGGCGGCGCGCATGGTTGTGATGAAACGTGCCCGGGAGTTCTTTGTGATCGGGTTGGGATTGCTATTGTTGTTGGTGATGCCAAGGAGGGAGGAACGCAGAAAGTGGGCAAGCAAGAAAACTTGATATCGCTTCTCTCATATCTGTACACTCTACAAGAACCCTTTGAAAAAGGGGTATTCATACTTTAGCTTATGTTCTAAACAGCATATTATTTCGAGTGTCACTCGTCGGCACAGTCATTGGTTGTGGCGGCGGTACTCTCTCTGAAGAAGAGGCAAAAGCCTGGGAAGAGGAGAGGAAGCCTCAGCCGATACCTGGTTTCGGGCGAAGCTGTGCCGATGGAGAGAACTGTGAGGAGTGGGTATCCGACAGTGGACGTACCAATTTGGGGTGGTATAATTTCAGCTTCTGTAACGATTGCTTCGTGCGAGTGAAGTGGAGCAGCCGTCCAAATTGCAGCGACGATGAGGGATGCGAAATCTTTATTGACCATATTACGTTTTGGGGGAACTGCAACAATTGCACAGTTGGGGAAATCATTCGTATTTCAATTATCCAGGCGATGATAAATGCTGAAAGCGGATGTCAGCCTGACCCGCAGACGTGTGTCGAGAATGTCCGCGTATGGATGCCGGATTGCTTTTTCATGGAGTACGATCCAGTTGAGAACAGATGGAATGTAACGGCTTCGTGCTGGAGTGAATCATGTTGCTTTGCGGTCTACAGAATGTGTCGGGGTTCCGGCAATTATTCGTTACGACTTCAACGTCAGAGTACGGAAACGGCCCCTTGCGGTGGAGAAGATCCGTTTGCCATTTATCCTCCGGACGTCGTTTCGGATTCCCGATGTGTGATGACGTGCAGCACGTTTCCGGAAGGCGAGATCGAGGTTGATGCCCAATAAATAGAGTATATAATAATGAGAGGACCTGCCATGAACATACAAACTCAACCGTATGATTACTATCGATTGTGGACTCCGGGCAGAATGGTTCGGCTATTTTTCCTGACAGCATTGTTGTTGCAACCTCTTTGTACTCTTCATGCCCAGGAACGTCCACAATGGCATGTTGTGGCAAAATTTAACGGGCTAAAAGTTGGTGATACCCTTATTGGTGGTAGTCATATTCTCTGGAGTGTCGATTGTGCCGACTCGTTGAATTGCGCCGTTGTTGCCTGGGCTGGATTTTCCATTGAACCATATATCCTGATGACGCGCAACGGGGGGAGGAGTTGGCAGAAAGTCTACAGCGATACCGGAAAGAACGAACGGAGTTACTGGCCACTCCTGACCGAGGGGGTGGCCTATCCCGTTCCCTCACTGGCAATCGTGACGGCCGACAGTGGATTCATTCTGCGAACGAGTGATGGCGGAACTACATGGGAAGAACGAAGAGTTGTCGAGACCGAGAACGCCGTCGACCGCGGCGAGATTTCGATGTGTGATTCGGCTCACGGGATAATCCTCTGGAAATGGCCGGTGCTCGATTCGGTTGGAACCCCTGATTTCCTGATGAAAACGGAGGATGGCGGGCTTACGTGGAATCGCCTGCCGAACTCTCCTCATCCTTCGGAGTGGAAAGGGGTGCCGTTATGGGAGAATTTACCAATTTACAGTATCTATTGTGTTGCTCCAGATCATTACATCTGTGCTCTCTCAGGTCCGAGCGGAAACATCTTTTCCGTCACTATGGATGGAGGGGAGACATGGCATCACAATGAGGATCCGTTCGGTATTCCCTACCGGTTCAACTCACTGAGTTTCCAGTTCTTTAATCGGCATCACGGGATAGTAGGAGCGAAAGAAGATCGTGTAAACAGAGCAATTGTCGCCCGGACTGATGATGGCGGCTTAAGCTGGAAGGTGCTCTACAACGATTCGATTGAAGGGAAGAGGGGGAATATCTACTCCATATCGTTCAGGGATAGCCTTAACGGGCTTGCCGCCGGACTGGGATTCATCTTCCGAACCACAAATGGCGGGGTGGATTGGTCGTGCGATTCTGTGGAAGGAATACAACCCAATTCCGTCATTCCGCTGATAGTGAAGTGGGTTGGAGAGAATCGCGCCATTGCTGTTAGGAGATATGAAAGGATCCTGGCTTGGGACCGAAGCCCTTCCTCCGTCGAGGAGAAGGAAGTGGAGACGACATGGCTTTCTTTTACACTTCAGCCGAATCTTCTTCCTGCCGGAACTCCCTCTCTTGTAGAGGTGCGGGCTCCCTTCCCGGGCGATCTCCGTCTGGAACTGTACGACCCGGATGGAAAGAAAATCATGGAGTCCGAAGAACTATCTGTTGAGCCTGGTCTCTATCGATTGGAACTGGAGACAGGCTCACTGGCCTCCGGGACGTATATGGTTCGAGTAAGCAATGGGATGGAGAGCGCTGTGCAGAGGTTGGTGGTGGTGAGATGATCCCTGCAACTGTGACCTGAGAAGCAATTCACGTCATGATGAGAAGGGGATATGGAATTCCGCAAATTCTATATCCCCTTTTCCTTCCGAGACTTTTACGTTAACTATATAGAGAAGTTGTGATGAAGCGTGCCCGGGAGTTCTTTGTGATCGGGTTGGGGTTACTATTGTTGTTGGTGATGCCAAGAGGACAAGTAAATAAAGACTAAGTAAAGAGGGTTGAAAAATTAGCTGTTCCTCAAATACTCCTCTCCCATACTCGTCATCGAACTGTCCCCCAAAAGGGCTAAAACATCAAGAAAGACCACTTCTGCGTATGAACGAGCGTGAACAACCTGTCGAAAACCTGTTTCTCACAAACGACTACTCTGTCGAGGTTACTCTTGCTGGAAAGGATTTTGATCCTGTGAAAGCAAGTCAGCTTCTTGGTAAAGAACCAACAAAATCGGGGCGATGCGGCGAACCACGACATCTTCATCAGGAAAGCGATGCTTGTTGGAAAGAGAGTTTCTGGTCGTATGAGATCAGTTCCAGAGATGACATTCACGAGTGCCGCGATCACCATATTTCATGTCTGATCGATGATATCCAACCACATATGGAGGCCCTGAAAGAGGCTGGCATGGAACGGGTCTATTTCTACTACACGCTTGCCTCCTCCATTGGTCTTCTGAACATCAAGCTTGCACCGGCAACCATGCGCCGCCTTTCAGAGATTGAGGCTAATCTCTATATCTCATGTTTTGATTGCTTTAATCCCAATCATGCGTTCTGGAAAGAGGACATTGCCGAAGGGATCTAGAGCTAAGAGTATAGAGAGTCTGGAGTCAAGGGGAGGGGGAAGACAAGAAGAAAGCAGGCGTGCATAGCCCCTGCGTTCACGCCGGGGGAAGAGTGTCCCTTCTTGCACTCCAAGTCCCGTATGGGTGACCAAAGCAGAGAGTTCTACGATAGAAGGTAGTATATGGAGACCAATCTTCTGCTGTTTTCATTGCCTGTCTTGCTCTTCCGTGAATATGACAGGCAATTTTTGTTCGTGATTCCTACGTGAAACCTAACTTCTCTATTCTCTTGATGTGTTATCAAATGACCGTCAGGAACATCATTATTGGAAAAGATGGCATTGACCGTGATTAACCCCGCGACCGGGGAGAAGGTTCGTGAATACGAGGAACTGACTCAATCGCAGATTGAGGACAAACTGGGACTTGCCAGTGAGGAGTTCTGCAATCATCGCAAGCGTTCTTTCGGGGAGCGATCAGTCTGGATGAGGCGTGCAACTGAGATTCTGAAAGAGCGACGAGATCGCTATGCTGAGTTGATGACAGAGGAGATGGGGAAGACTTTTGTAGCTGCACAGGCAGAGGTCGAAAAGTGTGCCTGGGTTTGTGAGTATTACGCCGAACATGCAGAGAGCTTCCTTGCTGATGAATTGGTAGAGACTGATGCCAGTAACAGCTATGTTGCGTTTCAGCCCATCGGGCCCGTCCTTGCCATCATGCCCTGGAATTTCCCTTTCTGGCAAGTCTTCCGTTTTGCTGCCCCGGCCCTTATGGCAGGAAATGTCGGAATATTAAAGCACGCATCGAACGTGCCTGACTCGGCCCTTGCCATCGAAGAGGTTTTTCGTGATGCTGGTTTTCCTGAAGGGTGTTTTCAGACACTCCTTATCCGTTCTGAACCGGTCGCTTCAATAATTGCCGATGAGCGTATTGCCGCCGTTACATTAACCGGCAGCGAGGGGGCCGGGCGTGCCGTTGCCGAGGCGGTGGGCAAAGCTGTCAAGAAGGTTGTCCTTGAGCTTGGTGGAAGCGATCCCTTTATCGTTCTGGAGAGTACCGATCTTGATAGTGCTATTGAGACGGCTGTAACGGCAAGGACTTTGAACAATGGACAGAGCTGTATAGCTGCGAAGCGTTTTATCCTTCATGAAAGGATAGCGGATGAGTTTACAGAGCGATTGGTTGCACGGTTTAAAAGGTTGAATGTTGGCGATCCGATGGCTGAAGAGACAGATATCGGCCCTATGGCACGCGGTGAGTTTGCTGATGAGTTGGAGCGTCAGGTTATAGAGTCGGTAGAAAAGGGGGCATCGTTGCTTGTTGGTGGGGAAAAAATTGATAGACCAGGTTTTTATTTTGAGCCGACGGTGCTCGGCAACGTTATAGAGGGAATGCCAGCTTTTAATGAAGAGACATTTGGTCCGGTGGCAGCGTTGATTCGCGTGAAGAACATTGATGAAGCTATTGCTGTGGCAAACAACTCCAGGTTTGGACTCGGAGCTTCGGCCTGGACTCAAGATGAGGGGGAACACAGACAACTGATTCGGGAGATAGAGTCAGGTTCCCTCTTTATTAATGGATTGGTCAAATCCGATCCCCGTCTACCCTTCGGAGGCGTTAAAACCAGCGGTATAGGCAGAGAGCTTGGGAAGTTTGGTATTCGTGAGTTTGTCAACATCAAAACAGTATGGATAAAGTAAGGTCAACTCTTCTCGCATTTTTTCTTGCCTGCAGTTTCGTTGGCTGTGGTTTCCCGGGATGCGAAGACAGACCGCAACGCGGTCTTGATTATGGCGAAGGGGAGGGCCTGGACGTTGGGTCCGTAACCTATGGCGTCTATCAACTTTTTGCTGCGTCAGGTTATAGAGCCGAGATTGGTCCGTTAGTCGAAAAGTCCTATTTCGATATGCCTGCTCGTGGGTTAAAGATTAACGGTAGTCCGGTCCTCTTTCTGGAGTTTGACGGCAATAAGGATGTTGAGGAGTTTATAGAAAAGATTGCGCCAGACGGCTCAACGATAGATGGCAAGAGCCTGAACGAATCGAGTCCGTCTCATTACTACCGTCAAGGAAAAGTTGTGGCTCTTTATCTCGGAAAAAAGGAGAGCACGTTGGAGATTTTGGAGATTGTGCTTGGTCAGCAGATTGCTGGTGCTACCTCAGGGGAAGATTCTACAACGGCTATGGAATAGGGGAAACATAGTTTCAGGATAAGAATGGTCAGGCGGTTGCGTTCTGCTTATTCTCTGAACATTGGTTGAATGGGCTATGTTCTCAACAGCATATTATTTCGCCGTCCCTTAAACATTACCATTCAAGCTCTATATGGTTCTATTTGTGCAA
>JAGWAZ010000032.1:0-7246 GCA_021296135.1 Chlorobiota bacterium | reverse complement strand
TTCGTGTTGGTTTTACGGAGATTTCGTTGTTACTAGGAGTTCATAAGGCTAAAGATACATATCTATTTCAGTTCTTTATGAGAACTTAGCGGTTGGATGTTGTTCTTTTGAAGCAATGTTCTTCCATAAGAATCTTCATGTGTTTCTTCTCTTCATCAGTCAGTTGTTCAAAGAGATATCGCCAGCCATTGGTCTGACGGTATGATAGTTGTTGAGAGAGTGGTGAGTGATTGATGGCCTGCTCTGTAAAAGATTCGTTGGCGATACCGCTTTCAGATACTCCTTCTCTTTGAGCTTTTGAGACGTGGTTACGACGAAGAGAACGAATTGCAAGGGTCGCAAAAAGGATTGCGGTGGAAATACCCATCATTTCCCAGAAACCGAAGATGTGAGCAAACGGAAGCCGGCTTGAACAAACGTCCAATATCGAGCAGGAGAGTTCCGAAAACAAGATCAGCGTAAGCAGGAGTATGCTGGCGCCGATTATATAGCGGATTGCTTTCGTTTTCGTCTGATTTGCTTCGGACTTCATTCCCCGGGCGGGTACTTTTAATTCGAGCATGTTTACATCGTACCTCACCGTTGACGGGCTGCTGCAATCAATCTTTCAGTGCATCGTACAATTCTTTCAGTCTTTTCCGCATGTAGAGAACCGCGTACCGCTTGCGTGCAAGGAGTGTGTTTATGTTCTCTCCCGTCTCTTCAGACATTT
This sequence comes from Chlorobiota bacterium, assembly GCA_021296135.1. Taxonomy (GTDB): domain Bacteria; phylum Bacteroidota; class Ignavibacteria; order OLB7; family OLB7; genus JAGWAZ01. Next base: position 6,534 of record JAGWAZ010000032.1, on the reverse strand, counting down.
CGCGGAAGCTGACCCCCTCAAATTCGTTCTTAACGAACGCATATTTCTGTTCGGGTGGAAGTTCTTCAAGTGCTTCCACGACTGCCTCACGAATAGTACGGGCTACCAGGCTTCGTTCGGGACTTAGCGTTACATCGCTCAGAAAATTTTCGAACACAGCAATATCGCCGTCATCGTCGCTATGGATCGTATCAGTAAACGATCGCGGTCGTTTCTTGCGATATGAGTCGATAATGCGGTTTCGGACAGCAGTAAAAACCCAGGCGCCCAGATTTTCAATAGGTCCTGTCACCCCTTCGGCTGCTGCCAGAACGTTCGCGAAGACATCTTGCAAAATATCTTCGGCTTCCTCTTTCGAGCGAACACGTTCGCGGATATAGCCAACGAATTTGTGTCGATCCTGCCGGAAGAGCTCTTCAATCTGCAGGCTTAAATCCATCTTGTCCTTCCTCACTTCAAAATTGGACATAAATACCACTTACTACAACTAACACCTGATGCACGATTTCAGTCGCTTGTACGGACGTAACAACCTGTCAGAATCAGAGCCCTCCATTTGGTTTGAATAAATTTCTTTGAAATCTGTTTTTTTGACGCTAATAACCAAGAATGTGACGGGAGATCACAATCTTTTGAATCTCTGATGTTCCTTCACCGATCGTCAACAATTTGGCATCACGATAATACTTCTCGACCGGATATTCTTTGATATAGCCGTAACCACCATGAATCTGTACTGCTTCTTCAGCACAGCGGACGGCTGTTTCGCTGGCGAAAAGCTTGGCCTGCGATGCCGCCAGAGTGTAATCCTGTCCTGTGTCACGCAGGAACGCAGCTTGATGCGTCAGATGGCGCGATGCCGCAATATCAGTTGCCATCTTGGCCAGTTTGAACTGAATAGCCTGATAGGCAGCCAGGTTGTTCCCGAACTGGCTCCGTTCATTGGCGTATTTCAGCGCCGCATCAAGGGCGCCTTGTGCCAGACCAACCGATAGCGCTGCGATAGAAATACGTCCGCCATCAAGTATCTTCAAGGCTTGTTTGAAGCCTTCTCCTTCATCGCCGATAAGATTCTTACCCGGAACATGAACCTCTTCCATTACCAAACTCGAGGTATCGGAGCATCGCATCCCAAGTTTGTCCTCTTTCTTTGATGCGTAAAACCCCTCCATCGACTTATCAAGCACAAAGGCCGAAGCCCCTTTGCCTGGCGGGAGTTCGGGATTGCTCATCGCTATAACAACGGCCACCTTGCCAACAGTGCCGTGCGTGATGAAGTTCTTCGAGCCGTTCAGAATCCAGTCACCACCTTCACGACGTGCTGTGGTCATCATGCCACCGGCGTCTGATCCCGACCCCGATTCGGTTAACCCCCAAGCTCCTATCGTCTGGCCGGTGGCGAGCCTTGGCAGATACTCTTCCTTAAGGGCACCCGAGCCAAAACCAAGAATATGTCCGGAACAGAGACCGTTGTGCGCAGCAACTCCGAGAGCAACAGATGGATCGACTCGAGCAACCTCTTCAACAATAAGCGAAAACTCCACTGCACCAAGTTCGGCCCCCTCGTAATCTGCAGGTATCATCACGCCGAGGAATCCAAGCTCGGCCATCTTCTTGAAAATTTCTGCCGGAAACTCCTGAGACTCATCGTACTCCATCACGACGGAACCAATTTCCCGTTCTGCAAAGTCACGTGCAAGATCTCGAATCGCAATCTGCTCTTCACTCAGCGATGTATCATATCCGGCAACTGCCGTGTCGTATGCGGACATACTTTTCTCTCTGTTCGGTCAAGAATCAAAACAAACTCATGAGAATTTTTTTCCGGGACAAAAGTACATAATCCAATACATCTGCTATAAGTTCCCGATGTTATTCTCTGTGTTGGGAAGCCGGTTGTTTCTTCGGCATCTGTATATTCCTTTTTGAATGAAAACTATTCCTAAAGCACAACGCACAATGTCGTAATGACTATTACAGATCTGACAATCGACGACATCCAACGCATTCCATTCTCTCATAAATCTGCGTTTAACGGCCCCACAATTGCAGGGGTTCAGCAGAAAGATTTAAAGACCATTATTGATGGTCGTGGCGATGTGATTGAACTCTGGAGTCTGCCCTGGGTGGAGAGTGAAGGCCTTGCAGTACCGCAGCACGTCTATCAATCAGCGACTGATTACGGCGTAGTCAAATGCTGGCATCTTCACGCGATGCACACGGACCAATTCACTGTTACGCGAGGAAAGCTGCAAGTGGTTTGCGTTGATGTACGGGAAGGCTCTCCAACGTACGGTCACGTCAACAGCTTCATTATGGGTATCCAGCGTCCAATGCTTCTGCTGATTCCTCCCGGAGTAATGCATGGCTGGAAGGCACTTTCGCGACCGGAAACAATAGTTGTCAACCTGCAGACGCTTCCCTATGACCCGGCAGATGAATTCAAGTTTCCATGGGATTGTGTGTTGAAGGAAGTGTGGGAACCGAAGAACAGGTGAGGTTTTGGAAAGGAAGGCGAAGAGGTAGGGGAATGGGGTTGCCTGATGTATCTATACACTCCGGCTTTTCTATTACCGTTCGTGTTTGGGTAATTCGTTTTATTGAAAAACTATGCCAGTCTATCGCATCGAAACTGAACGCCTTGTCATCCGATGTTGGGAGCCAAAGGATGCTTTGCTGTTAAAGAGTGCAGTCGATCTCAGTATTGATCATTTGTTGCCATGGATGCCTTGGGCAAAACATGAACCACAAACGTTTGAGGAAAAGGTAGAACTGCTCCGTATGTTCAGAGGAAAGTTTGATCTTCATGAAGAGCGATGCTACACTTCTCAGGGATAATACGTCATCAATAAGGTATATCGGTCTTACTCTTCTGGAGCTTCGCCGTCACTTTCAACAACCCTTGAAGTAGCACTCACGATCACAACTGGGACCTTTGGTTTGCCACCAAGTCCTCCTACTTCCACCAATTCTACTCCGGCAATTGAGTCAACGGTAGTCATATCCTTTACATAGCCGAACATCGTATAGTTTTTCGGTATAGAGACATCCTTCAGCAGAACAAAGAACTGACTGGTGTTGGTGTTCTTCCCGCGATTGGCCATTGCAACCACACCCCTCTTATAGCCTCGTTTATAGCTTGGTGTACTGGGGTTAAGCTCATCGGCGAACACACCACCATAGATAGAGGTGCCGCCGGTTCCCCACTCATGGCGTAGCGCCGAATCCCTTGTCTTTGGGTCACCGGCCTGAATTACAAAGCCGGGATGGACACGATGAAATAAAATCCCGTCGTAGAATGCGCTATCGACAAGCCCGACAAAGTTGGCAACGGTCTTTGGAGCATCACTTCCATAGAGCCCGATCTCAATCGCTCCAAGCGATGTGTTGAGCACAACAATGTGTGTAACAACCGGTTCCTCTACGTCATCACCGGTTTCCTGTGCAGTACTGGTAGCGATTCCTGCAACGACAAGCAAGGGTGCAATATATGATAGAGAAATGAAATTCTTCCTTCGCATAATTTAGTCTTTGATTTTGATATACTCCCTTGTCTCTACATCGAGAATCTTCACTGGGTCAGCCGGAGGGTTGCCTTCCCCTTTAGCAATTGCAAGAACAACATCCATGCCACTGCTGACGTAGCCAAAAAGAGTATAGGCGTATGGTAGGTGCTTGGCTCCATCATTGGTTGTTATAATAAAAAACTGGCTTGATTGTGTATTAGGGCCAGCATTCGCCATAGCAAGAGCGCCGGCCACATAACCACGTTGAGAGCTTGGAGCTTCAGGATCGAGCTCATCGGCAAAACCACCGCCATAAATCGATTGGCCTCCTCTTCCCCACATAGAGCTTGGTTTGTCTTTTGTGTTGGGATCGCCTCCTTGAATCATAAATTTCTCAATGACTCTGTGAAAGAGCACTTCATCATAGATATCCTGCTCTGCAAGCCCTACGAAGTTCTTGACGGTCTTCGGCGCATCCTCTCCGTACAACTCAAGTTCGATATCTCCCTTGGTGGTCTTCATGGTGGCTGTATGTGTAATGACAGGATTGTACTCATCTTCTGCTGCTGACTCCAACATTTTTGTGCCGGAGCAGGAGGTGAGAATAATTGTGCCTCCAAGAAGAATTGATGCAAAGCCAAGCGTTTTAAGTAATCTCATCTCTCAATAGTGTTCGCTATATGAATTATTCAATTGATGGCACTTCAGTTCTGGCGTTCTTTTTTTACGGTCACTCTTTTAATAGCAACGGGATTCGGTGGCTGATCAACCTGAATTGTATCGGTCTGTCCGGTCGCCATATTCAGGCGCGTCACCATTGACGTCTTCTCAATCTCTCTCACTGTTTCCATTCCATCCGTCACTTTGCCAAAAATGGTATACGAGTATGGGAGATGCGATGCCCCTTCGGTAGTTGCAACAATAAAGAACTGGCTGGTCTGGGTATTTGGACCTCTGTTTGCCATGGCAAGAACTCCTTCAGTGTAGCCAATCCGTCCACTTGGTGATTCCGAGTTCAACTCATCATTAAACGGTCCGCCAAATATCGATTCTCCTCCTTGACCCCACTTGTCACGAAGTGCTGTGTCTTTTGAGAATGGATCGCCTCCCTGGATCATGAAGCCGGGAATAACCCGATGAAAACGAGTTCCATTGTAGAATCCTTTCTCTGCCAATCCTGTAAAGTTCTCAACGGTCTTCGGTGCATCAACTCCGTAGAGTCCTATAGTGATCCTCCCTTTGTCTGTTTCGATCTCAACCGTGTGTGTAATCCCCGGTCCAGATGTATCGGGTGCGGTTGAGGCCTGCTTTTGTGCAGGGTCGACTCCCGGCGCTAACTCTCCAACAGCATCGCTTTTCATCTCAGGTGCTCTCGATTCATCGCTGTCGCATCCGATGTTAAGAACCATCAGAAGGAGAAAAGCGATCCCTGAGCGTGTGGTTATGGCGAAACGTCCTCTCATTGTGTCTTTTTTTACCCTCCATGCGTGAGTTCCTGAACAAGCACTGCAAGTATAACCCCAAGTGAGATAATACGCCAACTCTCTATCGATAATTCAGGGTGTGAGCCAGTTCAGAGCGATTGCTACGAGAAGACCTCCACCAAGAAGACAGCGATAGAAGACAAAGATTCTGGTTGTACGGGTGCGAAGGTAACGCAGAAGAAATGCAATGCAAAGATAACCACTGATGCCGGCGACAAGCGTTGCAATAACCAAGGCAGTAATCCCGGAAGAGCCGAGGTGTTTGGCTACTTCAAACATTTCGAAAACCCCACTTGCGCCGATAGCAGGAACTGAAAGGAGGAAACTGAAACGAGCTGCAGCTTCACGTTTCAGTCCCAGGAACATCCCGGCGGTAATCGTTGTGCCGGACCGGGAGGAGCCGGGTATCAGAGCCAGAACCTGGGCGATTCCGACCCAGAGAGCATCCTTGAGCGTTGTCTGGTCAATCTCCCGATTGAATTTTCCGGTTCGTTCGGCAATTTCAAGAGCAAGGCCGAGCAGGAAAAGACTTGAGCCGATCACAATCAAGTTCTTTGTGACAGCGCCTTCAATGAAGTCTTTTGCCAATAGTCCGACAATTGCAATCGGAATGGTTCCAAGAACGATGTACCACCCCATACGGGCGTTTATTGTCTGCTCACGGAACGGTGTGCGTGCAACGTTCTCTCGCAGGAACTCTCGTGTGACAGCAATCAGGTCACCTCGAAAGTAGGCGAGGACGGCTATAAGCGTCCCAAGCTGTACGACTGCGATAAATGCGGTCCAGCTTTCGGGTGATTCAATCAGCTCGAGCGCGCGACCAGCGAGAGTCATGTGAGCAGTAGAGCTGATCGGCAGGAACTCACTCAGGCCCTGCACAATACCGATAATAATCGCTTCGAAAATTGACATGGTCAGGCAATTGTTGCAAACGAAGCGGCAAAGATAGTGTAAGCTTCCCCAAAAACTGGACAGTTTGAAAATAGACGAATTAACCTTACACTCTCAATCATGAAGAAGAGTAAGTTTACCCCCAATCAGATCGTAGGTATCTTAAAGGAATACGAATCAGGCAAGACGGCTGAGGAACTTTCAAGGGCCCGGGGCATCAGCAAGGCGGCCCTTTACTCATGGTGCAAGAAGTATGGGGGCATGGAGGCTACTGATCTTCAACGCCTCAAAGCCCTGGAAGAAAAAACCACAAGCTCGAGCCGATGTATGCGGAGTTGGCATTGGACTACCAAATGGAGAAAGATATCATCGAAAAAAACGCTAAAGCCCTGCCAGAAAAGACAGATCGCCGGGGAGTTGCGGTATTCCGGTATCAGCAGGGCGTGCCGTGTTTTAAGCATTAGCCGTTCAGTATTGTACTATAGATCGGTAAAAGATGATAGCCCCATAGAAAGGGCTTTACAACAAAAAGCCGAAGCTTACCCACGGGAAGGGTTTTCGAAAGCCTACTGGCGCCTGCGCCATGAAGGCCATTGCTGGAACCACAAACGGGTGCACCGGGTATACAAACAGATGGGTTTGCCGATGCGAAG
>JAGWAZ010000031.1 GCA_021296135.1 Chlorobiota bacterium | reverse complement strand
CGAACGAGCAGAGCAACGGGTTGATTCGTCGGTACTTTCGAAAGGGGACCGACTTCAACAGAGTGAGCGATGTGGAGATCGAAATGGTCGCGTACCGGCTAAGGAATCGCCCGAGGAAATGTCTGGGGTGGAAGAGACCCTGGGAAGTATATTGTGGTAAAGCTCCTCCAGCAACCGTTGCACTTCAGACTTGAATGTGGGTGCGCAAAATCACCGGCGCGGGAACTCCGAGGGGTCTCTGGTGTCTGTTATCGTCCTTTTTTGCCTGTACTAAGGTGCTGAAATCGTTTTTGGATTTCCTTATGCAAGGCGTGGGCGCTTTCGGGAGCTTTTCTTGTCGATGGAGGTTCGAGGTCGGTGCGGTTCTATCGGACAACCTACACGATACATGTTGCGCAACAACGGGTTTCTCAACGGACTGCTAGCATTGAAGCTGAGGATCAATCCTGTGGTTCGGACACGATTGATGCCATGTAAGTCGCATAGCGACGTGCCATTCATAGCCCCATGCGCCTGCCTCGCCTGCTTGAGCAGGCAGGGAAGCATGGAGTAGTCTTAAGATGTTATCTTGCTGAACAAAAGTACATTTCAATAACCTGTTTCGTTGTGACTCGCAATCTCTTGGTTCTGATTACCGGTCTTCTGTTGCTTGCACGTCCTGTCATTGCTCAGGAACCTGCGGCTGGCTCAGGCATTATTACTGGAATTGTTGTTGACCAGACAACGCAGTCCCCGATTCCGGGGGCAGCGGTTCGGCTTGTCGGTACAAAACGAGGGACGGCTACCAACACTTCCGGAGAATTCCGTATTGAAGGTCTTCCCGTTGGGACATACCGACTTGAGATCGGCTCTGTCGGTTTCGAGCCGGTGATCCTGACCGATATCGTTGTGACAAGCGCCCGACCGCAATCAGTCCGGGCCGAGTTGAGCGAGACGGCAGTTGTGACCGAGGGAGTAACCGTCCGCCCCGATTATTTTACTCGGAATCGTGCTACACCGACGAGTACACAGTCGTTGCGAAATGAAGAGATTCGACGACTCCCCGGGGGCTTTGAGGATGTCGTCCGGGCAGTTAGTACGCTTCCTGGTGTGGCGCAGGTCTCGAACGGCCGGAATGATCTTCTCGTGCGCGGGGGTGCGCCATCGGAGAACCTCTATCTAATTGACGGTATCGAGTCACCAAACATCAATCACTTCGGAACGCAGGGGGCTGGTGGTGGCCCTCTCTCCTTCGTGAACCTGGACTTTGTTCGTGCAACAACATTTTCGACTGGCGGATTCGGAGCAAAGTATGGAGACAAGATCTCAAGCGTGCTGACAATTGACCTGCGAGATGGACGTGATGATCGGACGGGTGGAAAAGGGACGATCAGCGCGACACAGTTCGGTCTGAACCTTGAAGGCCCGATTACGGAGAATGGTTCCTATCTCTTCTCAGCGCGTCGCAGCTATCTCGACCTGATTTTCAAAGCTGCCGGATTCTCCTTTGTCCCTGAGTATTGGGACTTCCTCGGCAAGTTCGACTACAAGGTAGGGGATAACGACCGACTTTCCGGTTTGGCAATTGCAGCTATTGACCGCGTTAAATTTTTCAACGACGATGAAGATGATGCCTTCGACAACTCACGTATCCTGGATAACACACAGGATCAATTGATTGCCGGTATCACATGGAAACATCTCTTTGGGAATGGTTACGTGAATACCAGGTTTGGCAAAACACGTATAGCCTATGAGTTCAGCCAGACCGATACGCTTCTGAATCCGATTTTTACCAACAACTCTGTCGAAGATGAACTCAACCTTCGTATCGACGGGTTGCTGAAGTTCGGTGAGGGAATTCAAGGGACGGATTTGTCGTTTGGTGGGAATGCAAAGACGGTCGGGTTCGAGACAGATCTTCTTCTGCGACAGGTTGAGCCGGGACTTTCGGCAACCCTTGATGAGCGCTTCTATAAAGGGGCAATCTATGCACAGGTCTCACGACCACTCTTTGGAGAAGTGATTGGATCGCTTGGAGGACGTCTTGATTGGTTCAATGGAATCGAGAAAAAACTTTATCCCTCTGCGCGTCTCTCTATCAGTGCGCCACTTAGTGAAGACCTGACGCTCAGTCTTAGTGGTGGCAGGTATTATCAATCCCCCTCCTATATCTGGCTCGCTGCAAACGATGAAAATCGGAAGTTGAGGAACATCAAGACAGATGTTGGGGTGCTTGGCCTGGAACAACTCTTTTCTGACGATTTCAAGGTAAGCGTAGAGGGGTATCTGAAACGTTACGACAACTATCCGGCAAGTCTCGACCGTCCATATCTCGTGCTTGCAAACACGGGTGCTGGGTTCGGCGGCGCAGATGAGGGCTTTGCATCCTTTGGTCTGGAACCGTTGGTAAGTCATGGGAAAGGACGATCCTATGGAGTTGAGTTCTTTGCACAGAAGAAACTCTCGGAGACTCCATGGTATGGTGTTGCGTCCCTTTCGATTAACGAGGCAACATTTACCGCGATTGATGGAGTGGGGCGACCAAGCAACTTCGATCAGCGCGTAATCTTCAACGTCAGTGGTGGTTGGAAGATTACCGATAAGTGGGAGGTCGGCACGAAGTTCCGGTTTGCTACAGGCAGACCTTATACGCCGGTCGAATCGCTGGGAGATTCGACGTTCGGATACCTGGTTACGGATCAGTTCAATGAACTTCGCCTCGATCCTTCACACCAACTTGACCTACGCGTTGATAAACACTGGCCTTTTGCCGGATGGAATCTTATCACCTACATCGATATCCAGAACATTTACAACTCGAAGAGTCCTTCACCACCGCGATGGAATGCCCGGTTGCAAGCCGGTGAAGTGAATGATCCGATTGGATTGTTGCCCTCGATCGGTGTGAGTGCGGAGTGGTGATCTTCCTATCTTTGAGATTAAATTCTTCTATCCAAGAGTGTAAGATGAACCTCCTGATTATTGGCGCTGGCCTTATGGGACCGGCAGCGGCATATAATGCGGTGAACGATCCGAATGTTAACCGGGTAACATTGATCGATCTCGATGAAGGAAAATTGAATCGAGCATGGAATCATGTGGCGGGTGTGGTAGATATACTATTATCCAAGTTCCGAACCAGACAACATAATCTGACCAATCACGACGCAACCGTTGACCTGATGCGTGATGCCGATGTCGTAATGACGGGGCTTCCGTGGCACGCAACCGTTCTTGCTGTGCGTGCTGCACTTGAGGCTGGTCTACCCTTGGTCGATCTCGCGATACCGGATGATGAGATGGGAATCCTCCGACAGGAAACCGAAGAGAGGAAAGGCTTTATTCTCCTTGGCTGCGGACTGGAACCGGGACTGACGGAAATCGAGGCGAGACGCCTTTCAGGGATGCTCGATGAAGTTCACGACTTTGATATTATGGTTGGCGGAATTCCCGAAAAGCCGACCGAACCTCTCGGCTACAAGATCGTCTTTGGTGGCGATAAACTTCCCCTTCGAGCAATGCCTGCCCTTGTTGTTACCAACGGAGAACGCCGGCAGACCGCACGATACAGCGGAAGAACGACAACCGAGTTTGCCGGAGTCGGAACTGTGGAAGCATGGCATGAGGGGATTATTCCCTGGCTTCTTGATCAGGAGGAGATGGCCGGGCTGCGGGAAGGAAAGCAACGGACAATACGTTGGCCGGGGTATGCCACGAAAGCTGAGGCGCTGAACGAGCTGGGTCTGCTCGGCACCGACCCTGTTCGGGTTGGTGATGTTGAGGTTGTGCCGAAGGACCTGGTCGATACGTTGCTCCGTCCGCATGTGACGATGCAGGAGGGAGACCGGGACATCACGCTCTTTCGTGTGGAGGTGTCCGGGATGAAAGATGGAGAGAGGATTACATTGAAAACAGAGATGATCGACCGATATGATAAGGAGAGAGGCTTTACCTCGATGGCACGAACCACTGCCTTCACGGGAGCGATTTTTGCGCGGATGATTGCCGGCGGGGAAATCAACGCAACCGGGCTACGCACACCTGACGAGCTTGTAACGGGGAAAACATATAATCGCATGATCGAGGAGCTTGCAAAGGAGAACGTCCTCTTCCGCACCGAGTCGTACAGCACAAACGTACGAAACTATATGGATGATGAAGGCAAGCTACACACCTTCCCGGCCAAAGGTTCAAAGCGTGGTATGGTGCTCGGCTATCTGGCAACCTTCTTCGATCCAAACGTTGAGTTCACGGAGAGCCAAATCAATGCTACGTTGAACGGTCTGCACAACTTCAACGATCCTGCCTGGCTACGACGAGAGTTGGTTGATGGCGGTTGGTTTGAGCGGGAGAGGGATGGGAGCAGGTATCGGCGGGTAGCTGTTGGATGATCGATGTTTAGAGCAGATGTTCAAGACTTTTCAGCTTGCAGCATTTTGATGATGCGTCGTGCGAGGTGTTCATTAATCTCTCGATGTCGTGGAACAGCCTAAGATACAGCGGTCACAGGATTATGATACCAATCGTGTTTCCCACCGTGTCGCACTAATTCGCATCCCATGTTCTGCAATCTCTTGATCAAATCTTTCCGTTTCACGCGATTACTAACTCACCTGATTTACGGACATTCGGAATATCACCACTTGTAATATCCTTATAGAGATCTATCCGCATTGTTCGTAGCTCCTCTTCACTTTCTCCTTGAGTCCAATAATCTGGATAGTCTTCCAAATAGCCAATCCACATCGCCCCATCTTGCCAGTATGTGTATTTCAGTCTTTGTATTGTTCGTCTTTAATAAAGGTGATAGTTCTCTCTTTGTTCTGATACATCGGTGAGGAACTAGTTGATATTGTATTGTTAAATATAACAGATCGGCAAGAAAGTTCTTGAGAGGCAATTTTGTCGCCCCCCTTACGAGCAAGAGATTGGAATGGCCTACAGAGTTGTTTTGCGCGTAGTAGCCCGATCGTTAACAGATGGGCTACTTCTGAAAGAGCAAAGCCTGAATCTTCTCCACCGCTCCCCCCTGCCCGAACGGAAATGCGGGACGAGCCATGCTCTTGTGCTTCTCCTCATCTTTGAACAGTGCTTCAACTTCTTGGACAATGATATCAGAGGATGTGCCAACAAGCAGACTGTTACCGGTCTCAAGCACCTCTTTTCTCTCAGTCGTTTTACGTGTAACAAAGACAGGAACCCCAAGTGCCGGAGCCTCTTCCTGGATGCCTCCGGAATCGGTCATGATAAGCCAGGATGCCTTCATCAGGCGAACGAACCCGATGTAATCGACAGGATCAAGGAGATGAAGACGTTTGTTGGGGCAGAGTACGTCTTGTACTGTGGACCGGACGTTCGGGTTCGGATGCACGGGGAAGATAACAGCAAGGTCATCGTGTAGTTCTAACAACGAGTTGATCGCTTCGAAGATGCCTTGTTGTCGCTCGCCGAAATTCTCTCGTCGATGTGTAGTCAGGAGAATGATCTTTTTCCCTTCCAGGTCCTCTATTTCTTCATGGATATCTTCGTCCTTCGTGCGATCAATGATCGCATGTAATGCGTCGATAACGGTGTTTCCGGTGATGTGAATCCTCTTCTGGGAAATTCCTTCGCGCAAGAGATAGTCCCGATTCCCTTCTGTTGGCGCAAAGTGGAGATCGGCAAGCTGTGCAATCAGTCGCCTGTTTATCTCCTCCGGGAAAGGATCATCCCATTCTCCCGAGCGAAGCCCGGCCTCAACGTGCGCGACCGGAATCTTTCGGTAAAATCCGGCAAGCCCTGCTGCGAGCGCCGATGATGTGTCACCCTGAACGATCAGGCGATCAAATCTCTGCTCTTCAAGAATCGGGTCGAGCCGAGCAAGCGTTCGTTCTACGATACTGGCCGGTGTCTGGTCAGACTGCATAATGCCAAGATCATAATCCGGGCTGATCTCGAAGAAGTCGAGGATCGGCGCGACAAGATCATGATGTTGACCAGTAGTTGCCACGCTCACTGTGAACTTCTCAGGCCTTTTCCGCAGTCCGACGATCACCGGCGCGAGCTTTATCGCCTCGGGGCGTGTGCCGAGAACAATGAGAACGTTCTGTCTGGAATTACTCATTCTTTGAATGGATCGGGCCTGTTCTTTTCCCGGAAGAACCTAAGTTACGGCAATTCGCTGCGTCGGCATGGCGTGGAGACATCGAATGCCAGTTCCATCGGAGTTCAAGCAGACTACAGCAGCATGACAACCAAGACTGCTTCACGAGGGAAAATCTTTTCCTGGGCACTCTTCGACTTTGCAAATACCGGTTTTTATGTCATCATTATCACTCTTGTCTTTCCTATTTACTTCAAGAATGTTCTTGCCGGAGGAAATGAGGCTGTTTGGGGACGTACCATTGCGGCCTCAATGCTTATCACCGCATTGATTGCACCGTTTTTGGGTTCTGTCGCCGATGCAACCAGCAGAAAGAAGTTCTTCCTGGCTCTCTTTACGATTGCCTGTATCGCAGCAACCACCGGTCTCTACTGGATGACCGGCCCTGCTCTGCTTGGCCTTGCCATCGGACTTGTCATTATTGCTAACATTGGGTTTGAGGGTGGAACGGTTTTCTACGATGCGTTTCTGCCGGAGCTTGCATCGAAAAAAGATTACGCACGAGTCTCGGCATTCGGGTGGGGGATCGGATATCTTGGTTCGTTTATTATCCTTGCTCTGATTTATCCAATGATAAGTGGCGATCCTTCCCAGGAACAAGTACGCCTTACCTTCTTGATTGCTGTTGCCTTCTTTGGCCTTTTCTCACTCCCAATGTTTTTAGCGGTTCCTGAACGGCGTGATAAAGGGGCCTCAACGGTCCGCTATCCAATCAAACAGGGCTATCGCCGCCTTCGCGATACGTTCGAGCATATCCGCAGTTATCGGGATGTCATTCGATTCCTCACGGCATTCTTTGTCTACAATGACAGCATCCTCACGGTAATTCTTTTCGCCGGGATTTTTGCCGAAGAGATGCTTGGATTCACGACCGAGGAGCTTGTTCAATTCTTTATGATTGTGCAGGGGACAGCACTCATCGGTTCCTTCCTCTTTGGTTGGGTTGCCGATCGCCTCGGTGCACGCAATACGCTCTTCATAACGCTTGGAATCTGGATAGTTGTTGTCGTGGTTGCCTATTTCGTACAGGATGCAAGCATGTTCGTTGTTGTTGGTGCGATTGCAGGCTTAGCTCTTGGCTCATCGCAATCAACAAGCCGTATGTTTATGGCGTTGCTGACGCCGGCAGAGAAGAAGACCGAGTTCTTTGGCTTTTATGACGGCTTCTTTGGTAAAGCCTCGGCTGTGATTGGTCCGCTCCTGTTCGGTGAAGTCGCTTTCGCTCTCGGTCTGAGGCCGGCAATGCTTGTTGTTGGTGGCCTCTTCATTCTTGGAATGCTACTGCTCGCTCGTGTGCCGGATGTGAGACCCGAAGAAGTGAGTTTGTCCGAGCCTGGATAGACCAGGCTGCCCTTCTCTATAAGCTCAGAGAAGAACCTATTGAACAAAAACTTAGATGGTAGCTCGTAGTTTGGAGTAACTTTAGGGGAGTCGATAATCTCCGGCTGGGTTGAGCTCATACCTTTGGTGATACTATCTGACGTAGATGTGGTTAGGAACGAAAAGAGGATATCTTCAGGACTGGATTACTCAACTCTGGGTCGAGGTTACGGGCAAACGTATCACTCTGAATGAATATCCATGGCTCTATGGGCCAGTTGGACAAACAGACAAAATAGGCGATCAATTTGTTCAGCATCTTGCTGAAAAAGAAAGCCTCAGAGTTGTTAAGGAGGGTGCTGGCCTGGGTCTTCTCAACTCGCTCCGGGAACTGAACTTACCGGATCATTATGTCAGTATGCTCAACCCAAGAATAAAGGACTTCTATACTTCGACAGCCAATTATGATTTCGAGGTATGGTCGACCTGGAAGGGGCTCTGCTATCCCTTTGGATCTCTTCTGAATTTGCTTTTCAGTAAAAGGCTCCAACAATTGAATCTCCCTCTCGACCCACTTGATTCTTCACGGGGGATAGAGAGCAATATCTGGAAGCTTTACTCTGAGGACAACCCTGTCTACACGATCTGGTATCGCATACTCAAATCCACGAAGAACGTCATTTACTCAGGCGTCTATTCCACTCTCTTTCTCCCATCCATCGGTGAAACCTGCCTGAAAGTGATCTTCCCGCTTCCCAATGGAAATGCCACGGTCATCATGAAAATCCGAGTCCAGGATGATGGCTCTTTGCTTCTGATATCAGAAGGTCGAAATTTTGGTGATCCGGGATTCTATTTTTTCCTCACAAATCACGATAACACGACACAGTGGGCAAAGTATGTGCGAGCTATGCATGAGACAATTCATGTTTATGAGGACGAGGCCAATGTGCTCAGAACGGATCATGTCTTAAAATTCTATGGTAGTCTTTTCCTGAAACTTCATTATCGCATTAATCCAAAAGTGACTATAAACACCATGACCAACAGTTCATAGCACACAAACCCTTGTTGCTCACGCCATCCGCAAAATATCATCATCAGTAATTGAGATTGATCGGCTCTGCTATTCGTGTGAAAGATAGTTGACCATAGCCTCTTGCATCTAACGGAACAATTTCCTAAACTTTACCTTGGAATATCATTATCCAACTATCATCATAATTTATCTACCAAATGCATTTTACTCAATGGTGTGTCGTGCCTTTCGTGCTGCTTTCGCTTTCCCCTCTTCTTTCTGCGCAAGTTGTTATCAATGAGGTGATGTATGATCCTGATTTGTCTGAGCCGGAGTGGATCGAGCTCCACAATTCGGGATCCGTTCCAATCGATGTTTCCGGATGGACGGTGCAAGACCGTACGAGTGCGAAGCCTTCTATTCCAACCGGAACGATTCCCGCTAAGGGCTACCTTCTGCTGACAAAAGATTCCGCTGCTCTTCGTGGGGTCCGAAGTCCAGGCCCACAGATCGTACAACTATCGCTTCCTGCATTAAACAATGGTGGCGATGATCTGGTGTTGCGTGACGCAGATGAGAATACCGTCGACTCAGTATCCTACGCATCATCGTGGGGTGGCAAAGATGGGGTCTCCCTTGAACGGGTTGATCCAACCTCCGTGAGCAATGATTCCGATTCTTGGGGCAGTTCCGTTGATTCAACCGGAGCAACACCGGGCAGGAGGAATTCAATTGCCCCCGCAGAACGTGATCTTGCCGTTCATTCGTTGCAATTCAATCCTGATACTCGTGAGGTTACGGTTATAGTCATGAATAGTGGAGCTAAGACGTCAGTGGCGGGAACACTCGTGCTCTATCATGATGCAAACAACGACACGCTCGGAACCCCCGATGAGGTTCAGTCAGGTCGCCAGATTGCTCCGTTAGGTTCGGGAGACTCTGTAGAGATCATTCTTCGGTGGAATCGATCGTTGACTGTGGATGGGGAGATAGGACTCGTTGTGGTCGATCATCCCGGAGAGGAACGACCGGAGAACAACTACGCGCGATTCATCGTTCGGCAGAAGTTTGTTGATACTGGGGTTGTTATCAACGAGATAATGTACGATCCGGATTCGCCGGAGCCTGAATGGGTAGAACTATATAACCGAGGAACGTTGCCGACCAACCTTCAAGGATGGGTGTTGCATGACGCAAGCAGAGGACGACCGGAACTGCCAGACCATACGCTCCTCCCAGGCATGTATGTTGTCATTACTTCAGATACTCAATCCCTTCGTTCTCTTAGAACGGTTCCGTCCGATCTGCTTGAGATGGAGCTTCCCGCGTTTAATAACAGCGGTGACGCCGTTGTGTTACGCAACCTGTCAGGTCACGTTGTTGATTCGCTACAGTATGCGAAGAGTTGGGGAGGTGATGAAGGACGGTCGTTGGAGCGAAAACTGCCGGTGCTTCCATCTGATCAAGAAGAATCGTGGGAGACATCACGGGATCCATCCGGTGCAACACCTGGACTGGAGAACTCAACGAGGCCACCTGAACGCGATCTGGCCCTGAAGAGCCTGCTCTTTAATTCCGAACAGATAAGCCTGAGCGCTGTTGTGTTGAACGCGGGAAGGATAACACCGGCAGGAGCGGAGGCGGTTCTTTATCATGATGCTGATGATAACGACATCCCTGATCCATACGAGGAGCTTGAACGACAGGCTCTATCACCTATCCCGCCAAATGATTCGGCCTCGATATACTTTGACTGGAATCGTCCTCTTCAACTTGAAGGAGAGCGTGCTATAGTGCTCCTGATGCTTGATGGTGAGGAACGCCCCGATGACAACGTGATGTCCATTCTCATTCGCCAACCAACGGTCGATACCGGATTGATTGTCAATGAGATTATGTATGATCCGGATGATCCCGAACCGGAGTGGATCGAACTCTATAATCGGGGGGAATTGCCGGTTAACATTGAGGATTGGCGAATTGAAGATGCTACCGGAAAGAGTCCACCCCTTCCATCCTCGATCGTTCTTCCCGGTGGATACATAATCGTAACTCCTGATACTACCGAGTTGCTTCGTAAACGGACAGTTTCATCTTCTTTTCTGCAATCACCGCTTCCAGTCTTTAACAACAGTGGAGATAACGTTGTGGTTCACAACGCTGCCGGAGTGACCGTCGATTCGGTGCAATATCGGAGTTCATGGGGAGGAAGAGGGGGTCGTTCATTGGAGCGTAAAGAAGTTAATCTGCCCTCTACTAATTCTACATCGTGGACGAGCACAACCGATCTTTCCGGGGGAACACCCGGAAGAAAAAACTCCTACATGCCGATTCTGAACGACCTCGCCCTTACTTCGGTCACCTTTCATCCACATACTTCTTCTGCCAAGGGATATGTGAAGAATCAGGGCTTGAACCGATCGGCTACTTCACAGCTTCAACTCTATGTTGATTTGAACGGTAATGGTGAGCCTGAAAGCGAGGAAGAGCTTGAGGAGAAGGGGATCCCTCCGCTTGATCCGGCCGATACCCTTGAGGTGAGCTTTGACTGGCCAAGACCGTTAACGTTTTCAGGTGAAGTAGGGCTTATGCACGTATCACTTACCGGAGATCAACGCCCGGAAAACAACCTTGCGCAGTTTCTTGCGATCAGTCCAACGGTCGATACCGGATTGATTATCAACGAGATTATGTATGATCCGGATGATCCCGAACCGGAGTGGATCGAACTCTATAATCGGGGGGAGTTGCCGGTCGATCTGGACGGCTGGACTCTTCACGATGCAGGCCGTACACGACCAGTACTCTTTTCCTACAAGCTGCGTCCAAACCAGTATGTTGTCCTCACAAGTGACAGCAGTCTGTTGAGATCACTGCGATCAATCCCTTCGGAAATAATCGAAGTCGATCTTCCAGCGCTCAACAATGGTGGTGATGACATTGTACTCCGCAATTCTTCAGGAATTGCTATTGACTCGCTTCACTATCTCCCGGCTTGGGGAGGGGATAGTGGACGTTCGCTTGAACGGAAATTGGCTGAACTTCCGTCGAGTGAGGGGAAATCGTGGGCGACGTCCATTGATCAGACCGGTGCTACCCCCGGACGAGAGAATGCAACCCAACCACCCGATCTGAACCTGAAGCTGCAATCTCTTCTCTTCAATCCGGAAGACTCCTTCGTGAGGATTAGCCTGCTGAACACTGGCTTACAAACTTCGAACGAGGCCGAGGCAATTCTCTACTACGACTCGAACCAGAATGGAACCGGAGAACGTTTCGAAGAAGAGTCACGTGTCGCCGTTCCGGCAATAAAACGTGATGATTCAGCGATTGCTAAACTTCCATGGAAGCGTCCGTTGATCCCGGAAGGGGAGGAGGGAGTTGTGGAGATAGTGATGCCAGGAGATAGTCGAAGTGATGATAACCGCAAGAGGTTTGTTGCGCGTCCTTGGCTTTCCAGTACCGGAATCGTCATCAACGAACTGATGTATGCTCCGGGTACATCAGAACCAGAGTGGTTAGAGTTGTATAACAGTGATAGTCTTGCTGCTGATCTCACAGGTTGGTCAATAAGTGATGCAAGCGGCAGGATAATGCTTGATACGGGCATCATAAAGCCGGGGGAATACATACTGATCACGTCGGACGGCGAAACGCTTCGTTCAGTTCGAATGATTGATCCTGAGATATCAATTCTGCCGGCCGATCTCCCAACGTTTAACAATGGAGAGGATGAGGTCGTTTTGCGAAACAGTTCAAAGCAGGTGGTCGACTCGCTCCATTACTTCTCATCATGGGGAGGAAGAGGGGGTGTCTCGCTTGAACGTCGTTACTTCGACGATCCTACAAACGACTCAGCCTTCTGGAGTAGCTCAATCGATGAATCCGGAGGGACCCCGGGAAGAGCGAATTCCATCCTTCCATATGTGCACAACCTTCGGATTGATTCAGTCAGATTCAGCCCAGTTACCTCCGAGATCACTGTGCAACTGGTCAACAATGGCATCGAAGGTATGGGCCAGGGAGAGATCATCCTGTTTTATGATGCGAACCAGAACCGAAAGGGGGATGCAAAGGAAGAGTTGTTCCGAACCGGCACTCCGGGTCTATTGCCGAACGAGGTTGCAGTTTTGAACATCCCATGGCAACGGATGTTGGTTGACGAAGGGGAGGATGGCCTTATCCTCCTTTCTCTGCGTGAAGACGAGCACGAAGAAGACAACATCGCTCATCTCTTTATTCGTCGCGAACCACTCGATAGTGGTCTGGTTTTTAGCGAGATTATGTTTGATCCAATTGCCCTGAATGGGGTTGCCGGGGCAGAGTATGTCGAGGTCTATAACATGATGGATCGACCGATCCCTCTTGGGGGCTGGAGGATTGTTGAAGGATCGGGAACAGAGAGGGAAATTCCCGACGGCAGCCCACTACTGCTCCCCGGATTCTATGGACTGATTGCAAGCGACAGTGCCATCTATCTTCGCTATCCTTACTTGCAGGACTCATCGAACGTGGTAATTCTTGGCGAAGACCTTGGACTGAACAATAGCAGCGACGAACTGATCCTTCTCAATCCAAAAGGACAAACGATCGACAGGGTAGGCTATACGAACGAGTGGCACTGGGATGAACTTGTTGATACAAGAGGAGTCTCGCTGGAGCGCATTGCTCTGGACGGCCGAAGCAACGATCGGCGTAACTGGTCGAGTAGCGTTGGGCAGGATGGCGGAACACCTGGCGCTCGCAACTCACGTTCGCTTCCAGTGACAACAGGGAGCGCAGAACTTGCGGTACAGCCCCGCACAATTTCTCCAGACGGCGACGGCTTTGAAGACTTTGTGCGTGTCACATATCGACTGCCGGCCAATACATCGCGTACCGTCGTAGAGATTTTCGATCGGCACGGGAGGCGTGTTGCGCGACCGATCAACAACCAACCCTCGGCAGCCGAGGGAGGCTTTCTCTGGGATGGAAGGGATGAGGATGGCAACATATTGCCAATCGGGATATATGTGCTTCGCATTGAATCGTACGATAGAGAAGGGGCAGGATTACGTTCTGCTCAAACGACAATAGTTGTTGCACGAAGACTCTGATTTGCCTGATCTATGTATCTGCACTGATTCCTGCAC
Source organism: Chlorobiota bacterium (assembly GCA_021296135.1). Classification (GTDB taxonomy): domain Bacteria; phylum Bacteroidota; class Ignavibacteria; order OLB7; family OLB7; genus JAGWAZ01. Next base: position 8,969 of record JAGWAZ010000031.1, on the reverse strand, counting down.
CGAAGATGAGAACCACGTCAACAAAGAGACTCTACCACCTGGCGATAACATCAACATCATACTCGACAAGTATCGAGCGATCCTGAACCTTGATGAGGAGAACATGTTGGTGACTGTGCAGGGCGGGCATCAACCTCGGTAAGGATCCGAATGATCCTACCGGTACATCGACGTTGGAGAAGGGTCTTCTCTTTCAGCTCCGGAAAAATTATGGATTGACGCTCTCCGACCTTGGCGGCATTATTCATCAGACGGTAGGCCGGTTTGTCTCGACCGGTTCTTCCGGCGGACCGCTCACGTATTCAATGAACGAGAACCTCCATTCCTTCCACATTATTGATGGAGAGGGAAACCCATACGAAGTCAACGTTGAGGAGACCGATCCTGATACGTTCATCGAGTTCTTCGGCCTTTGGATCCCGGCCGGGGAACTCTTTTTTTGATCCGTTTCTTTTTAAGGACCGACTTAACTGCTTTGTCAGCCCGGACCACCCCGTATCCCTGTGCCTGGTTGGGCACGTCCACGATACGTTCGGCAGTTCTTGTCAATGCTGTTTTGATCGCCCCAGGTTTCAATGCAGGGTTTGCTTGAAGCATCTGCGCAATGATTGAAGAGAGGATGGGCGCGGCAAAAGACGTTCCGTCAACATGTTTGTAGCTGGCGTTGATCTTCTTCTCATCACGAATCCGTTCAAGGATCAGAGAACGCGCATAAAGAGGATTGGTGGCATCCAACAGCGCCTCTGTAATTTCGGTCTCACCGGCCAGAAGCGGAATACTTCTCATCAGGGCCTCATCAGATGATCCGGCCATGTAGAAGAGTGCCTCGGCTTCAGCCTTGACCCCGGTTCGCAGGAGGATTGGTGCGGCGATCCATATTGCCGGACCGAGCAGCTCCGGTTTATGAACTCCGTTTGGTGTTTTGCCGTAGGAGCTATGCCATAAGTCACATCTCTTCCAATCACCGGAGTTGTGATCGTCGTAGCCGCCAACCGTAATGGCTGAAGGGGCAGAACCGGGAGGAACAAGAGGACGGGAAGGGTTGTTTCCTGAGGCGGCTACAACAACAACCTCTTTTCGTGTTAACTCTTCCACAAGTGAGATAACCGGATGTTGCATTGAGCGAGTTGTTTCATCAACACCGAGTGAGAAGTTTACTATCTGAATATTATACTTCCGGTAGTTTTTCAGAATCCATTCCAATGCTCTCTGTACTTGGGATGTTTGAACTCGGTGCTCCACTGTCATCGTTTTTACAAGAACAAGCCGTGCATCTGAGGCAATGCCTCGATAGTAGCCTTCAGAGAGATGACCACTCCCTGCAGCCACGGTCGCGGCCATCGTTCCGTGCCACGCCTCGATCGGCGGCTCCTCGGAAAAGTCACGTTCAAAGTCATGGACTTCTTCTTCCTTTACAGCATCGTAAACAGCCAGGACGCGATTGACTGGGAGGATCAGATCAGGATGGGGAGCAAATCCAGAATCAACGAATGCGATGGTAACTCCCTTACCGGTAAAACGAGAAGGGGAATTCATTCGAAGGGGAGTCGAGAGAATCGGTTTAGAGCCAAGTGCAAGGTCAACAAAGTGAGGCTCGCCACGCAGGCGAACGATTTGCTTCTGCTGTGTGGCACGCTCTGCTCTTTCAACACAGTCGGCGCAAACCAGGGCATCGGGAGTTAATCCTGGAGTACTCTGGAGAAGATGGAAATAGATCAGCGTAAGTTGTTGACGGTTATAGTCTTGCAAAGCTTTAAGAGAAGAGGATGGAGTAGAGGAAGAACAGGTCTGACACAGAACATTTTTTAGTTGTCGAGTCTTGCATGGCGTTTGTTTTCCCCCTCTCGATCTTTTCAGTTTTTGATTTGGTCCCTTTGCCACGCCTTGTATGCTCGTCTCAGTTGAATCAAGTATTATCATATTGAAATATACTTCAATCTTCTCATGCAATCATCACGCGAACCTGTACACAGATGTTTTTACGGGATCACATTCCCTCATGCCGTGAACGTTGCGGTCTCTGGTCTTATTGCAAACCTGGAGCGCCATGATCACGGCGCCGTACGTTGGACTCCGCCGGCCAATCTTCACCTGACTCTTCGTTTTCTCGGGGAGCTTGAGAGGAGGAGATTCAGCGAAGCGCGACAAGTCATGATCGATGCAACGCTTCCCCCTCCTTTTACGCTGGGGTTCGGTCCCACTAATGCGTTCCCGTCGCTTCGCAAACCACGTGTGCTTGTTCTTGACCTTGAAGAGAGGGCTGACACAAGCCTCAATGCTCTTCAGGCGCTTCAAACTCTTACCGAGTCGTTTGCCAGAGCGCTCGGTCTTGAACCGGAAGAACGATCATTTCGTCCTCATCTGACACTGGGACGCGTACGTCGAGGAGAGGAGCTTTCGCTCGGCCTTCGTAAGGTCCTTGAGACAATGACTGTGGATATTCCTGACGCAAAAGTTGATCAACTCTTGCTGATAGAAAGCAAAATGTCGAGAGAAGGGGCAAAGTATCGGATTGTTGAGAAAAGGGAATTGAGAGTGAGACGTCGGTCCTGAGACATCAGAATCAACAATCACCGAATTATCTTCATCTGACGTCCGACAACGGATGTCTTTACGTTAATAAGGCTTCAGACGTGGGACGTCAGACATCAGCAACCACCAGCTTATCATTACGAGTGTTTCTCCTCTTACTCCTCAAAATGTTCCATCTTTCCCTGCAGAGCCTTGAGTAAGCGGGCGCGAGCCCGGAACAGGTGAGCTTTTACCGTTCCAAGTGGCATATCAAGTTCCTCGGCGATATCCTGATACTCCATTTCCCTATGATGACGCAACTCAATCACAATACGGTATTTCTCCGGAAGGTCTTCAATGGCTTGCTTTAGAATTTCTGATCGTTCCTTTGTCGTTAACGGGGCGTCAGGTAATGGCGAACTGGTATCGGGAAGTTGCATCTGCATCTCTCCTTCGTTAGTCTTGACCGGCTCATCGTAGGAGACGGTTCTCAACCGGCGTTTGCGGAGATAATCGATGCAGTTGTTCGACGCAATTTTGTATAGCCATGTTGAGAAGGCATATTGAAAATTGAAGCTCTTGAGTGAGGCAAAGGCTTTGATGAACGCCTCCTGTGTCAGGTCTTCAGCATCAAGTCTGTTCCGGACCATCTTGAAAAGCATCGCGTTGAGTGATCCCCAATACTTGTCACGTAACCTGGCAAAAGCTCCTTGATCACCATCAAGTCCCTGGCGGACCAGTGCGTGATCCTCCTCGCGGTTTTGTTTGCTTCGCTCTTCTTTCAAGATTGATTCCGGCAGTCCCATCGCTCGGAAATTAGCCTTTTCAACCTAAACAATGAGATCTCTTCAACCTTCTCATCACCCTCGAACAATTGGCGGAGTTCCCGATGCGAAGTATCTTGGAAAACTATGAAGATCCAGAGGAGTATAGCGAGGCTCATTTCTTTCCTCGGGATTGGATTGATTCTGCTTGCAATTGGCTGCAGCGAAGATCAGGAAGAGAGTTCCGAAGAGCAGTCGTTTGTTACTACTGAAACGGTGGAGACCAAGCTTGTAATGGCCCATCCGATTCTTGATGCCCAAGTTCACAAGGGAGATTCGCTTCTGATACAACTGATTGCCCTTAAAGATGAGGGGCTGTTACTGGAAGGGGATATGACCAGACTTGTTGGCGCTTTCGTCAGCGAACATGGCAGTTATGACAATCCCGATTCCCTGCTGTTGAGCATGACCTATCGTCAACTGCTCGACAGAGCTTTGTTGCTCGATCTCTCGGCAGAATACGGATATGATTCTACCGATTGTGAAGGGTGTAATGATTCGATCATGATCTTTCTACCAGGAACAGATGCACGGCTTTTCGTTGGCATGGGACCAAAGAGCTTGCAACTGTTGATTAAGGATGCTCTTAAACCGAATCACGTCTCAGACCGTTATCATCAGGCGCCATATAATCAGAAGCTTGATCAGCAGACATGGCAAGAAACCATCGGCAAGCTTGCTATGGAAAGGCAGGATGCTTTCGACCTTGTTCTCTTCGGAAATGTTCTTTTGCTCTTAACTCGTGAGGGAGAACCATTTGACGATTTCACGTACGGACACATTCTGACGGTAATTGATTCTGTAAAGAAGAGACCTGAGTTCGACAGGATTCGTACATATCTGGAGAATCTTGCTTCAGACACAGCAAGTACATAAACTGGACCATAACTATATTTTGAACGGCAATGAGTATGCAAAGAGGGGTCTTGAGCCATTGGCTTGTTATTAGTTGTCTTGTGTCGGTCGCAACGGCAATTATGATAGGATGTGGCTCATCAAGTGAAGCACAAAAAGAGAATTCAAACCAAACAGTTGAATTCGAAGTTGCGGAGGACGAAGTGCCTCAATTGGCAAAGAATCCTATGGGAGAACAATCACCATTTACTATTCTAAGAGATGAAGTGAGTACTGGAGGAGACACCATTCGTACGATGAGTGGATTGCAGTATATCATACAGCAGAAAGGAACCGGTCCGATGGTTGAGGATGGTATGGTCGTCGAGGTCGACTATGCAGGGTATCTGACGGACGGTACGCTTTTTGATACCTCGATTGAGGAGGTTGGGAAACAGCATAACTATGATCGTGGCCAGTATCCATTTGAACCAATCAAGTTTGTTGTTGGAGTAGGTCGCGTTATAGTTGGTTGGGATGAAGGGCTGACGACAGATATGTATGTAGGTGGGAAGCGACGATTGATTGTTCCTTCATCAATTGCGTATGGCTCGCAAGGCAGGCCGCCAGTAATTCCACCAAACGCAACGTTGATATTTGATATTCATGTGCTTTCGGCAGAGATGCCCGAATGAATGGTGAGGAGAACCATAACGCTCAAGAGATTCACTCAGATGAGTCCGGAGTCAGACGGTATCATGCCGAGAAGGCACGGTCGCCACGCCGGCCTCCCTTGGTGAACATCTCTATCCTGATTGGAATTATTGCTCTGGTTCTCTTCTTAATTTGGCAGTTCTTCTTCACGCGTCCGATGCTCTCTACCGAAGAGTTCAGCATTGCTCGTGCTGTTGAGGAGATAGAAGAAGTTACAACGGTACGGAGTCATCTGCGGTTTGTGGTTGTTGTACGAGAGGAGTCTGGCAATTTGATTGTGAGACAACTTGCCGAGCAAGGCAAGGAGATCGATGTGGACGATATTGGCTCGATGTTCTTTCATGATCCGACGCTTCTGGCCGAACTGCATGGCGTTGCAACGTACGGAGTGAAACTTGACGATGTTGAAGATCGGATTGAGATTAACCGAGAAGAGTTGCATATAAGACTTCCGTCGGCGGAGTTATTAGATATTAAGGTCATCAATGCCGACACGCGAATCATTGCAAGAATGAAAGGACTCTTTCGGAGTGAGAAGGAGGAACTCCTGCTTGTCGCATCACAGCGAGGCAAAGAATATGCCGAAGAATTTGCCCGTTCAGACTCCGCATCACTGGGGTTAGCCGAAAAGAGGGCCCAGGAGATTATTCGATTGCTTGCAGAGCAAAGAGGAAAGAAAGCAATTTTTGTTGAAGATCAACCGGAAGAATCGCTATGATCGTTACGAAGACGCGAGAGGAGGTTATTGCGATCAAGCAGGAAGATCATGCGGCCTTTGCTGCGTTTCTTTTGGAACGCTGGAGCGATCATGGATTCAAACATGATGAACGACGCGAGGCAATTATCAGGGCTACGAGTGAGCATGATAATGGCTGGGGTGAGTTTGATGCTGCGCCACGCATTGATAACAAAACCAGGTTGCCAGTCAATTTCAAAAGAGTAACGCCGGAAGAGACAAACGAAATATGGATGCGAGGGTCACAACGTTTTGTGAAAGAGGAGCCTTATGTAGCAATGCTTATTACACACCACGCGTATGCTCTTCACGAAAGTGCTCATAAACGATCAGGTATATGGAACGATTTCTTCGTCACCCTTGCTCGACAGCGTGCCTTTCTTCGCGACGCGCTCGGTTTAACGCATAACGATATTGAGCACAGTTATTCATTTCTTCGCATGGCTGACTGGTTCTCGCTGAAGTATTGTTCTGAGCCAAAGCTTGGAGCAAATCGTCCGGATCAGTATGCCGGCTACAAAGTTATGCGGGACGACAACACATTTCGCTTCCGACCCTATCCCTTCATTGATCATAACATCGGCTATGAGTTGCCGGTCTATGTCCTTGACCGGAACGGATACAAGAGCAGAGAAGACGTACAGAAGGATTTCCAGGTACCGGAGATGCGGGAGATTATCCTCAATCCGTTAGAACTGTGATCACTTCCTCCGCATACGAAGGAGGTCCTCTTCTTGCGCTTGATGGAGATCTGCCATCGAGCAAGTTGATTAACGATCTCTATTCTTCCCACACACCTCTTATCGCTGCCGATGGCGCTGCTCTGAAGCTACGTGATCGCGACATCCGTCCTGATATTATCATCGGTGATCTCGATACACTTCGGGATGAAAGGCATGATCCCTTTTTTGCAGAGGCCACAATCATAGCAGACCCAGGTCAGGATGAGTATGATAGTGGAAAGGCGCTTGCCTGGATTATTGGAAAGGGATATGAGCAGGTCATGGTCATTGGAGCTGAAGGGGGCATGATCGACCACGTTTTGAACAACTTCTCTTTACTTGCTCGGTTCAGCGATCGCCTGCGCATCGCTGTCCGTCAGGAGGATTCGGTCGGCTACATTGTTCGGGATGAGCTTCAACTCTCAACTGAGCCAGGAGATCGCATTTCGCTGATTCCTTTGCCAAAAGCACGGGTAACAACAGAAGGATTGCAGTGGAATCTAAACAATGAGATCTTAGAGATAAGGAGCAGGGAAGGGGGATCGAATCGGGCGGTTGAGAACAGAGTTGTTGTTCAGGTTGTCGGGACAATCGCTCTCTTTTCTTATTAGTTCCTTCGGATTGCAAGAGATTGTTTGTACATACAAATAACTCTCTCTTTGCGATATGTCCTCAGACAAGTCACAATTCTGTAACTGCCTCTACTGATTCTTTTATTCTGTAGCTTTGTTTGGTGATGCATTTTCTAAAACAACTGACAGTACTGTAAAGGATCCGGGCTTTCTTACGAGAATATCCATACCATGGCCAACGAACGCGAAGAGATTTTCAAGACTGACTCAGAAATTGAGATCCCTTCATTCCTCCGGCCCGAACAGGGATGTGGTGCGCAGGAAAACCCGGGGGAGTACCCGTTTACTCGTGGGATTTATCCGACCATGTACCGGAGTCGGTTCTGGACGATGCGGATGTATGCAGGCTTTGGTACTGCAGAGGAGTCGAATGAACGATATCGTTATCTCCTCTCACAGGGAGTAACTGGCCTTTCTGTTGCGTTCGATTTGCCAACGCAGATGGGGTACGACAGCGATCATCCGACTGCGGAAGGAGAGGTAGGCAAGGTCGGTGTGGCGATAGACTCGTTAGCAGATATCGAGACGCTTTTCGATGGAATCACGCTTCAAGACGTCAGCACTTCGATGACGATCAACGCAACTGCAGCGATCCTGCTTGCGCTTTATGTTGCGTTAGCAAAAAAACAGGGAGCTGACCTTTCAAAGTTGAGCGGAACAGTGCAGAACGACATCCTGAAGGAGTATGCTGCCCGAGGCACATATATCTATCCTCCTACTCCTTCCATGCGTCTTATCACCGATCTCTTTGCCTGGTGCTCACACGAATTGCCAAGCTGGAATACAATCTCGATCAGCGGTTATCATATTCGTGAGGCGGGTTCAACGGCTGCTCAGGAGATCGCGTTCACGCTCTCTAATGGTATTGCCTATACACAGGCAGCCGTCAATGCGGGACTGGATGTCGATCGTTTTGCTTCGCGTCTCAGCTTCTTCTTCAACATCCATAATAACTTCTTTGAGGAGGCAGCAAAGCTCCGTGCTGCTCGCAGAATGTGGGCTAAGATCATGAAGGAGCGTTTCGGAGCTACCAATCCGAAGAGTATGATGCTCCGCTTTCATTCACAGACGGCTGGGTCGACGCTGACGGCTCAACAGCCTGAGACAAACATCGTGCGCGTCGCTCTTCAGGCATTTGCTGCAACAATGGGAGGAACGCAGTCGCTCCATACAAATGGCTTTGATGAAGCGCTCGGATTGCCAACTGAGAAGGCAGCAAGACTTGCGCTTCGGACGCAACAGGTGATAGCTCATGAATCGGGGATAGCCGATACCGTTGATCCCTTGGCAGGTAGTTACTTCGTTGAGTACATGACCGATGAGATTGAGAAGAAGACAGCCGACTATATTGAAAAGATTGATGCCCTTGGTGGAGCAGTAAAAGCAATAGAGCAGGGGTACGTGCAAAGCGAAATTGCCCGTGCGGCATACGAGGCACAAAAGCGTATCGAGAACCAGGAAGACATTATTGTTGGCGTCAACAAGTACGAGATGGAAGAGCCACCGTTCGAGGATATTCTTTCGGTCGATGACTCGCTTCGGGAAAAACAGATGAGACGTCTTGCCGAAGTACAGTCTTCAAGAAACAACGATGATGTGAAGGAACGATTACGATGTTTGAAAGATGGAGCGGTTGGTGATACCAATCTTATGCCTCTTATTCTCCAGGCCGTAGAGTCATACGCTACTGTGGGAGAGATCAGTGATGTCCTGCGTAACGTCTGGGGACTCTATGGAGAGGGGGTGTGAGAAATGACGATGTGACCTATTGCATCTTTACCATTTTGCTCAACTCTCTGAATCCTTCTGACTTCAGTGCGAGGTAGTGTAGATACCATTAGGCATATCTCGCAGGTCAATTTCCAGCTCGAGCCCGCTAACATTTCCATGGAGCCCGCTCTCGCCGAGATAGTTGAAGATCCCGAATTCAACTCTGAAGTGCAACGGTTGCTGGAGGAGTCATAAGGCAACGGAAAATCGGCCTGAAGGCTGAAGA
>JAGWAZ010000030.1 GCA_021296135.1 Chlorobiota bacterium | reverse complement strand
TTCTGGAACCCGTTCATGCTCTGCAACACAATCCTCCCCTCTGAAGAGGCTTCTGCCTCTACCCAGTCATATTGCAGTACCACTGGAAACCTTGGCTCCCGCCAGGCAGCGAAGAGTTGCTCCCCAGCCACATCAACATCGTACACATCCGGCAGAGCCAGATGCTTTAGGAAACGAGGTTGTAGCGGTTCGGAGATGGAGTAGAAGCTTAAGCCCGTATCGGCATTCCAAGCCAGCAAGAGCGTGTCGTCTGCAACACGAAGGCGTAAGTCATTTTGCGGGATCAACTCATGGGTTGAAGATAAACGAAGGCGAGGGCTGCTTCTCAGATCATAGACTTCGAGTCCACGTGAGGAGGCCACATATCCAGTAACCCCCGATGCACTCTTCAATCCTGACCAGAGGCGTTCAAGCGTAGCCTGTTGAGCATAAGAAGAGGGAAGATTGGCAAACCCACAGAAGAGACAGCTCAGCAGAACCAGCCGGAAAGAATGGTACAGACGATATGGTGGTTGGGAAGGCATTCTCATTTAATTTAACCTACAAAATCCCAGCCTTTATCGCTTTCTCAGAAATCCGAGAATGTTCAACTGTCAGTTCAGAGGCAAGAGTTATCGTGCGTTTCAACTTCTCAGACCCTCCACACTGTGATACTGTTATTGACCAACAGGCCCATCGTGCCCAGAAGATGTTCCCCCATTACTTCGAGAAGTAGTAAGACGGATGGCGTCGACTATAAGATATACGTCGGTGCGTCACTTCAGGGAGGCAGGAATTTCGATCCGCTCTACCTGCGGAACCTCCGACTCTGGCAATTGGTGCTGATATGCGGAGTCCATTGGGAACTGGGCAAGGTGTGTACGCAGTTCAAGGAGCCACTCGATGTTGCCCATATTGTCCTTGTGCAGGACATTACGATCACGATCCGTTTCCGTATCGACGAAAAGCAGTTAGATTCATCGTAGGGATAGGTTTTCTAGTTCATCCCTGGTGGTGATACCGACTATTGTTCTGATGGAGGACTATGAACGGGGAGTGTATGCGATGATCGGAGATCTGGATTCCTCTACGGAAGGCTTATCAAGAATATTTCCTTTCTCGGAAATGTTCGTGGCAGGAAGTACAAGTATCTCCGCGTCAGCTATAACTTCTTCATGTATGGATTGATTTTGGCAGTGATTGCCTTCACCCTCACCATTCTTCTTGGTCAATCTGATGTGACCACAACGTTGTGACGCCATCATACTATCGAAAGAAGATGAAACAACTCTATCTTGTTCGCCATGCCAAGTCTTCATGGGATGAGGATTGGCTTGATGACTTTGAACGGCCGCTGAATCGACGTGGAAAACGGGATGCTCCAAAAATGGGAGGAGTGCTCAAAGAAAAGGGGATAGCACCTGATCTTATCGTGACAAGTCCTGCGGCTCGTGCTTCGGCCACTGCACGCATTCTCGCGCGTGAGCTTGGCTATGTTCTGGAGAGGATTTGCTATCGTGAGCAACTCTATGAGGCGGCAACTCGTGATTTCGTCGCTACCATTGCCACGCTTGATGATAAGCATGACTCTGCAATGATGTTCGGACATAACCCGACACTCACCATGGTGGCGAACATGTTCGGTGGGACTACTATCGTTAACATTCCTACGACCGGCATTGTAGGGATTGAATTCGACTATGATTCCTGGATTCAGGTCTCCGAGAACAGAGGTCGGTTCCTTTTCTTCGAGTATCCGAAGAAGCATGTGTAATCTCCACGCCAATTGAATTCGATGATGCCAGATCTGACTGCTAATCTCTCCTGCCATTTCGGAGATGTCCATGCAGAGCAAACGGATCGCTCATTTGGGGCTTTCATCCTTGTCAATCCTTCCCCCCCTGCTTCCGCACAGGGTTACCGACCGATCGCCACAATGTGGCTGAAAATATGGTATCGGAGTCGCGGAGCGACACACCATTGATAGCACCACACAGCAATTCTGGTGAAGGAGTTCTACGCAAATCTGAAAGATCACGGAGCCGCCGATGCTCTGAAGCCGGCCCAGGCATCGTTAGCATCGCAGGAAGAGTACGCTTATCTCTATTATTGTCAGAATCCCTTCTACCTCCACAGGAGCATTATTCCCTTCGTTGAACCGACCAGCGTCCGTCCCAGTGAAGTTCTCACCGTTTGAACGCAAAAACAGACGTGCATAGCGACTCCCGGACCGTATTGGCAGGAAGTTGATAGAGAAGGTTCTGGTCTCACCCGGCTTGATCACGATTGGATACTTCAGCACATCGTGTTCCAGTAATGGAGAAGTTCCCGGTTGCTCCGAGAGTGAATACTCCAAGCTTTTAAACAGTTCCGGTCAGGCTAAGTGTAAGCCCTGCTGATGAATTGCCATTGTAGTACATCTGAAGAACATAGTTCCCATTCGACAAGATTAATGGGGGCTCCGGTTCCATTATAGAATTCAATAGCCTTATTGTTCGAGCTTCCCTCGATATACTCAGATATAAAAATATCCGTTGGTTGGGCTACCAGTAAAGCGGGAGCCAGTAAGAAGAGAACAAGAGATAAATTGAGTCCGATTTGTTTCATAAAAAGGTCACCTTTGGAATTGTGAATGGATAAGATTTTTGTCCGATCTTGCTGTAAAATGTTAGGATGACCGGCGGTATCTTGCACGTCAATTTTAGATTATCATTGAATGGTAATCAGTGGTTGAACATTTGATCACATATATCACCATGTTGACTGTGGGAGGGCGTTGTCGTGGGAGAATCGAGAGAATGGTTGGAATGGTTTACGAGTTCAATATCTACTGCAAACCAAATGCAAAGTGACTGGAATACTTTCAGGATGAGAAGGAATAACAAGAGGCCAAGTCAATACAAAACACGATCAAACACGATGAGAACATCTCTCTTTCTATCAACAGCAGTTATCTGTTCCATGGTCTCCTTTGGGTGCAGCAACAAGGAGAAAGTTCAGGAAAGAACTAATCAACAGACTCCAACCGAAAAATCTGTCAGCCTTGACGGTCTTAACAGAGCTTACTTTGCCAGCGGATGCTTTTGGTGTGTAGAGGCAATATATGAAAGCGTACGTGGAGTGGAGGAGGCTGTTTCCGGCTATGCAGGTGGCGCCGAGGAGAATCCGACATATCGCCAGGTCAGCATAGGCGCTACAGGGCATACCGAGACGGTTGAGGTCTATTACGATCCTGATCAGGTCAGCTACGAGACGCTGGTGAAGGTCTACTACGGCTCACATGATCCAACAACTGTCAACGGTCAGCACCCTGATTATGGGAGGCAGTACCGTTCGGCTATCTTTTACCTGAACGACGAAGAGAAAAAGATTGCTGAAGATTTTAAGTCGGCTCTGGAGACTTCCGTCGAATACGACAAGCCGATAGCCACGGAGATCATTCCCCTTGAGAGATTCTGGATTGCCGAAGAATATCATCAAGATTACGAGAAACGAAATCCGAACCAACCCTATATTCGAAACGTCTCAATCCCGCGACTGAGAAAATTTCAGGAAATGTTCCCGGAGTTGCTAAAAGAAGAGGCAAAGCAGGATTCTCATTAACACCGGACTTCAATCGGGTAAAACAGCGACGCTCGGTTGATAGCCATAGGGAAGCATGGGGTAGAAGATTGATATCGCTCCGCAGTATCCTGAGGAGTATTGCCACTGCAAGTGCGATGATCGAGATGAGGGCAGTATCTATCAGTTCTCACCTGTTTCCTCCGTAGCAAGAAGCGCAATTCCCAACTCCATCAATTGTTCCGGGTCGACTTCCGATGGTGTGTTATCCATTAACGATGCGGCACGTGTCGTCTTCGGAAATGCGATGACGTCCCGAATGTTATCGTTACCGGCAAGGATCATGACGAGGCGGTCAAGACCAGGAGCAATGCCGCCGTGTGGTGGTGCACCGTAGCGGAAAGCGTTGAGCAGAAAGCCGAACTTCTCCTGTGCTTCCTTTTCAGTAAGGCCAATCAGATTAAAGATTTTCTTCTGCACATCCTGCTGATGAATACGGATGCTGCCCGATGCCAACTCATAGCCGTTGATAACAAGGTCGTAGGAGTTCGAACGGACGGCCATCGGATCGGTATCGAGCAGATGCTCGTCTTCCAGCCGATACGACGTAAAGGGATGGTGTGCAGGAATCGGCTTCCCGGTCTCGGGATCGACCTCCTCGAACATCGGAAAGTCGACGATAAAGAGAAGATCATCAACATCTTTTGGTATAAGACGTTCGCGCCGTGCAATCTCCAGTCGCAAGGCACCGAGAGCAATACGAGATCTCCGCCAGGTATCGGCCACTAACAGCAGCATATCTCCTTCCTCGGTCTCAAAGTATTCTAACAGCCCGTTGATCTCGTTGTCGAGAAGGAATTTGGCCGTTCCTCCTTCAAGGCCTTCCCCTGAGACTTTCAACCAGACAAGACCATTTGCGCCGTATCGTTTTACGTGATCGGTCAGCTCGTCGATCAGCTTTCGTGAATAGGAAGCTCCACCTTTGAAGTTCAGTCCAACAATTGATCCATTTGATGCAAGAACACTCTGGAAGAGAACAAACTCTGTTGATCCAAAGAGATCGCTCACGTCCTGAAGCTCCATTCCGAAACGTGTGTCTGGTTTGTCGGAGCCGAATCGATTCATAACCTCCATGTAGGGCATCCTGCGGAGTGGAAGTTCCAGGTCAGCCTTTTTGACCTCCTTCCAGATACGAGCCAGCATTCTTTCGGTCACATCAAGCACATCCTCTTGCTGAACAAAGGACATTTCCAGGTCGATCTGTGTGAACTCCGGCTGACGGTCAGCGCGCAAATCTTCATCCCGCATACACTTGGCGATCTGCACATACTTGTCAAAACCGGAGAGCATAAGAATCTGCTTGTAGATTTGCGGCGACTGTGGTAGTGCATAGAACTTGCCCGGATGAACCCGGCTCGGCACGATATAGTCACGCGCCCCCTCCGGGGTTGCCCGGACAAAGGTTGGCGTCTCAATCTCCACAAACCCCTCCTCTTCAAAGTAGTTATGCACGATTTGATAGACCTGATTACGCAGGCGAAGAATTCGTTGCAATTCGGGATTGCGAAGTTCCAGGTAGCGATACTTGAGTCGCAGTTCTTCGCTTGACTTTGTGCGATCCCCAATTTCAAAAGGAGGAACCTCCGAACGGTTCAGAATTTCCAAGCCTGTTGCGTAGATCTCAATCTGCCCTGTAGGGAGTTCATCGTTGGGGTTCTCACGCTTGCATACCTCTCCGGTAACGGCTATCACGAACTCATCACGAAGCTCGGAAGCCGGATCCATCAACGATGGCGCAACCTGGGGGGAGAAAACGACTTGCGCTATGCCGGTATAATCTCGCACATCAATAAAGATCAGGCCGCCAAGGTCACGGCGGCCGTTGACCCATCCGTTCAGCGTGATGATCTGTCCAATCTGTTCCTCCCGGAGCGTCCCGGCATAATGTGTACGTTGAGTGTACGAAGACATAGTTAATGTCGATTGCGATTTACGAATAACGATTGTTGAGGCGCAAAGGTACGGAAGGGGAAGTCGGTCGGCAATGACCGAGGGTTTGCAGATAGTGAGCGTAAGGGGGACTCGATCCCCAACCAAAAGTGAGGTGCCAATCTTGTGCCTGTATTGCTTGCACTCCTTCCAACCTGCTTCCTACCCGCAGTGCTTCTTACACCGCTTCTCGTGCTTTTTCTTTAAGCAGGTCCGTATACTAACGGCTTTGAATTTTGCTTTCCAGCCAGGATATACCATCGAGCCATGTAGCGATTGCAGAGTTGATCTTCCGTTCCATCTCAAGCTCGATCAATTTGGCTCGCACCCCTTTAAGCAGATCAACAAGTTCATTGTGGCTTGTGATTGCCGGTAGAGGTTTCAGACAGCGTGGGAGTTGTCTATCATACTCATGCAGATTTTGCTTTTTCTTGAGGTTCCGATACAGACTTCTGACTGATGACTCAAGACTATCGTCATGCAGTTCAAAAGAATTCAGAACATGAAGTGATTTCGCTATCTCTACAAAGTATGGGAAGTTGCCGACGTTGTGGTGGTTGAAAATACGTCCCATCCAGCCAAGCGACGCGTGGAAATCTCCTGTGACAAAACGCCCGATACCGCAGGTAACACACATGAAGTCTTAACAGGTTGGATGGCTTAAGAGTTTCAACCCGGAGAAATACTCACCATACTCCCGAACCAATCATTGTGGTATTTTAGGCTCAAACAGCGAACCGAAACCTGAACCATGATGCGCATACTCGGAGTTGATCCCGGTACACTTATAACAGGGTACGGAGTAATTGATGAGAAGGGGAAAAACT
Organism: Chlorobiota bacterium; assembly: GCA_021296135.1. Lineage (GTDB taxonomy): Bacteria > Bacteroidota > Ignavibacteria > OLB7 > OLB7 > JAGWAZ01. The sequence continues at coordinate 23,313 of JAGWAZ010000030.1, read as the reverse complement.
GTAACCTAGTCGATTTTGGTGTGATAAGCACCGGATCGACTATGTCGATGCCGCTTCGATTACGGATTATCTATAAGGAATTGATCGATGTGATTGAGAAGAGCACCCCGGATGAGTTTGCTATCGAGTCTGCCTTCTACTCCAAAAACGTTCAGTCAACGTTAAAGCTGGGATATACACGTGGCGTTTCAATCCTTGCGGCAGCTCTCCGAGAAATACCGACATCGGAGTATTCTCCACGTGAAGTGAAGCAATCGGTGGTTGGGCATGGCAATGCAAGCAAGGAACAGGTTGCCTATATGGTTCGTAAACTTCTGAAATTAGAGCAATCCACAGATATTCCCTTAGACGCTACTGACGCACTTGCCGTGGCGCTTTGCCACGCCTCCAAACGCATGCGCCCGCGCGCGCAGGTCAAAAGCTGGAAGCAGTTTGTTGAGGAGAAACCAGAGCGAGTGAAGAGTTGAAGGGTCGATGAGTCGAAGAGTCAACGAGTCGAGAGTCGAAGACCTTAGGGGTCGAAGTTGTGCCGAACCCAACCTCTGGCGAAGTCACGGCGGTGCGACCTCGCAACAACTAACAATTCGCATCACCGATATACTCGGGCAGGAGGTTCTCTCAGAGGAAGTACTACTACATCAGGGGGAGTTCCTCTGGGATGCCTCGAACCTTCCCAACGGAGCCTATTACATTATGCTCAGGGTCGATGAAGTAACCGAAACCAGACACATAAGGATTCAACGATAAAAGGAGTCTATAAAATGATCGTGCGAGAAATTTGGTCGTATGTCCCTTCGGTGTTCCCAAAACTCGTGTCGTTGTACTGTCGTAGAACAACGCATAAGTCCAAACCATTCTGTCCATCCCAGTTACCAACTGCCCGGATCAACGTTCTTGACATCAGTTGACCTACTGCAACACGGAAACCCTCTTCAAGATTCGGCAATCCCCCTTTTACACCATAGTGAATACGGAGTTCCTGCGCACATTGTGAAGGCTTCAGGCAGGTATCGAGATAGAACTCGGTCGCGAAGTCATCGACTGAGTCTCCGTTGACATCACCGAGAGGCCAGAGCGTCTCGGGTGGTCGCCAGAACGTCCCGGGTGTAGAGGGAAATCTGGCAATCTTCTCAAAGCCAACAATCCCTGGGTGGCGGGGGTTGCCCTCTTGAGCATGAAGGAAGGGGGAAACAAGGAGAAGGGAGAGAAGAAGAAGGAAGGACAAGGGGACGGGGACAAGGCTGAGCACTCGCTGTAGCCAGAGAAGGGGGAGGAGGCACATTTTGTGTAATCGATCTGTTATGGTTTTCTGAAGTTTCATGAGAATTTCCTCAATAAATGTCGTAGAGTCCATATAATTAACATATAACATCGCATTTTGTTAGTGGATCCGAAAGGGAAAAATTTCTACCCTATAGACACTCTCTGATTCCGAAGGGGAATTTCGATCAGCGAGCCGATCGAAATCATAGAGAACGCCCGAAGCTTCTGTGCTGTCACCGAGAGGGTTGAGTATCCGTGTTGATCTATAGGCCTATCGTTGGGTATCCGTGTTGATCTATAGGGCTATCTGTGTTCATCTGTGTTTGTATATTGAGGTTGATGCTACTAAGCAACCTGATCGAGAGATTTCTCGGCTATCTTGAGGTTGAACGTGCCTGTTCTGAGCAGACACTGCGAGCCTACAAAACCGACCTTAAAAAGTTCAATGAGTGGTTACGCGATGCGCTTGGGGTCAATGATCCACGCCTTGAGCAGATTGATGGAAAAGAGGTGCGGAGTTTTGTGGCCTCGATGTATCGCGACGGATATGCACGCAGAACAATGGGACGAAGGCTGGCGGCGGTCAAGTCGCTGATGAGGTATGGAGTTGCGCAAGGTGTGATAGAGACTAACCCTACCTCGCTTGTGGTTGCGCCAAAACCGGAAAAGAGATTGCCGACGGTTTTAAGCAAAGAGGAAGTTCATGCTCTCATGGAGCTCCCTGATCTTTCCACACCTGAAGGGGTTCGGGATGCCGCCTTGCTTGAATTGCTCTACTCAACAGGAATTCGGCGATCTGAACTGTGCGGGCTACGATTGAACGATTTTGATCAGTATCAGGAAACGATTCGCGTTCTGGGAAAGGGAAACAAAGAGCGAATTATTCCTGTCGGAGCCAATGCCCGCAAGGCGATCCTTCGTTATCTCAACGCAACTTCTCGCACTACGTTGACATCCACATCTCCTCTCTTCCTTCTTGATGATCGTAAGCCACTTGATGGTAATGCCCTCTACGCAATTGTCCGTCACTATATGCGTCGTGTCACAGAGCAGTCAAAGAAGAGTCCACATGTGCTCCGTCACTCCTTTGCAACACATTTGCTGGAGAATGGGGCGGGACTTCGAGAGGTTGCTGAGATGCTCGGACATTCGTCGTTAAGCACAACACAGGTCTATACGCACGTGACCGTTGATCGCCTTCGTCAGGCATATTCAAAGGCGCATCCAAGAGCGGGAGAAAAGGAAGGGAGAAAAAAGAAGAGGAAGAAAGGAGGGTCAAATGACGACCCGTAAGGCGTGTACCACACTGTGTGGGAATAACGAATGCCAAATTGAGTACGTGACGGTTTTGATTAGAGATGATGGCTGCGGAGAACAAATCATTGACAATAATCATCAGGCTAACGATCGGTCGGTTCTCTGTCATACTTCTTGCCTTTGCTCTATTGTATGGAGAGCGTCACTTGAAAGCACAAAGTGATACTTCAAGAAGTATGATTATTCAGTCGCTTCTTCCTCGAGACTCTGCTGAACGTGCTGCTATTGAGGCCGATCTCGATATTGTTTCGCTTGGATTGGAAATCTTCCCAGCACCTGGAAGCGGGACATTCTTTGAGGAGTATCAGAAGCTGTTCGGTACACAATCATCTCTCAGAGCATATGCTTCACCCAGGGTGATTGGGCGTGTCCGTTTAAATGATCATTTGCGTTTCATTCTCAGCAGCTCGTATATCAGAACAGGATTCACAGAGATATATGATGCCTTCGCCCTCCAGTCCGGGGTAGCTGACTCAATTCCCCTTGTCCCTGCCGCCCAGATTTTTGAGGAGATGTCGATTACGACTCTTCCGTTGCTCATTGGGGTTCAATTCTCGCCGATTCGATCCCAATTCACTTCGTATGTCGGCGCATTGGCCGGTGTCGCCCTTGTGACAGCGGAGTGGCAGACATTAACGCGAAATTTTGATGTTACTCAATACTTTCGACCCGAAACGAATACCGATGGCCCTGGCTTGGTTCCGGGAATTCGACTTTTCACGGGAGTCGATCTACGTTTTGATCGCTTCTTTGTCAGTAGAAATGTGTTCCGAGGTATTTTCATAGAAGCTTCGTATTTCTATCTTCCCTTGTCGCGGGTTTTCTTCAAGGAGGTTCGAACGATTGGTCGTCTGCTTCCACAAGTACCCTCGGCAGATGATGCAATATTGAATCTCGGAGGCTTCACAATTTCCCTCGGGGTTAATATGCAACTGTTTCGGTTCTGATTGGCAATCAGCCAATATTGACAGAATAACATTCCTATCATTACAGAAAAGGAGAGAGAAGTATGGATGTCCAGATTACATCTCGCCATTTCAAAGCGCGTTCTTCATTGCTTGAACATGCCCAGGAGTCAGTACGAAAACTCTCGCAATTTTATGATGGCATTGTCAATGCCAAAGTGATTTTGGAGATCGAGCCACACAACAACGGGAAGATTGCTGAAATTGTTCTTTTAGTCTATCACCATCAACTCTTTGCTAAGGAGGCTGGTGATGACTTTGAGAAATGTATTTCTCTCTGTATTGAGAAGCTGGAACGACAATTGCGTAAGTACAAAGATAAACTTCATAAAGGGCGAGGACATCGGCCACAACCTGAAGTGATTTCATAAAGATTAGGGGCTGCAAAGTCCCTTCATTCTGCGATCTATAGTCGGTACAATAGAGCCTGAAAGAGCGGGCCCCTATTACCAACAAACAGTACGAATAGAGAAAAATGAGATATGTCTCTCTTTGATGAAATTCAGGAAATCCGCAAGGAAAACATCTCTGTTGGTTTCCTCGCTGATGAGTGTCGGGATCGGTTTAGGCTGCGATCGATCAACGAGGGGGTTGGGCGGGAGAAACTGATTACTGACAGAAACCTTCATCGTCCTCAACTTGCCTTGGCAGGGTATACAAAACTCTTCACCTATCATCGTGTGCAAGTACTCGGCAACACCGAAATCTATTATTTGAACAGTCTCAAACCCGAAAAACAACAACAGACTTTCAGGGCGATCCTAAACTTTGATGTTCCGTGTTTAATTATCACCAACAGCAATCAACTTGATCCGGCTCTGATTGAGATTGCCACCGAACGAGGTGTTGCTCTCTTTTCAACTGACCACGAGACAACGAAAGCCGTCTACTTCCTCAGTGATTTCCTTGATGATCAGTTCGCCGGTTATGCCCCTGTTCACGGCTCGTTTGTCGACGTCTATGGTGTAGGATTGCTCTTTGTGGGCCGCTCTGGAATTGGAAAAAGCGAAATCGTTCTTGATCTGGTGGAACGAGGCCACCGTCTTGTAGCCGACGACGTTATTACGGTAACACGGAAGGGTGCGGGGATACTGATGGGGGCCGGTACACGTATTGGAGAGCACTTTATGGAGGTGAGGGGCCTTGGTATCCTGAACGTTCGTGAGATGTTCGGAATCAGGGCGATACGTTTTCAAAAACGGGTAGAAGTTGTCGTGGAGTTACAGGAATGGGATCCCAAAGCAGAGTATACGAGAACCGGTCTGGATGAGGAGCCGGTCTCGCTTCTTGATGTGGAACTCCCTCATGTCCTTCTTCCAATATTTTCAGGAAAAAATATCACAGTTATTGCAGAAGTTATAGCTTTGAATTACCTCTTATGTCACTATGGTTACAATGCAGCAGAAGTTTTTGCTGAAAAACTCTCTGATTCCATCGACCGTAGCAATGGTCGTGATTCTCGCGACAGGTCCATCCCCTACTTTGAACATGATTTTGAATAGGCAGTATCTGTCATAAGCTCAGATACTGATAGGGGGGTGATTCCTCCCTTACCAACTATATCTTTGGGAGCGCAGTAGGAATTTGACCACGTACTGGAGCATTATGTTACGTGCTTGAAGTAACCCGTCGGCTTTCTCCCCTGATTCTTTGGAGGAGTATTCTTGCGGCATTGATCGTCATTTTCACAGGATAAGTGCCCGTTCGATCATTCTTGTGCTCAGCTGCTCACGACAATTTTCCATATAACCGTTGCTGCAGAAGATATCTGTATTGCAATGGAGCCCTCCATTCTATCCATATCCGTATTCAATCCTTTCTCTCTCGCTGAAGTTTGAGCAGCTCGTGCCGTAACGCTGTTGACCTTGAGGTGTGGAATCACATCAATTTCAGCAAGAGTCTGAAGTCGGCAGATCAGCCTGCTTCAGTAGCCCGAATATTCAGCAGAAGTGGTAGTGTTATGCTAATTGCGTATAATCCCGGCAAATATGTAGAACTTCTCATTGCTCATTTGACAAGGCAAGGAGAAAAAGAGCGTCTTCACCAGACCCGTAGAATGGACGCAACCCGTACTGAGATACTGCCAATTGCCGAGAGTACTTCTGTATCCGAAGTGAATCAGGCTGATCAAGGGAACTTGCTGATGCTTGCATTGCAGCGGGGAGAGGATGCTGCACTGAAAGAATTGATGGGGCTCTACAATGATCGTCTGTACAACTTTACTCTCCGAATTCTCAACCACCAGGAGACGGCGGAGGATATTGTGCAGGAGACCTGGCTCTCCCTTTACGAAAGTCGGGGTCGCTATCAACCAACAAATCGATTCTCTACCTGGCTTTTTACGATTGCCCGACGAAAGGCCTTGAGTGAATTGCGACGACGGAAAGTTCGCTCTATCGTTCGTTCCTTGACGAGGAAGAGAGAGGGAGAGGAGGAAACAACATTGGAGATCGCCCAGGAAACGTATCGTCAACCCGATGCTGAGGCATCCGGAGCAATTCTTGCAGAGTTGATTGAACATGCACTTTCACAATTAACACCAGCTCAACGGGAAACCGTTGTGTTGAGAGATATCGAAGGGATGGAAAATGATGAAGTGGCTGAGATACTTGGCTGGAATCTGAAGCCGGGCGCTGTACGGAAGCGTGTCTTTGATGCACGTGAAGCGTTTCGTCGACAGATGATCGCCCTTGGAGTATGGGAGTGATAGTAGTCTCATACCCGCCAGGTTAAAGGAGGGAGGTAAACAAATATGAACAAATGGAGTGAACAGATAATGGCCGACAAGAACTATAGAACAGATTCTGACGCGCCAAGTGGTTGGGAAGGCTACTCTCGACTACTGCGCGAGCACGGAGGGCGATCCCTTCGCTCCGGGCTGGCTGAACAGATGGAGCAGAAGTGGCGGGAACGTCTTGCCGCACGACGCATAAAACGTCGCCGTTGGAAGTTTGGTTTGCCAACGGGCGTAGCGCTTGTGACAGGGATTCTACTGCTGGTTGATCCATTTGCGTCGAATGAAGAATATCGACTCATGCCTGCGATTGATTCCCCGACTCCTTTGATTATTTATCAGGAGTCGGACATCTTTGCAAGCCCTGCAATCCCACCGGTATGGTACGATTCAACGATGCCGTTGTTCGATGTTGAACTGCCGGCCATGTCGCTCGATTCCAAAGTGTATAAGTTTGAGAGACGCATTCCTGCGGCAGTAGATACACCGGTAGCTGGGGAACCCGTGTGGTAGATCGGTCATCAAAAGTGTGAAGATTGGCACTGTGTGTCAGGGAAGAAAGGGATGTCGCCCGTTGCGCAAGGAAAAGTCTTGTGTGCAACGGGCGATACTGCTATTATGAGTCTTTACTACTATCTATAGATTAAGTACCATGATGCATTACACTCTTCAGTCGTTCGTTTCTACAGCACTCCCTTCCCTTTTCCTCTTCTTCGTTGCCTGCGGTAGCGGGTCGGAGCAAACTCCTAACACAACTTCAACAATTCCTGCCTCCGAAGCTGGCGATCCTGCCTATGGCGACTGGGTAGTGATTCATAGTCTGTCGGACCCTGAATCAATAAACCCGGTGACAAGCAGCGATGCTACGGCACAGGAAATCGATTCCTATATCTACGAAGCTCTTACAACAACGGACGTGGAGACGTTGCAGACAATTCCGTGGATAGCAGATTCACATGCCCTTGTCAGCGACGATCGTTTGAGCTACGAGTTCACGATCCGCAAGGATGCTCGTTTCAGTGACGGAAAGCCGGTGACTGGTGAGGATTTCATCTTTTATCTTAAAACCATCAAGAATCCCCGGATACTGAAAGCCGCCCCCCTTCGTGGATACTATACACGGGTCGATAGCGCAACATTGATTGATGACGATCCACATCGCTTGCGTGTAGTGATGGCATCACCCTACTATTTAGGTGAGCAATGGGCCGGGGGGCTCTACGCTTACCCAAAACACATTTGGGATCCTGAGGGTATCAGTGATAAGGTATCCTTTACAGAGCTTAATGCGGGAGACACAAACCACAATCCTCTCGTAAAACAGTTCGCTGAGAACATTGAAGATATTCAGCGTGATTTCGATCCTGCTTTTTTAGTCGGATCAGGTCCATACATCATGGATGAGTATAGAGAGCAGGATCGAGTCGTACTGCGATGGAATCCGGACTATTGGAACAGTAAACATCGATACGGCGCGAACTATCCTGCACGGATTGTCTGGTTAACCATTAATGATCTCAACGCTGCGCTTTCTGCTTTGAAGGCAGGCGAAATCGACTTTGTGCCGCGACTCGACCAGGTGCAGTACAAGTATGAGAAAGTACGTTTCACGAAAAATGACCTTGTGCCGAACGAGTATGATTACCCTGCTTATAACTATGTAGGCTACAACGCCGACAGAGAGGAAAAACCTTTTCTTGCCGACAAGCGTGTAAGGTGGGCGTTTGCGCATGCTCTTGATCGCAGGAAGATGATTGAGAAAATTTTCTTTGGAAACGCCCAACCGGTACAATCACCTATTTACAGAAAGCGACCCGAATATGATACGGCTCTTCCCTTTATCGAATATGATCTTGACAAAGCACGCTCACTTCTGGATGAAGCAGGATGGAAAGATTCAGATGGCGATGGTGTCCGCGACAAAGTTATCGACGGAAAGAAGGTAGAGATGGAGTTCAATCTCATGTTGAATTCCGGGAATAATAATCGCCGGCAGATGGCGATAATTTTTGCCGAAGCCTTGAAGAAGATCGGAGTAATTGCAAATCCATCTACGATTGAGTGGGCGGTCTTTTTGGAAAGACTGGACAAGCATGATTTTGACGCCTGCATTGGTGGGTGGGTCTCAAACGTGACCGAAGGAGATATGTACCAACTCTGGCATTCGGAGTCGAGCGTTGTCGGTGGATCGAACTACGTCTCGTTCAAGAACCCACGTGTGGATGAGTTGATTGAAAGGATACGGGGCGAGTTTGATTTCAAGAAGCGCCGCGGAATGTACCAGGAGATACAACAGATAATTTATGATGAGCAGCCCTACAACTTCCTGGTTGCCGAGAAGCGGGTTTGTGGGTACAACGATAGATTCCACGATGTCGGGTTCTTTGCTCCTCGCCCTTGCTACAATGCCGGCTGGTGGTGGGCGCCAAAAAATGAGCAGCGATACTCAACTCCTTCGGCCAGACAAGCTGTAGCAATCGATTGAGTTCTTCCCCTGTGATCGAATGAGGATACTTTATCCCGGATTCTGTATTTTCGACGCGGTTGTAATCAAACGCTTTCTTTAGCGGTAAAGGAATTCCCGGAGCCTATGGCAACGTATATTGTAAAACGCATACTGCTCTTCATTCCGACACTCCTTGCCATTACAATTGTCACGTTTGGCATAAGTCGGCTTGCTCCGGGTGATCCAGTCGACCAGCTTCTGGGGTTGCAAGCCGGGGGAGACCAACAGGCTGATAAAGAGGCAACCGAAGCGATGAGACAGCAGATTCGAGAAGAGCTTGGGCTTGATAAGCCATGGCCTACACAGTACCTGAATTGGGCGGCAGGTGTTTTTATTCTCAACTTCGGAAAGTCCTACACCGATCGTAAGCCGGTAACTGACAAGATAATGGACCGGATCGATGTCACCCTCGGCATGAATATCCTTTCTATCATTCTTGCATATCTGATTGCTATTCCCATAGGTATCTATTCAGCAACACATTCCGGTTCGTTCGGTGACCGACTTTCCAGCACTACGCTCTTTGCTCTTTACTCTATACCAACCTTCTGGGCTGGAACGTTGGTCCTGGTTTATCTGACGAACAACGATTACCTTATTCAGTTATTCCCGACCCGCGGCTTACATTCAACCGGCTACGACTCCAGTTGGCCCTGGTGGAAAGCGTGGATTGACACAGGATGGCATCTTGCCGCTCCTGTTTTGATATACACATACACGAGCTTTGCATTTATATCGCGCCAGATGCGAGCCGGTATGATCGAAGTAATCCGGCAGGATTACATTCGTACTGCACGAGCCAAGGGGCTTTCCGAGAAAGTGGTCGTCTACAAGCATGCGTTACGCAACTCGTTAATTCCAATTATCACGCTGTTAGCCGGACTTCTGCCGGCCTTGATTAGCGGTTCTATCATTGTAGAACTGATCTTCTCGGTTCCCGGTATGGGGCTGCTTTCGTTCCACGCTCTTCTTGCTCGTGATTACCCGGTCATCATGGGAGTGTTGACCCTGGGAGCAATATTGACAATGGTTGGAGTCTTGATTGCAGACCTGTTGTATTCTGTGGTTGATCCACGTATAGCCTTCTCAAAGAAGAATGCGTAGCGACCAGTTGATCAGCTCAAAAGAGATCGTCTAATCAATGGGAACAGAACCGACATATCACGATAGTCAGAAGATACCGGAGGGTGCACAATCCGACGGGCGTTTACAAGGGGAGCTGACAGACACAAACCTCTCAGCGAACGACAACGAAAAAAAGGATAAGGCGGAGAGGAAAAAAAAAGATGATAATCAGAGTTACTGGCGTCTGGTGAGACGGCAGTATAAGAAGAACCGTCCTGCGCGTGTAGGACTCTGGATTATCATGTTCTTTGTCGTGACGGCTCTCTTTGCAGATTTTCTGGCAAACAATAAACCGATTATCTGCAAGTATCAGGGAACTTGGTATGTGCCTGTTGTTCATGAGTATCTTGTCGGTATTGGCTTCTCATCGTGGGGGAAGGAAGAATTCGCGAACGATAAATGGAAGGAACTCGATTACGATGTTAGCATCTGGCCTCCGGTTCCCTATACTTCAAGAGATAATGATCTTGACAACTCCTTTGTTGCTCCTTTTCAGACAGGGGATCATTCTCACTATCTCGGAACCGACCAGCTTGGACGGGATTTGCTTGCCGGACTCATTCATGGTTCCCGCATCTCACTCTCCATCGGTATCGTCGCAATGGGAATTGCGACGCTGATCGGGGTTCTTCTCGGGGTGCTTGCCGGATACTTTGGTGGTTGGGTAGATATTGTTGTATCGCGACTCATAGAACTGTTTTTGAACTTCCCTGTGTTTTTCCTCATCATCACGATTGTGGCATTCTATCAGGATAGCGAGCCAAATGCTTTGATATTTCTCATTATGGCCGTGATAGGGCTGACCGGGTGGATGAACATCGCTCGTCTTGCGCGTGGTGAAGTACTTCGCGTACGAAACATGGAGTATGTTACTGCGGCCGGGGCACTGGGGTTCTCTTCTCCGAGAGTCATCTTTCGACATGTTTTGCCAAACTCCCTTGCGCCGGTCCTGGTTGCGATAGCTTTTGGTATAGCCGCAGCAGTTCTTACCGAGGCTGCGCTTTCCTTCCTCGGTTTTGGCGTTCCTCCGACTGTTGTTACGTGGGGGTCGATGTTGAGCGAGGCGCGTGGTAATGTCTATGCATGGTGGCTGGCGATCTTCCCCGGCATTATGATTTTTTTGACCGTTCTGAGCTATAACCTTGTCGGCGATGGTCTCAGGGATGCAACTGATCCGCGACTGAAACTCTGATCTGCTTTTCTTGTTTTTATTTTAGGACGCACTATTGGTTGGGACATGAGACCTCATGTCCCAACGTGTTATCACATCCCCAATACTTCTCCCATTCATTGACTTTTTCGTCTTCTTTCCTCAACGCCTTGCTTGATACGGCTCGTCACTTGTAGAAATGACTCGTTTGTCTTACGTTTGCTCGCTATAGTCAGAAAGTGACTTGCCAGCCATTGATTGAACTTATGAGCCATTAGATGGAATGAGTATTCGTTTAAGTGATATTGAAGTTTTACCAAGAAGAGAACGGGAGAAGCTACTGCGCAGAGAAGAGATGCTCGCAGCTGCACGCACAATCTTTGCACAGAAAGGGTATAGAGAGACAACACTTGAAGATGTGGCGGAACTGGCCGAGTTCGGAAAGGGGACCCTCTACAATTACTTCCCGAACAAGGACGCGCTCTTTTCCAGCGTTCTTGAGGAGACAATTCTTGGTTTTAAGACCATCTTTGACACAGTCCTTGTCAGTGATCTTCCCTTCAATGAGAAACTACGATTGCTGATTGAAGAGTCCCTGCGATGCGCTTTTAGCAATCCGGAGGGAATCATGTTGATGACCAGAGAAGCCCAACACCTGCGTGATAATAACCCTCTAATGCAAATCAAACAGGAACTTGTTCGGATGCTTGCCGTTACCATTGCCGCCGAACAAAAGAGCAACCCCACGATGTTTCAGGCAGATGCCGACCAGCTTGCCTTAATTCTCATGAACATGGTGATGGGCCAATTTATGAATCGGTTGCACTTGCGAATTTTTAACGATGCTTTAGACACAGACTCGGGTGGAATCCCATGTAGCCAGATAACGACTGAGATGATTAATGCTCTTACCGATCCCGAATACCTTGAAGCCGATGTTCAAAACGCAACCGATCTTGTTTACTCGCTCTACTTCTATGGAATTGTTGGTACGCCATAAACAGGGCATAGTAAACGCATATCTCGATGACACAAAAAGGATAATGAAGCAGAAGAGACTTTTCAGAACTGGTATAGTAGCTGCAATCATTGTTGCTCTCTGTGGTAGATACTCTCTGGCACAGACCCCGCAATTTTTGTCGTTAGAAGAGGCTATTAATCTGGCCCTGGAGAATAACCGTGATCTGAAGATGACACAGCTTCAGCTGGATAACGCAGATGCACAGGTTGATGAAGCGCTAGGGAATGCTTATCCGACACTCGACCTGAACGCTCGCTATACGCGGAACATAAAGCGGCCTGTCTTTTTCTTTCCGGATGAAGATGACATCGTTCGGCCGATTGAGATAGGTTCGAAGAATGCCGTTTCAGCAGACCTGACATTACAGCAGGTTATCTTTAATAGTGCGGTCTTTACCGGTGTTGGCACATCGAAGGTCTATGCGCAGATATCACGCCAACAATTGCGAGCACAGACTGCTGACGTGGTACTGAATGTGAAGAAGGGATATTATACTGCACTCCTTGCACGTGAAGTCTTGCGTGTCAATGAAGCCTTGCTTACAAATGCAGAGGCAAACTACAAGGATACGAAGGCACTGTTTGAGGCAGGGCTGCGAGCTGAGTTTGATGCAATTCGCGCTGAAGTTGCTGTTGAGAATCAACGGCCATTAGTGGTAGAAGCGCAAAACAATTATGAAGCCGCGCTTGATGTGCTGAAGCTCTTGCTCGGATACGATAATATTACCCAGGTCCAACTCGAGCTACGTGAGTCTCTTGCACGACCCGAGTCATTGGCTTCGACTGATCCGGAACTTGATGTGGCGGTCTCGGTCATGCTCGAAAACAACCCGCAGCTTGAAGCGTTAGGGCTTTCGACCGCTGTTAATGAAGAACTGATCAGTATTAACCGTTCCGAATATTTGCCTACGGTTGCGCTTTTCGGCACATACAAGTATGAGGCACAGGCTGATAACTTCAGAGACCTCGCCTTCCAGCCAACTGCTTTTGCAGGATTGAACCTCACACTCAATCTCTACAACGGAGGTAAGACGGCTGCCAAGGTAGGACAATCCCAGATAGCCTATGATCAAAGCCGATATCAGACGGCTCAGGTGGCTGCTGCACTCAAGACACAACTTGAGTCGACACTTCGCCAGATTGACTATGCGCGAAAGAGAATCAGTGCGAGCGATAGAACAATCGAGCAGGCAGAACGTGCATACAAGATCGCAACCACCACATACAAGGCAGGGACGGGTACTCAGCTTCAAATTAACGACGCGGATCTGGCCCTTGCACAAGCTCGGCTTAACCAGTTGAGCGCTCTCTACGATTACAACGTTGCAAAAGCCGATCTGGAAAGTTTACTCGGCAACCACATCATATTGAATAACGATAATGCGGAGTATCGCTCGAGGTAGATGTATCGGCGGTATACAAAGCATCTACGGGGATCCGTACATCACTTCATACTACAAAAACACGAGAACAACTTCTGGTCTATCATAATAACAACAGAACAATGAAAACTATCGTAAAACTGGTTCCGTTCAGCCTTGCTGTCGTGATGATTGTGGTTGGGTGTATGGGAAGTGGAGAAGAAGGAGATGAGCAGGTTGGAACCGATACAACCGATGGTGCGCAATCGGCCGTGACTTCGGATACGGCAGGTGCCGGATCAACGATTAATGTTAAGGTAATGACAGTTCAGCCGGAAACGTTTGATGATGTGATCAACGTTGTCGGTTCGGTAAAGCCTGCCGAAGATATCATGGTAGCATCCGAGGAGGGAGGTAAGGTTGAGCGTTGGATGGTAAGCAAGGGAGCCTTTGTCAGAAAGGGACAGGCCCTGCTTCGTTTGAACGACGACATTTTGCAGGCACAACTGCAAGCAGCTCAAGCGCAGCTCAACATAGCAAAAGTCAATGCAGAGAAGTCTGCTCAGGTCTATACCGATGCAGGAGCAGTCAGCGAAGTCTCGGTTACGACTGCACAGTACACACTGGACGCCCGCGAAGCGAACGTCAAGTTGCTCGAAACGCGCATTGCGAAAATGACTGTTCGTGCTCCTGTGGCTGGTCGCATTGATGAACGACTGACAGACATTGGTGAGATGGTAGCACCAGGTGCGCCGGTTGCCAGACTGATACAGACGGATGTCGTTAAGGTGAGTGTCGGGGTTCCTGAGCGCTATTCAGCAGATATGCGAGTGGGACTTCCAGTAACCATGACGTTCGATGCGCTCGGTGATCGTGAGGTTAACGGGCGTGTTACATACATCGGATCAATGATCAGTCAGAACGATCGTACAGTCCCGATTGAGGTTCAGTTGAGCAATCGTGGAGGTCAGTACAAGCCGGAGATGATTGCCGAGATGGCAATCCTGAAGGATCGTTTGCGCAACGTTGTAGTGATTCCCCGAACCGCCTTGGTCCATAGAGAGAACGGATGGCAGGTCTATCTTGCCGTCCAGGATGATGCTGGTGAGGGCTATGTCGTTGAGGCTCGACCAGTGAAGGTAGGGCCGTCAGATCAAGGAAAGATTGTGATCACAAGTCGACTTAAGTTTGGCGAACAGGTTATTACGGTGGGCCAGAGCAAGGTGAATCCAGGTGAACATGTAGCCTTCGAGTAGAGGCGCCTTGGCATGCCGACGGCATCAATAGCTTGCCAACAGATGAATCAACAGACATCATGGATAATAATCAGAATACAAACAATAAACCTAACAGTATTCCAAAGCAAGATCCCGCACAGGAAGAGAGCCAGGCCTCCAAGAGGCGCGTGCAGTTTGGTCTGACCTCCCTCTCCGTTAACAATCGCATCGCTGTCTATGTGTTGACAGCCATTATTGCCATAATGGGGATTGTCAGTTACCTCAATCTGCCGAAAGAGGCTGCGCCCGAGGTCATCATCCCTATGGCATTTGTTTCGACTCCGTACTTCGGTGTCTCTCCGTCGGACATTGAGAGTCAGGTGACACAACCGATTGAGAAGGAGTTAAAGGGGTTGAGCGGGGTCAAGAGGATTACCTCGCAGTCGATGGAAGGATATAGTGCCGTTACCATTGAGTTCGATCCGGATGTTAAAATTGACGAGGCCCTACAGAAGGTACGTGACCGTGTTGACCTTGCAAAGAAAGATCTACCGGATGATGCCGAGGAGCCGCGCGTTGTCGAGATCAACATCGCTGAATTCCCGATCCTTTTTGTCAACATCTCCGGCAAGTACTCGCTGGTAAAATTGAAAGAGATTGCTGAGGATGTGAAGGATCAGATAGAGACCTTTCCGGAAGTATTAGAGGTCGATCTTTCAGGAGGACTTGAGCGAGAAGTACAGGTCAATGTTGACCTTGCAAAAGTCAAGTACTACAACATCTCTCTTCAGGATGTGATCGATGCCGCTCGGAATGAGAACACTACTATCCCAGGTGGTACGGTTGATGTAGAAAACATGAAGTTCCTGGCGCGCGTGCCCGGGGAGTTCAACGATCCCGAACAGGTCCTTGGGGTTGTTGTGAAAACACCCGAGGGAGGGGGACCGGTCTACGTCCGTGATGTTGCCGAGGTCGATTTCGGATTCAAGGAACGCTCAACATACGCACGTCTTGACGGAGATCAGGTTATCACGTTGGCCGTAAAGAAGCGTGCCGGGTCAAACATCCTGAACCTTTCCGACAAAGTGAATGAGAAGGTGGATGAACTGCTGGAGAGTGGAACATTGCCACCATCGACCGAAATCAAGATCACGAACAATCAGTCCGAAATGATTCGCGATATGGTTTCGAGTCTTGAGAACAATATCATCTTTGGGTTGATATTAGTTGTTGGCGTGCTTCTCTTCTTTATGGGAGTGCGCAACGCAACGCTTGTTGGTATTGCGATCCCGCTTTCAATGCTCCTTTCATTTATCATCCTTGCGCTTGTTGGCACAACGATGAACATGA
Source organism: Chlorobiota bacterium (assembly GCA_021296135.1). Lineage (GTDB taxonomy): Bacteria > Bacteroidota > Ignavibacteria > OLB7 > OLB7 > JAGWAZ01. The sequence goes on along the minus strand of JAGWAZ010000030.1, from coordinate 7,305 downwards.
TCGTTCTCTTTTCGTTGATCCTTGCGCTTGGAATGTTGGTTGACAATGCTATCGTTGTGGTGGAGAATATCTACCGTTATGTAAGTGAGGAGGGATACGACAAGATTACGGCTGCGAAGCTGGCAACCGGTGAGGTTGCAATGCCGATCATTACGTCGACTGGAACGACGCTCTTTGCCTTCATGCCCCTTGCGTTCTGGCCTGGTATCATTGGCGACTTCATGAAGTATCTGCCGATCACGTTGATTATTACGCTCGGTTCCTCTCTCTTTGTCGCGCTTGTAATCAACCCGACGCTTTCCTCACGGATCATGAGGGCCGATGGGGAGAAAGGACGGAAGCTCTCGAGGTTTGGGAAGGTTGTGATGGGCCTCGTTGTGCTGTTAGTCGCCGGAATTGCCGCAAATTCTAACTTGACTACACTTGGAGTTTTTGTTGTTGGTATCCTCCTCTTTGCTCTGTCGAACAAGTTCCTCTTTACTCCAATAGGCAAGTGGATAAGGGATACCGGATTCCCGGCAATGCAGAACGTTTATCGCTCTATGCTTGTCTGGATGCTTGACCACCGTGCCCTTGTCTTCATTGGAATGATCGGAGTGCTGCTTGCTACATGGGTAACTTTTGGCATGATAAACAGCGGTGTGGAGTTCTTCCCACGCGTTGACCCACGTCAGGTAAGTGTAACAATCGAGTCACCGGTGGGTACCAATCTCGATCAATCAAATCTGCTCGCGAAAAAACTGGAATCGCGTTTGAGTCGCGTTGATGGCATTGAAGATGTGGAGACGAGTGTTTCAACTGTGGGTACCTCGAGCGGGAATTCTATGGCAGGGGGTGGAAGTGGTGGCGAATCGAATGTTGCGCAGATCAATCTTTCGTTCAAAAAGTATCAGGAGCGAAATCAGTCTCCCTTCGAGACGATGAAAGACCTCCGTCAGGTAATGGGGAAGACGCTTGAGGGGGCGGATATTCGTGTAGCCGGACAGGAGATGGGGCCACCGACGGAGAAACCAGTGAACATCGAGTTGAAGGGGGAGGACTTTGAAGAGCTTGGTGCCGAGGCTGCTAAAATTCTTGCGCTGATCGAGGATAGCGATGAAGCTTCGAAACTTGATGGCTTGCAAAGCGATTTCAAGGAAGGAAGCCCGGAACTTGTTGTACGGGTTGACCGTGATAAGGCTGGCTTGTATGGATTGAACACGAGTCTGATTGGCTCAACAATTCGCTCGGCGATCAACGGTACGGAAGCATCAACGTATCGCGAAGGCGATGAGGAATATGATATCACGGTCCGCTTAAAGGAGGACCAGCGGAATGATCTGGAGGCTCTTTCTGATATGATTGTTCAGAAAGATGGCAAACAAACGCCACTTGTCTCGGTTGCCGGTTGGGATGTCGCCGATGGCTATGCAACGATTAACCATAAGGACCTTGATCAGATCGTAACCGTGAAGGCCGGTGTGGTTGAAGGGAATAACGCCAACGCAATCGTACAGAATATTCAGACGCTGATAGAAGCAGAGTATGAAGCTCCTCCCGGGGTCACTGTAGCCTTCACGGGGCAACAGGAAGAACAGCAGGAGACCGGACAGTTTCTTGCGCTTGCTTTTGCTGTGGCAGTGTTGTTGATCTTCGGCACTCTTGTTGCGCAGTTTAATTCCGCAATTACTCCGATCATCATCATGTTCAGTCTCCTGTTCTCTACCATCGGTGTCTTTATCGGACTGATGATCTTCCAGCTTCCGTTCGGTATTGTGATGACCGGTGTCGGAGTGATTTCATTAGCTGGTGTTGCGATCAACAACGCAATCGTTTTGATTGACTTCATCGAAGTCCGCTATAAACGGGACGGTATGAGTCGTCGGCATGCAATCATCGATGCAGGCATTACGCGCTTGCGTCCCGTTGTCTTAACGACTGTTACTACGGTTGTAGGGCTTGTACCTCTGGCAATTGGGTTGAATGTCGATTTTGTTGGCATTATGACAAATCTCGATCCTAATTTCTTTATCGGGGGTGAACAGTCACAATGGTGGTTCTCTCTCTGTGTTACGGTCATGTTCGGATTGAGTTTCGCCACCTTTATGACGTTGTTGGTCGTTCCTGTGATGTACTCGCTTGCTGACTCCATACGAATCTGGATGAAGCAGAATTTCTGGGTATCGACAGATAAGACAGGTAAGGAGGTCTCCGAGGAGAAAAGAAGCGAGGAAACAGAGGTGATGACTCCAATCGAGGCGTAGCAATCGCATACAATTAGGTTTGTAAGAGTCAATACTATTGTCACAACACGAGTGCCGGAATTTTCCGTTCTGGCACTCGTTGTTTGTCCTAAAATGCATAATTTACATCAAATTCCTTTAAGAAGAACGTGAACTCGATTCACGGCACGTGAAAGAGTTTCACGACTCATATCGAACGAAAGGGGCAAGGATTTAGTGAAAGAAGGGGAAAAAGGTGGCACGATTGTTGACAGACATGGTTTAGAAAATCAAGAAATTCACGCCCCTACACCTAAACTTACTTTTGAGACAGTACGACCGTATAAATCAACCTGCTTTGTGGCAGGTATCTCATCCTGAAGGTTGCAGATTCTGTGGATCATTTGGCAGGTTTTTTGATGATCGAGAGTTGCACGAGTGAAGAAAATGCCTGATATTTGCATACTCTTTGCTGGTGAGGTAGTTTTGCAGAGTTTCGAGTCGTGGAGATGAGATGAGGGGAGGGTGGTGAGAGTTTGTATGTTTGAGAACAAACAGAAATGCACATAAGCTATCATTTATTGAGGCAAACAATATGCACTTCACTAAACAACTTACTGCATCAGTTCTTGGGGGAATTTTTCTCGTGGGACTGTTTGTGTTAACAACTGATGCCTCGGCGCAGTCAATTCAGCGTCAGGTGATCGGCAATGGTGCTACGATGGTGTATGACGGTAGCGGTAACCTTATACTGGGTGGTACCGTTGGGCAGGCCATCGTTGGTGTTTCAGGGTATGAGCCGGGAGAAGTCGATATCTATCATGGCTTCTGGTTCCTCTCAGGGATAACGTCAGTACCGACCGATCCTGTTGCTGGTCATAGGAGCTCACTCTGGAACTCGCCGAACCCTTTTACATCGATCACAACAATCCACTTCGAGGTTCCAAGCCGTAGTCAAGTTCGTCTCCGTATCTATGATATGGATGGCAAGCTTGTACGCTCACTCGTTGATGGACCGTATGGGGTAGGAAATCATAGTGTAGTATGGGATGCAGCCGACGATCTTGGGGAGCAGTTGGCAACCGGCTACTACTACTATACGCTTGATGCACAGCCTTCAGCTAACGGGGGCCAGGCAGTCAGCTATCAGCAGAAAATGCTGCTGATGAAATAAGTAAAGGGCATAGATAATTACAGTAAATAGAAACAGTAACGTATCACCAATATCTTAGGGAGTCAAAGAGTGAAACGGAAGCTTTCCCTTCTACGAGTGGTGGTGTTCGGTCTGGCACTGTTGACCGGAACGGCCTCAGCACAGTTGCCGCAGATCATATCTTATCAGGGAATTGATCTGTTAAACCCGAATAGCACAATTGACGTTACGGTGTCGATTTTTGACGCCGCGACTGGAGGTGCGAATCTCTGGTCAGAAGACCATATGGGTACATCGACTAGTACCATCGGTACGTTCAGTATACTGATCGGATCTAAGTCAACGATTCCGCTCGGTACGCTGAACTGGAACAAGGCATATTGGCTTGAGATTCAAATCAGTGGTGTGGCGATGACGCCACGTACAGAGTTGGCGGCATCGCCGTATGCCTTTGAGGCGCTTGAGGCGCTAGGCGTGGCTGATGGTTCAATTGTACCTGATGACATCAACGATGGTGGAACAGATCCAAGAGACGGAGAGGTTCTGGCATACAATGCTCAATCTGGAAACTTCCAGTGGGTAGCAGCTGGTGGCAGTGACAGTGGCAGTGGTGCGCTTGACCAGATTGTCGCTGGTCCTGGTATCCAGGTCACCAACGGCACCGGCCCGGTCGTCACAGTTGGAGTTGCCAGTCAAGGTATCACAAGCGGTATGATTGCCAACGACGCAATTAACACGCGGCACATCGCACCTGGTGCGGTTGCTTCGGCTCAGATTGCTGCCAACGCTGTTATCACACAGCACATCGGGCCACAACAGGTCACATTGCCAAAGATCAACAGCCGCGGAGCAAGCTTCGGTCAAGCCATTATGTATAATGGCGTTACCCTGATCTACGGTTTCCCGACTCCGGGTGGACCTGCAGGTGGTGAGCTCTCAGGCACATATCCAAATCCGATCATTGCCGACAACGTCATTGATGGCGACAATGTCATCGACGAGTCACTGACTGGAGCAGACATCTTGAATGAGTCGATCGGTGTTGATGACATCGGTCCTGATGCTGTTGGTACTTCAGAGATCATCAACGAGTCAATCCTCAGCGAGGACATCGACACCGGTGCAGTGACGACATCTGAGATTCTGAACGAGACGATCCTCAGCGAGGACATCGCGACCGGTGCAGTAACAACTGATGAGATTCTGAACGAGACGATCCTCAGCGAGGACATCATGGACGGGACGATTCTCTCGGATGACATCGCTGCTGCTGGCCTGGCCCACACAGCACTGATTACAACTATAGATATTACTATACCTAATGCTGAACGGGATGCTGTGTGGCAAAAGATCTATTCAGAGGTTATTGAGAATGAGACAATCCGTGCCGAGGACATCGACACCGGTGCAGTGACGACATCTGAGATTCTGGACGGGACGATTCTGTCGGATGACATCGCTACTGGCCCGCTCAACACAGCACTGATTACAGTTGGTAATCCAGTTGCTAATACAGCGGATGCTGTGTGGCGAGAGATCTATTCAGAGGTTATTGAGGATGAGACAATCCGTGCCGAGGACATCGCAACCGGTGCAGTGAGGACAGAGGAGATTCTGGACGAGACGATCCGTGCCGTGGACATAGACACCAGTGCAGTGACAACTGGTGAGATTCTGGACGAGACGATCCTCAAGGAGGACATCGCGACCGGTGCAGTGACAACTGATGAGATTCTGGACGGTGATGTACAGACGGTTGACATTGCTGACTTGGGGGTCACAACAGCGAAGATTGATAACTTGGGAGTCACAACAGCGAAGATCGCCGACGATGCGGTAACATATACGAAGGTCTCGTCGGTCGGCGGTGCTGCCGGCCAAGTTCTTAAAATTAACTCTGCTAACGACGTTGTCTGGCAGAACGACGATGTGACGCTGCCGTGGGTAGAGATCGATACGACAAGCGGTACATGGACGATAGAGCTTCAGAAGCAGGGAACGTCACGCGGTGTCTTCCGTGGCTTCGTCAGCGACAGTGCAAACGATTCGCCAGCTATCGAAGGTGTGACTCAAGGAACTGGCCCAGGTATCAACGCTATAAGCCTTTATGGAACAGGTGTTGTTGCTACGGGTGTAAATGGTGCCAACTTCACTGCAACCGGTAGCGGCGACGCTCTCAACGCTCAGAACACCGGTGGTGCCGGTCGTGCAGGATTCTTTAACAACACGGATGCTAATAACGCAAACGATGTTGTTGTTGCACAGTCAAGCGGCCCGATTACGCCTGGCAATGCTGTCGTTAAGGTCGATGCAACCAATCTGAACGGCGGTGCAGGCGTTGCAGTTAAGGTCAATGGCCGGAGCGGCGACGCTGTCGACGCTCAGAACATCGGTGATACCGGTCGTGCAGGACTCTTTAGCAACACGAGTACTGCTAACGAAAACGATGTTGTTGTTGCGCAGTCAAACGGCCCGATTATGCCTGGCAATGCTGTCGTTAAGGTCAATGCAACCAATCTGGACGGCGGTGCAGGCGTTGCAGTTCAGATCGATGGCTGGGGCGACGCTGTCAATGCTCAGAACGAGAGTGATATCGGTCGTGCAGGATTCTTTAGCAACACGGATATTGCTAACGTAAACGATGTTGTTGTTGCACGGTCAATCGGCCCGATTATGCTTGGCCATGCTGTCGTTCAGGCCCATGCAACCAATCTGAGCGGCGGTGCAGGCGTTCGCTCGAACGTTACTGGCGTTTCCGGTTGGGCAGGCGTCTTCGACAGCGATAGTGGCACAGACGGTGTCCGCATCGAGTCGAACAGCACGAACAACGATGCTGTAGCTCTCTGGTTAGAGCAGGGTGCAATGAAGCTGACCTATCGTGTTGGTGCAGGCAATACTACCGTTATGAATCATGACGACATCATTGTAGTTGTTCCTGACGATAATACTCTTGGCACAACAAATAGTGTAATGCTTCCTTCAGCTGGTGTTGACGGCCAGGTTATATATGTTATCAATGGTGATGGCGATGCAGCCCTAAGTAGTAGGGCTCAGATTGGTACTATCATTGGTCAGATTGTAGGCGTCACCTCCATCGGTCAGAACCGGGTTCGTGGCTTTATATGGTCGACTGGTGAAGGTGGTTGGATGCCGCTGGGTCAATAGAAGAGGGAGGGATCAGGTTTGCAAGAGAGCCTGAATCTTACGATAAAATGAAGCGCGATCTACCACTGGTGGATCGCGCTTCTGCTTTAGGAGGAGACGTGTGGCAACATAGATAGGTAGTCGTTCCTTAAAAAAGGCACAAGTTGTTGATAATCGCCTAAAAAAGTAGATCAATGCACTTTAAAAACTGCAAGAAAAGTGCGGTTTTAAGCAAAGATCTTGCAAAATGATAGCGAAAAAGAAAGCCGACAATCAACTCCAATTTATCTGCCCAACACTGAGAGAGCAACGTAACCCAAACAATGAGTTTGTATCTCTTAGCCGAGAGGAGTAACTGAGCCTACTTTCAAGAAGCCTTTAAGGACTGCTGTTCGGATAAGGGGCGGCCATCCCATCTGACTTATGGTATCGCTGCTGATACTGAAGCAGTTGTAGTATGTATCATAAGAAGGCCTGGTTAAGCAACAGTGGATAATGAACCCGTACTACCAATATTTTGGGGGTTATGATCTATTGCAGTGGGGTCAACCTCCTGCTGCAAGTGACCTGGTTTATTTTAGAAACCGGATAGACCGGCAAGGCGTAGAAAAGATACTGAAGCATTCTATTGAACTCCATAGCGAAGGAGCCAGCGAAGATGTGGTAAGCATAGATACGACGGTTCAGGAAAAGAACATCACGTTTCCGACCGATGCCGAATTGCAGAAGAAGGCCCGAATTCAACTCTGAAGTGCAACGGTTGCTGGAGGAGTCATAAGGCAACGGAAAATCGGCCTGAAGGCTGAA
>JAGWAZ010000029.1:23187-33711 GCA_021296135.1 Chlorobiota bacterium | reverse complement strand
GTTGGTAATTAAAGATACGGAACTGTTGAACTTGGAAGGAAGAGAAGTGAAACGTTTCAAAAAGGGCCTAACGGTTCTCAAGGTTTCGGATATTCCTGCAGGTCCGTATGTACTACGGATTAACACCTCTGAAGGGGTATTCACAGAAAAGGTGGTGGTTGAGTAAAGAGGATACGTCGGGCAGCATTTATCAATGAGATAGCCCAGCCGTTTACGGCTGGGAAGATTGTGATTGCATCGACCCTTCAACCCCGAGTAAATGTACAATCAGATGGGAGACAAGGGGACAGGGAGACAAGGAGACAGGGAGGAAGGAACATGAGAAGCATTCTATTGATAGCGTTCATTGCTTTTGTCGGGAGTTCTGCCCATGCTCAGTGGTATTCGGTGAATTCAAACACGACGGAAAATTTATGGGATATAGTTTTTGTTGATGAGGATACAGGATATTGTGGAGGCCATGGGGTAATACTCCAGACAACCGATGGTGGAGAGGGTTGGGAAACGATTTTTTCAGCAGACAGTTAGCGTGTTACAAGGGATTGGAGGACTACTTTCACTATTACAACGATGAAAGAAGGCATCAGAGCCTGGATAACGAAACACCGTTAAGAATTTATCAACAAAACAAAATCAAAGCAGCATGAGCGGGCAAAAAGGGAATATGGATTTTCAACAAAAGAAGGGAGTTATGAGTCTTCCCCAGACCCCTCATTGATGATAACATTAAACCTTAATTTCGATGAATTTCTGTCCTAAAGATGGGGGTAACTTCACCTTACAGGTTATGGTTCGATTCTTGACATCTTCAATAGTCAGCAAACGTATACACAACAACATTATTTAGGGAAAACCTTCAAATGAAAAGCATTAAAATTTCTTATTCGATCGTTCTATCGTTGCTAATGGGGCAGATTGCATACGCCCAGCCAGTATTGAAGCCAAAAGCATCGATGGAGGTAGCGCCTTGTTATCAACTGGGTGGCGATATCAAGGGCGAAGTGGCGAGTGACTATTCCGGCTATTCGGTCTCTTTGTCTTCGGATGGAAGGCGCCTGGCGATCGGGGCGCTCAACAACAGCAGCAATGGAACCGGTGCCGGCCATGTTCGTGCCTACGAGTGGGACCCAACTGGGGGGTGATATCGATGGTGAAGAGGCAAGGGACGAGTTTGGCAGATCGGTCTCCATCTCTTCGGATGGAGGGCGCCTGGCGATCGGGGCGCCCTATAACAGCGACAATGGAACCAATGCCGGCCATGTGCAGGTCTATGAGTGGGACACGACAAGCTCTAACTGGGTCCAACTGGGAGGCGATATCGACGGCGAAGCGGCAGAGGACCATTCCGGATGGTCGGTCTCTTTGTCTCCGGACGGCGAGCGCCTGGCAATCGGGGCGCCCGGTAACAGTAGCAATGGAACCGATGCCGGCTGTGTACGGGTCTATGAATGGAGCGGAACAAGCTGGACCCGACTGGGAGACGATATCGATGGCGAGGCGGAAGGGGATCGGTCTGGCACTTCAGTCTCCATCTCTTCGGATGGGGAGCACCTGGCAATCGGGGCGCCCGGTAACGACGGCAATGAAGCCGATGCCGGCCATGTACGGGTCTATGAATGGAGCGGAACAAGCTGGACCCGACTGGGAGACGATATCGATGGCGAAGGGGCGGGTGACTATTCCGGCTATTCGGTCTCTTTGTCTTCGGATGGAAGGCGCCTGGCGATCGGGGCGCCCGGTAACGACGACAATAAAGCCGATGCCGGCCATGTACGGGTCTACGGGTGGGACACGACAAGCTCTAACTGGGCCCAACTGGGAGACGGTATCGACGGTGGAGCCGGCTGGAGGGAGTTTGGCAGAGACGAGTTTGGCTGGTCGGTCTCCTTGTCTTCGGATGGGGAGCGCCTGGCGATCGGGGCGCCCTATAACAGGGGGCCCTTTAGCGGCGGCAATGGAGCCGGCCATGTGCGGGCCTATGAGTGGAACGGAACAGGCTGGGTCCAACTGGGAGGCGGTATCGATGGCGAGGCGGGAGGGGATCGGTCTGGCACTTCAGTCTCCTTATCTTTGGATGGAAAGCGCCTGGCGATCGGGGCGCCCTATAACGGCAACAATATAGCCAATGCCGCCGGCCACGTTCGTGTCTATGAGTGGAGCGGAATAGGCTGGGTCCGACTGGGAGGCGATATCGATGGCGAAGCCCTCTGGGACGAGTTTGGCACATCGATTTCTTTGTCTTCGGATGGGAAGCGCCTGGCGATCGGGGCTCTCTATAGCAAGGGCAATGGATACCATACCGGCCATGTTCGTACCTACGGGTGGAGCGGAACAAGCTGGGTCCAACTGGGAGGCGATATCGATGGGGCAGCGGCAAATAACCCGCTTCGCCGCCTGCCTCGCAGGCCTGACATTTCGGTCTCTTTGTCTTCGGATGGGGAGCGCCTGGCGATCGGGGCTCCCGGTAGCAGCCGCAATGGAAACGGTGCCGGCCATGTTCGTGCCTACGGGTGGACCCAACTGGGGGGTGATATCGATGGTGAAGAGGCAAGGGACGAGTTTGGCAGATCGGTCTCCATCTCTTCGGATGGGGAGCGCCTGGCGATCGGGGCGCCCTATAACAGCGACAATGGAGGAACCGAGGCCGGCCATGTTTGTGTCTATGAGTGGAACGGAACAAGCTGGGTCCAACTGGGAGGCAATATCGATGGCAATGCCCCCTGGGGGCCGTCTGGCAGAGAGGAGTTTGGCTGGTCGATCTCCTTGTCTTCGGATGGGGAGCGCCTGGCGATCGGGGCTCCCAGCAACTTATCCAACGAGTTATTCAGTGCCGGCTATGTACGGGTCTATCGGTGGAGCGGAACAAGCTGGGCCCAACTGGGAGATGATATCAAGGGCGAAGCGGCAGGGGACGAGTTTGGCAGATCGGTCTCTATCTCTTCGGATGGGGAGCGCCTGGCGGTCGGGGCGCCCGGTAACGACGGCAATAAAGCCGATGCCGGCCATGTACGGGTCTACGGGTGGAGCGGAACCGACTGGTCACAACTGGGGAACGATATTGATGGAGAAGCGGAAGGTGATTTGTCTGGCATTTCGGTCTCTATGTCCTCGGATGGCCGCCGCCTGGCGATCGGGGCGTCCGGTAACAGCTGGAGAGCCGGCCATGTTCGTCTCTATGGTGATAGCTGTTCTCTTCCTCCAGCGGGTATTGAGGCTGATGACCGGATCAATACCGGAGAACCGGTAGACCATGATCAGCTTATCCGGCTCTATCCCAATCCTGCCGGTGAAGTGATCAACATGGAGATAGCTTCTGGTCGAGCCGATGTCGATATGAGCATGAGTATATATGATCTGTTTGGGCGCAAAGTGCACGAAGCATACGATCTGTTTATCGGTGGTGACCGTCATGAGATCAACATGCGTGACTGGGCTCCTGGTCATTACCTGGTATGTCTTCGTATCAATGGTGAAGTGGTGACAAGAAGATTTATTTTATCGAGGTAGAGTCAATATCTTATGCTGGGCTTTTTCTAACGTCAATTTTTTGGTGTTGAGAACCCTTGGTGCATGAGTCTGCTTACAGAGGGGCAGTTTTGTTAAGAGCGTTGGGAATTGGGTAGAAGATGTTTACCGTATCGTAGAGTCCTTTTATACAATTACGCCGAGAGCTTGGGACGACCGAGTATTGCGCCCGGTTTTAGTTAAAATTACAGGAGCATGAGGTCTAAAAAATTACTTTTCTTTGCGTTTCTTTGCGGCTTTGCGTGAACTTAGAAGTTAGAAAGAATCCTATTTCGGGGTTCGTCACAAAGGCAAACGGGGGTCGGGGCAGGCGTCTACTGGCTGTGGTTGACCAGCGGGGAATGGAGCGCAACCGAGCGGGTGATTGTTCGGTAAGATAGAAATCTACCGGTGACCGTAATCTCCCCCTATTGCTCATATCTAAAAAAGAATTTATAAAGTTACATGGGCTGACCGCCTTATCTGAACCAAAGGTATCTGTTATGTTGTGGAACCGGGAAATTGTTGTTGCCATGCTTGCCGCCTTGGCACCGGCCATCGCGCTGGCTACCGATATCAAACCTGCAGGGGGGGAGGCTTGCCGGAGGAGATTCCTATCAGATACGGTGGAACGCCGGGAGAGCCAACCGAAGCGTTACCATCGATCTGTGGAACGGCAACACTAGTCGTTGGTATCGAATTGCGGACGGTATTAACGGGAAGAGAGGATTTTTCGAATGGATTGTGCCTACAGACCTTCATGGAGACAGGTTCAGGGTACGCGTCACCTCGCAGAGTGGATATTCGGAGATGTCAGGTACATATTTCTCGATTCTTCAAGGTACTTCGGTCGATGCAAACACTACACATTCGTTGCTGCTCGGAAGATCGTTCGATTCTGTGCAGGTTGAAAGCATTCCCGCCGTCGGAACCGTGACGATCCGAGCACGTTGGACCGAAGGTGAGGCTCTCTCTATCGCTCTATGCAATCTGAGTGGGCGGGTTCTCCACGGGCTACCGGTGATGTGTCGTATTGAGTTTGATGTCGGGGGTTTGCCACGTGGGGTCTACTTTGTCCAGGTCGTCTTCCCTACCGGTCGTCTCGGTATTGGGCGGGCATTAGTGCAATAGCGCAACGTTACCTAATGGTAGGCAAGATTTGGATTTTATTATCAAAGGCGTGGGCGCTTTCCGGACCTTTTCTTGCATAAGGAGGTTCGAGATCGGTATGGTTCTATCGGGAAACCTACACAGTGCATGTTACACAACAACGGGTTTCTCAACGGGCTGCTAAGTGCTCAACACTCGCACTTCGAAATTTGTCATTCCCTTCCTGCCTTCATCCCTCACTTACTCCTCTTCTGGTAACTCGATCACGTATCTCCCGATCACCGAATATCCACAACATCCCTCTACCGTACTGATGCTCAATCCGCTCAACGTATCACTCCGCACACCTCGAGTAGCAATAACTCCATACTCGATATCAGAAAGCCCGAACAGATCTGCAAGAACATAGGATGTATCCGACCCCATCGATTCAAGAGATGCAACCGGCGCCTGAAAAAGATCGTTGACCACCGGATGAAGAGTAACAGTTGCTTCAGATGTGGGAAAGACGAGGATTGTATCATCAGCCTCCATAATCGTATCCTGAGTCACAGTATCGACTCGAAGAACGAGTATCTCAACAAGCATCGTATCGTTAACCGTAATGGTCAAACCAGGTGGAGCGGGATTGCAGTCGACACCAACACATCCCTCCTTGCACCCAGTAGAATTGGTAAGGAAGGGGGAGCAGATTGCTGCAAACAGGATGGGAAGAAAAAACTCTCGCTTCATAACCCCAATTTGTTCAACAGGTAGTTGATCTTTCCTTTCAAACCAAGCCCATATCCAAAGCGGCCCACTGTGCCGCGATGAAGATGATCGATAAACCGTTCTATCGGAAAGTCGATCATGTGATATCCCTTCTTCGAGGATTCATAAAAGTTTCGTGCAACCGGCACACCGTGGTGCTCAAACGGTGGGAGGCCTTGATAGAAAGATGACCGGATCAACATATAGGCTGCAATCAACATTGAAGTACCCGACTCTTCATCGTGAAATCCGTGCTTGTTGAAAGGGGCAACCTTACCTACCCCATAGACTGAGCCATCGTCAAACTCGGCCAGCATCTTTTCCAGAAAGCCTCCCTTCTTCGTTACAGTATCACTATCGAGCAAAAAATAAAACTCATACTCCGCTCGCTCCATCATAGCATGCATTACTGGACCATGACCAAGATTCTTCTTCAGAAACAGAAATACACACAGATGATACTCCTTACAGAGTCTCCGAATAACGTTCGATGATTCATCCTTAGAGCCGTTATCAACAATAACCAGATGAACTTCCGGATAGAATCGTTTGAATGATGCCACTGCATCCTCAAGAAGATCGGGGGTTTGATAGTTCACGATAACCGTACAGGTTCGGTCAAGGCGATCAGCTATCGTAGTCGCGGACGATCGTATTGCTTCTGAATCAGCCATCACCCTCTTTACGACGAATTATCGGAATTCTCAAGAGTTCTTCGGTAAGTCGTATATGTACTGCATACGTTCCCTGCTCATCAGGAAGCTCGGTATGTATTTCATGTTCTCCTTGAGGTAGCTACCCATTCAGAATATAATATATGAATTTTTCGTTCAAATCATAAAGTGAAATCGAGGCACTAGCTGGGTGATGGATGTTGAGGATCAGGATACATCTATTGCCTGCAGGATTTGGATAGATCTTGACGCGTCTCTTTTCTGATGAGGTGGAGAGGCTCCCGATCACCTCGTTCCTCCCCTCAATGGCTCCGATTGATCACGAAGTCCCGAACCTGTTTCCCAGATGGTCGAAGACGGGCCGGTCTACAGGAAATCCACCATCATCAATGTTCACTCCGCTCCCTTGCTGACCTCTAAACTTAAAACCCTTTGATAGAAAGCCAGGCAACATCGATCACCTGCCATGCCTCTCTCCCCCCTTCAAACACCACTTCTTCCCATGGTTCAGCTAAAATTACAATCCAGGCATCTGGGCTCCCCTGAAAATTTTCAAATAAACTCTCCGCCATTATACACCTCACAATGAACCAGAATAGTCTCTCCCGGTTGCGCGTTTCGAGCTGCGGAGGAGAGCGTGGAGTACTCCTGGCCCACTCCGACATGAAGCGTATCGGCAGAGCTTGTGACGGAAAGAAAAACAAGAAGAGTGAAAATCAGAGATTGACAACGGACTTTCATAGTGACCTCTATTGAATTATCTCACATTCCACTCAACCGAGAGTATTGCATAGTTCTTAGCGGTGTATTCTTCAAAAGAGAAATCGCTGAGTATCGATAGCTCCGAAGGAGCGACCTAAATTGACATCGTGGACACCATCAGCGACCATCATCATACTCTATCGTGTTAAGAACCAACTTTACGAGGTACCAAACAGTCGCCTGGCCAGATTAGTCTCCAACATTCCACTCGGATCAAGTCGACGTTTCATCACGGCAAATTCCTCAAGGGCTTTCTCACCAAGGAACGCACGAGCATCTTCAGAACTGAGCGTGCTATCCTTTGCAAAGTAGAATCTGCCGCTAGCTTTAAGAACAATCTTGTTCATTTCAGCAGCTAATTTCCAGATTCGCTCTCGATTTCGTTTCGTGATCTTGAAATCGAGCGCCAGAGAATAGCCGTCGAGAGCGTGAGACATCAGGAACTCATCGGGTCGATGTCGCTTGAAAACAGCCAGGTATGGTGGGTATTTATACGTTTTGCATAGCTGGAGCTGTTTACGAAAGACCTCGCGAGCTTCATCTTTGGGGACAAAGCTCTGATATTGAATCAGACCTCCTTTTCCATACGACTTTTCCCAGTTTGGAACGTAATCAAGCAGGAAGGCAAAGGCTGCGTGAGATTGACGGAACGTTCCGCCACGATCCAACAACCGGCTTGCTCGAAACTTGATCATATTTATCAGCCGCATTCCGGGATTGTTGATGAAGAACTTCATAAACTTCCAGAGAATTGCCTTTGGTAGAATGCCAAGTATAGTATCAGGCAACTGTTGATGTTCAACCCGGAGCGTCTGAGCGGGATTCGGATCGATCCCTTGGTCAATGTAGTTGGCTCGATGTATAACTCCACGTCCAAGCGACTTACCACCGGCAAAGGTATCAATCCACCCAACGAGATAGTCGGCACTCTCCAGACGCTCCTTAAAGCAGTCGAACATGGCATCGAGCGAAGGAACGTTGATAGCCTCGACATCGAGCAATCCGGACCAGACCCGTTTGCTTTTCAGCTTAATTGAAGTAAAACATCCCAGCATACCAAACCCGCCGATTGCTGACCGAAAGATGTCATAGTTCTCATCTCGGGAACAGCGAAAGATCTCTCCCTCAGGAGTCAACAGCTCAAATTCAAGGATATGATCTCCAAAAGGGCCGAGGGTAAAGTTGTTCTTTCCGTGGATGTTCATCGAAACACATCCACCAATTGTCGAGAACATCGTTCCGGGAACAACGGCTGGCCACCATCCGTCTGGTAGAATAGATTCCCACAACTGTTTGATCGTCACCCCCGGCTCAACCTTGACTAGGCCGGTCTTCGGATTCCAGTCGAGGATCCTATTCATTCGGGTAAGATCGAGGACGATATTCTCGGCATTGATCGCAGCATCGCCGTAGCTCCTCCCCGCCCCTCTGAAACCGACCGACCGATTGGTCCTTCGAGCCAAAGTAAGAACTTCACGAATCCCTTCAAGGGTTGATGGACGAAAGACGTAACCGGCAGCCGAAGTACTCATTCCCCACCCAAAAACCGGCTCAAGGTGATCGGTTGGCAATACGGAATTGCTTGAATCCTTGCTTCTCCTGAAAGGAAGAATCGTGTTGGTTGCAATTCCCTTCGATATTGACGACCGATCTCTTTTCAATGGATCGAGAACGTTTGTTGCATGGAGTTCCGGAACGAACTTCTTTATTAGATGTTAAGACGTTTAAACAGGAACGATGGTATGGAACGAATAATTGTGCCAACCAAGCGCCATTGTCCGGGAACATAGGCCGTATTCTTCTTTTTCTCCGCAGCACGAACGATTTTTCCCGCAGCTTTCTCCGGCGAGATCATCCATAACAAGCCAGACATGCCTTTGGTCATTGCCGTATCAACAAATCCGGGCTTGATGGTTGTCACGCTCACCCCCTTTACCCCAAGTCTGTTCCGCAATGACTCAAGATACGTATTCATTGCCGCCTTGCTTGTAGAATAAGCAGGGTTACGACGCCTGCCCCGGTCACCAGCAATCGAAGAGATACCAACAATGCGTCCTTTATTCAACCGTTCAAACCTCTTCGAAGCCTCGTTGAACCAGGCCATTGCACCAATTGTATTCACCTCTATCATCAGGGCATCTTTGTCTGTTGAGTATTCATCCGGTTCAACATGTGGCATAACCCCGGCAGTGAAGAAGATTGCATCAAGTCCGCCAAGCCTTGTTGTAATATCCTGGAAAAGCCCGGGAATCGTTTTTCTCTCCCGAACATCATGAACGACCGGCAAGGCCAGATCTTCGCCGCGGTGTTCGTTGATCCGGTTGCAAAGAGCATAGAGTTCTTCCTCGCGTCTTGCGAGGAGAGCTACCTGTGCTCCTTGAGTAACAAGTCTTTCCCCTATCGCAGCCCCGATACCGGAAGATGCACCAACAACGATTGCCTTTGTAATTTTATCAGGCATCAGGCAACGGCCTCCGAAGTTTCTACTGCCCGTACTGCTTCAAGTGCAGAATCAATATCAGCTATCAAGTCCTCCACATCTTCGATGCCAACCGAAAAGCGAACAAGTCCATCGGTAATGCCGAGACGTTGGCGTACTTTTGGTGGGACCGAGCCATGGGTCATTGAGACCGGATGGCAGAGCAAGGACTCGACTCCACCAAGCGATTCGGCAAAGAGGAAGAGCTTGACCGACTCGCAGAATGCGGCCGCGCGCTTGTATGAACCAAGATCGGCAGAAATTATTCCACCAAATCCCCCCATCTGTTTTTTGGCAAGTTCATACTGAGGAAAGGACGCAAGTCCCGGATAGTTGACTGTTTTAAGCTCATGATTGTCAGAGAGATATTCGGCAATCTTCATTGCGTTTGAACAATGTCGATCCATGCGGACTGGTAAAGTCTTTAGTGAGCGGAGTGTTAAAGAGCAATCGAATGGACCGGGGACAGCGCCACATGAATTTTGATGGAAGGCGATCGACTCTGCAACTTCATCATTATTGGTAACGACCAGCCCGCCAATCAGATCGCTATGCCCTCCAATATACTTTGTTGAGGAATGAAGAACTATCGAAGCTCCCAGGTCAAGAGGTTGCTGGAGATATGGCGACATAAAGGTGTTGTCAACAACAAGAACCGCGTTTGTATCCCGGGCAATTCCTCCTATTGCCTGAAGGTCACAAAGTTTCATCATCGGGTTTGTTGGCGTTTCCGCATAGATCATCCTTGTGTTCTCACGAAGGGCTGCCTGTATGTTGTCTGCCTCTGTGAAATCGACGTAGGTAAATTCCATCCCGTATCGACGAATGACCTTATCGAACAGGCGGAACGATCCACCATACATATCATCCCCTGCAACCACATGGTCACCAGGATTCAGTAGTCTCATCACAGCATCGATGGCTGACATTCCACTGGCAAAGGCAAATCCGCTTGTCCCCCCTTCGAGCTCTGCAATACAAACCTCCAGGGCAGTTCGGGTCGGATTTATCGAGCGGGAATAGTCCCACCCTTTATGATTCCCGATACCCTGCTGGGCATACGTTGAGGTCTGGAAGATCGGCACGTTTACTGAGCCGGTTACCTCTTCCGGTTCCTGCCCGGCATGAATAGCTTTTGTAGAAAATTTCCAGGTCATAAAAGACGAATTAAACTACTACCAGCTTCAGCTGGTAGATTTGATATCGTCTAAAGACGACTTAAGACCCATCATGGATTTGAAAGTC
>JAGWAZ010000029.1:0-23149 GCA_021296135.1 Chlorobiota bacterium | reverse complement strand
GGAATTCATCAGGACGTTCCATAGTCCGACATCTTACAAACTTACTAAAGTTGCCGCCTAAAGGCGTGGGATTTCACCCATCCCAATAACTGGATATTAAAATCATAAATGCACAATTCAAAAAGGGGAGAACTAACCTGATCGGAGGCATCTACTATTTTTCATTGTAAACTTTAATTATCTCCCTCCACTTCGCCAAGTAGCTCTAATACTTGAACCTGAGCATCATCGAGCGCCTGTTTTGCCTCTTTCTCTCCCAGTACTGTCTCTGTCACGGCATGTTCGAGTATCGCTTCAATTTCAAGCCACTGCGGATGTATGGGAGTAAAGCGAGAACCTTTCATTTGATCTGTAAAGCCTTTCTGAGGCTCTTCCTGGAGAAACGGATCGTTCGCAACAGAAAGATCAGCAGGAATGAAACCCATGTTCAACCCTTTGCAGAAGACTAACGCCTGTTCAGGAGATGTCAGGGAAGCAACAAGTTTCTGAGCAGCATCCTTGTTTTCGGCCGCTGAACTAATGGCAAGGAACTCTCCTCCTGCGAAAGAGACAGCTGGTTTATCGCTAAAAGATGGTAATGGAAGGACGTTATATTCCAACTTAGGATTCTCTTTCGCGATCTGCCCCATCAACCATGAACCGGAAACCCAGAAGGCAATATCACCTTTGAGAAAAAGTTGATCAAGCTGACGTTGTTGATCGATCCGTCCATTTCGTGCAAGAGTTAGGTAGAGTTCCAGTGCCTCAAGATTCGCGGTTGAGTTGATCGTTGGCCCCCCGTTCTCATCAAATAGAGAACCACCGTTCGACCAGAAGAGCATGAGTATGCGTTTGTAGACTCGATGTTTATCGTTGACAGCAGCGCCGAATCCGAAGCGTGGTGGCGTTCCATCCTTGAACTTCATCGTAACCTGCTCTCCGGCATTCAACACGTTATCCCAGGTTTGAAAGTCTGCGCCGGTAATCTCTGCCTCCCCCAGAAGGACCTTGTTGACATACATTGCTTGAGTTCCAACAAGCCAGGGACGAGCATAGATTTTCTTATCCCACATGGCAGGTGCAAGAAAATCTTTTGGGAACCTGCCGATCACCTCCTGGTATAGCCTGTCTTCCGGGGTCACGGTCATATCGAGCAGCACTCCCTCAGAGCTGAACTGAGCAATCCAGTCGCTGCCGAGTTCGATTACTTCCGGCGCCTGCCTTGCATTAAACATCGCAAAGAGCTTCTCCTTTCCGTCTCCCCAACTCATATCGATCAACTCGACCGAAATATCCGGATTCTGTTTCTCAAACTCAGCAATTCTCTCCTGCAAGAGGGCTTTCTGTGTTGGTTCAGACCAAAAATGGGCAAAACGCAATGTCGGGCTTGTGGTATCGTTGCCATCACCACAACCAATAAAAAAGAGGGTTGTAGCAATGGACAGAGCACCAAGGAAGTAAAAGACAGGCTTGATTCGAATCATGCTGAACGGTGTTGATTATGTTTAACGAGAAGAAGCAATCTACAAATCACTTCGGTACAAATGAAAAGCGTCTCCCCGTACGATAATCGATCAAGAGACGCCTTCGTATTCAAATCATGAGCGGGATTTATGTACGCCCATGGCAATGTTTATACTTCTTGCCACTGCCGCACCAGCATGGATCGTTCCGCCCGACTTTTGGCTCCTCACGTACGACCATCGTCGATCCCTGTGGCTGACGACCTCCTCCTCGGCCCGTTGCCGCCGCAACGGTCGGGTCAACTCCGTCACTTCCTCCGGTCATACCCATATTCGTTGCATCGCTATGTTTATAGTTCAGTCGCCGTTGACGCCCCCCGCCTTCAGCCAAACGATCACGCCTGGTCGGGTATAGGCCTCGACGGCGACGTTGTGCTCTGTTTGGCTCGTTTGACGGTGGTTGCGGGAAGTAACGATAAGCAAAAGAGGCTACTTCAGCGTTGATTTCTGCAATCAACTCAACAAACATTTCGTAGGCTTCTTTCTTGTACTCAACGATTGGATCTCGCTGACCATAGGCACGAAGACCGATTGCCTGCTTCAAATCATCCATCTCCCGCAAATGCTCGCGCCACTTGTCATCAATTACATGAATTACGGCAAAGCGCTCAAGGTTTGCCATGAATTCAGAGCCAAGATGTTCTTCTTTCCGCCTGTAGAACTCTCTGGCCTTTTCCTGAATCATTTCCATGATCGGTTCACGGCCAAGATGCTCAGCCTCTTCCGGATCGTGAACATCAATATCGATCAGCAGCTTGGTCCTGATTTCATCCAGGACTTTTGACATCTCTTCGGGGAAATACTTGTCGAGGGTTCGATCGATAAAATCATCGACATAGTCCATGATCTCCCCTTTCATTCTCTCCCCCATCAAAGCATGGCGACGGCGATCATAGATAACCTCACGCTGCTGATTCATGACATCGTCATATTCGAGCAGTCGCTTGCGGATTGAGAAGTTGTTCTCTTCGACTTTTTTCTGTGCACGCTCGACGGCTTTGTTGAGCATTGGTGCTTCCAGGACTTCATCGCTTGCACCAAGACGATCCATCCACTTGGTTACCCGCTCGCCACCGAAGAGACGCATCAGATTATCTTCGAGTGAGATAAAGAACTGCGAAGAACCTGGATCTCCCTGACGTCCGGCACGACCCCGGAGCTGTCTGTCGATGCGACGCGACTCATGTCGTTCAGTTCCCAGGATGTGCAAACCTCCAATCTCCTTGACACCTGGCCCGAGCTTGATGTCTGTTCCACGGCCAGCCATGTTTGTAGCGATCGTCACGGCGCCCTTCTGTCCCGCCTTTGCAATAACATCAGCCTCTTTATCATGTTGTTTGGCATTCAGGACGGAGTGCGGGATCTTCGAACGTTGCAGCATACGACTGAGCGTCTCCGAGACTTCAACTGAAGTTGTACCGACCAGAACGGGCTGTCCCTTCTCACGGTGCTTCATGACCTCTTCGAGAACGGCATTGTATTTCCCACGCTTTGTTCTGAAGATCAGATCATTCATGTCATCCCGCGCAATCGGGCGATTCGTCGGGATCACAATCACGTTAAGCTTGTAGATTTCTGCAAACTCCGTCTCCTCGGTCTCAGCAGTTCCGGTCATACCGGCAAGCTTTTTGTAGAGACGGAAGTAATTCTGAATAGTAATGGTAGCAAAGGTCTGAGTGTCACGTTCAACGGTCACCCCTTCCTTTGCCTCAATGGCTTGATGAAGCCCATCAGAATAGCGTCGCCCTTCAAGAATACGTCCGGTAAACTCATCAACTATCTTGATCTTGTTATCCTGAACAACGTACTCTACATCGGCTTCATACAGGGAGTATGCACGGAGTATCTGTGTAATCGTGTGAATCAACTCACTCCGTTCGGAGTATACCTGCATGATCTCATTCTTCTTCTCCTGAGCCTCGTCATCATGCTCTTCACCAAGCATACTCAATTCGGTAGCAATATCAGGGAGGGTAAAGAGTTCCGTGTCTTCTCCCGCTGCGGCAAGGGCAGCTCGTCCTTTGTCGGAAAGATCGATGGTATGCTGTTTCTCATCAATTGCATAGTAAAGCTCATCATCAATCTCATGCATTCGCGCTCCCTTGTCGCGCAAATACTCCATCTCGGTCCGCTCCATCAACATCTTCACGCTCGGCTCCTGGAGCATCTTC
Source organism: Chlorobiota bacterium (assembly GCA_021296135.1). GTDB lineage: Bacteria > Bacteroidota > Ignavibacteria > OLB7 > OLB7 > JAGWAZ01. Next base: position 19,476 of record JAGWAZ010000029.1, on the reverse strand, counting down.
ATCAGCTTCTTGTTCTTCGGCATTCCTCGATGTGCCCGTAAGAGGTGTACACCCGCCTGTATCCGGTCCTCTTCGCTATCGGTGGCCAGGAGTCGGTCCGCCTCTCCAACCATTTTTGCAACATCTCGATGTTGCATTTTCACTACCCGTTCAACGCGTGGCTTCATCTCGTTGAACGCCTGATCTCCAGCCTCCTCGACCGGGCCTGATATGATAAGTGGTGTCCGAGCTTCATCAACGAGGATTGAGTCAACTTCGTCGATAATTGCATAATTGTGGGGACGCTGAACCATGTCCTCCGGTCGCTGCGTCATGTTGTCGCGCAGGTAATCGAAGCCGAACTCGTTGTTTGTGCCAAACGTAATATCGGCACCATATTGCGTTTTCCGCAGGTTAGGGGGCATGTTCGACTGGATACAACCGACTGTCAAACCGAGATATTCATAGATTGGCCCCATCCATTCAGCATCACGACGTGCAAGATAATCGTTGACCGTGATGATATGTACGCCGTAGCCGGGAAGAGCATTCAGGTAGACAGGAAGGGTTGCGACAAGGGTTTTCCCTTCACCGGTAGCCATTTCGGCAATTTTACCTTGATGAAGAACAACACCACCGATTAACTGGACATCATAATGTACCATGTCCCAGGTAATCATTGCACCCCCAGCCTCCCACTGCTTGCCGAGATGGCGACGACAGGCTTCCTTTACTACTGCAAAGGCCTCGGGAAGGATTTCATTGAGAACATCTTGCGTATCGTTGTATATGCGTTCCTTGAGTTCCTCAAGCTCCTCATACAGCTCGAGTCGCTCATCAGGCTCGATATCCTCCTTCAGTCTTTCGCGTGCCTCCTCAAGATGCTGACGATCCTCTGAGATACGCTCGTCAATCAGCGCACGAAACTCGGCCGTCTTCCCCTTTAGTTCTTCTTCGGATAGGGATTGATATTCTTCGTCTATTTCATTGATTTCATCAACAATTGGAGAAAGATCTCTGACATCTTTCTCTTTCTTTGAACCAAACAGTTTTTCAAGAGCCTTGAGCATGTTTACCTCACATCAACGGACTGCCTAAGTAACGAGAGCTAAGGCAACAATATGCCAAAGCTCTTCTGGAATGGTGGTGAAACTGCGTAAAGTTACGTTCAGTATGACGTGTAGTTACTCTCTTTAGGCTACGCTCCACACTCCGTTACGTTCGCGGGAGGGCAAGGAGTATAGTTTGTGTGGTGTCAGCCTTACAGAATTGGATGAGAATCTTCCGAACGATAGAACGCTACATCAGACGAGCAACTCTTGCCTTGCTGCATTCAAAAGCCAGAAGCAAGAGCAGTCTGATCTCTCTTGAAATGATTCTCTCAAGAGATAGCAATCTGCGGATTCTCCTGGTTCGTATAGATCGCATCGGCGATGCTTTGATCTCCACACCGGTAATCCAACAACTCAGGGAACGATTTCCGGAAAGTCAAATCGATATCCTGCTTGGTCAGAAGAATCAGGCAATTTCGAAACTTCTCCCTGAGGTTAACACAGATTATGTGCTCTCACGCATCCCTCTCGCCTGGTTTTCTCTTTTAAGAAAACTCAGGAGCAATCGCTACGACATTGTCTGTAATTTGCATTTGAAGCCATCCGGTAGCGCAGATCTGGTGTCAGCTCTTGTAGGGAGAGATTATCTGATTGACAGGAACTCTTCTGGGGAGGATATAGTGCATGAAGCTAACTTGCACGTCGTTGAGCAAACATCGCTTCTTCTTAAACCACTTGGTATTCAACCGATTCTGCAAAAGAACGAGATGGCTCATCGGTTGAACATCGCGATTTCGCGTCGGCATCCACTGAGTACTCAGACCAATACTCCCGTAGTTGCGTTGAACGTATCTGTTGCAGGAGGCTTACGACAATGGCCGGAAAACTTTTACGTTCAACTTGCTGAGAAGCTGAAGAGACTCCATTTAACCCCGTTGATCATCGGCGCTCCTTTTGACAAGGAGTTGATAGATCATATAGCTTCACGAGCTTTTGTGCAAGCCCTTCAACCTGTCAGTAATCTCACAAGCTTCGCCGAAGCATTACTCCCTATAGACATCATAGTAACCCCAGATACATCAATAGTTCATCTTGGTGCCGCCTTGAGAAAATCTGTGGTAGCTTTATACAAATCAGAGGTCGCAGGCAATACATGGCGACCATGGGGAACAACATACAGATCAATTATCAATACGGGAGGGATGGAGAAAATAACTCCAGACGATGTGCTTCAGGCAATTAAGGAATTGATACCTGTTCATTCAGCAACAAGTCAGGTCTCTTTTTATGGAGGCAAGCAATGAACGTTATTCGTCGATTCATTCCCTATGTCAAGCCATACAGCGGACGAGTGGTTCTGACTGTATTGCTCAGCGCTCTGTTTTCTCTTCTGAGTGCAGCTTCAGTCTATATCATTCTCCCGATAATGGGCATCGTTTTCAGCGGCACGTCGACCGAATCGCCAACAGCCCCAATAGAGTCTTCCGGCTTTTTTGAGAAGGTTAAGGAAGGATTGAGAGGATGGATTAATGATCTGGTTGTAGTGCACGGAGAGCCCTATGCTTCCCTGTTGAACATGTGTATCCTGGTAGTTGTTCTTTTCCTGGCCAAGAACGTTGTCAAGTTTGCGTCAAACGTGATAAACACCGCCATTCAGGAAGGGATAATGAAGGATATTCGCAATCACCTTTTCAGCAACAGCGTTACCCTTCCAATCACCTACTTCAATAACAAACGTTCTGGCGAATTGATCTCCGTTGTGACGAACGAAGTCAGCACAATAAATGCTGCGTTGGTACCGACTCTGATTAAACTAACACGAGAGCCACTGCAGATTATCACCTTTCTCTTTCTGCTCCTCGCACTCTCACCGACGCTGACGTTGCTTGCCTTCTCAACAAGTATCTTCACCATTCTGTTTATTCGACTTCTGCGACGCTACATCCGTCGATACTCCGTAAGAATGCAACGTGCCCTGGAGAACATAACAACTCGTTTGCAGGAGGCATTTCAGAACATCAGGATTATCAAAGCATACGCGGGTGAGCAGTATGAGAACGAGCGCTTCAAAAAGGAGACAAAGTGGTATACCAGGAGCGCAATAAAACATTCGGTTGTTAACAACCTCTCCGGCCCTGTCAGTGAAATCATTGCTATTATCGCTCTTGTCGTCGTGCTATACTACGGCGGCACCAATGTGTTGAACGGTCAAATTCGAGGTGAAGAACTTTTTGCTTTTATATTTCTTCTCTTCAGCATCATGTCTCCAATAGTCTCGGTTGTGCAGATTCCCACAAACATCCAGAGAGGCATTGTTGCCGGAGAGCGAGTGCTGAAGATGCTGGAAGAAGAGCCAGAACGTTCGCAAGGTTCGGTAGAGATCTCACATCTCGGCAACCAACTCGAAGTGCACGATGTCACCTTCTCATACAGACCTGGCACACCCGTTCTTCGTCATGTCTCTCTGAAAATAGCCCGTGGGGAAACCGTCGCTTTGGTTGGACCTTCGGGTGGAGGCAAATCAACGTTAATGGATTTGCTGATTCGTTTCTATGATCCTGATGAGGGAAAAATTTTGTTTGATGGTATTGATATTCGAGAGCTATCACTTGAGGGGTATCGAAGTCTTTTTGGAGTCGTCACCCAGGAATCGCTTCACTTTAACGATACTGTTCGGAATAATATCTGCTACAATGCTCCCGAAGCAACCGAGGAGCAGATCATACAGGCCGCAAAGGTAGCGAACGCTCACGATTTTATTGAAGAGCTGCCCAATGGCTACGATACATTGATCGGTGATCGTGGAGTCCTCCTCTCTGGTGGTCAGCGGCAACGCATTGCCATCGCCCGTTCAATTGTTCGCGATCCGGCCATACTTCTGTTCGATGAAGCGACATCTGCTCTTGATACCGAGTCAGAGCTGTTAGTACAGAAGGCAATTGAGCAAGTGCTTCAGGGACGTACGGCCGTTGTTATTGCACACCGCTTATCAACGATTCGGAATGCGGACAAGATTGCTGTGATCAAGGATGGAAAGATCGTCGAGTTCAGCAACCATGATAAACTTATTGCTCTCAATGGTTTGTATAAGATGTTGTATGATGTGCAGTTTCGTGAAGAAGGTGTTGAGGGGTAGGAGTTGAGGGTCAAGAGTCCAAGAGTCGAGAGTCGAAGAGTCGAGAGCTGAAAGCAGTTTCCATGAATGGTTCAACTTCTACAATCGAACATCATTAATCGATCTTCTGAAATCAAAAGAGTAGAAACTGATATATGAGTCAAGAGTTGAGGGTCAAGAGTCGAGGGTCGAAGAGTCGAAGGTGAGAAGCTGAGGATAGAAGGGAAGAGTCTCTTAGTGTTCTAGCGAGAATCCAAGAGAAAAATACTCCTCTTTCCGATCGAAGTACTGCCCGTATGGAGACCTTCCCGAAGAGTACCCACCTTCAATAACAACACCGTTATCATAGACATCACTGAGCTTAACCCCGGCACGAAATGAATGTTCACCGATCGTCTTGTATTCAGTGTTGAGGCGGAATTCATATCCGACTCTGAGGGCTGGCCCTTTTCCATCGAGCACCTGTATGGAGGCGTCAATTCCGACGTACGGAGTGATTCTGCCAAGCGTATCAGGTATCGTGCTGAAGAGCCATTGTGCACCGAGGTAGGGACGGAGGAAACCGTTTCTTGGACGATGTACACCCGCAATCCACGCTCCTTTCCAGAACAAATGGTCCACTGCAAACGAAAGGTCAATGAATTCACGGCTGTGGACGGCAGGAGCATCATTCTCGGTAAGGAACTCCGGATCACCATCTACAAGGTGTGCCGATATATGGGCCACACGCAGTGAAGCGATATAGGAGGTTCTTCGTTGCTCGATTTCGTTGCTTCCGTGTGAATAAGTATATCGATCACCAATTTCGTTGAGCCGGACTGATCCATAGAGGCCCAAATAGTAGTCAACAGCTTCCACCGGGAACTTAAAATCTGCTTCGGATCGAAGACGTGACCAGGTAAAGAAATCGGCTCCAAGCACCACATAGTCAGTAGATAGACTCCAGAGTTTAACGATCCGTTTCGAAGAATCATTGGCTCCATTGTCGCCATGAAAACTGACATCATCACCACCATATTTGTAGAAACTGATAACGCGAGAGTTTGAAAAGAGCAGAACCGTTCCCCCTATGTCGAGGCGAAGTTTGTCGTTGGACGACTCAACAGAGCCTCCGATTCGTGGAGCTACTTTTGAAGCGTAAGGCCATCGATAAAGAGGCAAATGCTCCTGGAGCTCACTTGATGAATAGGAGATGTATGGAACGTTTTGGGCTGCGACGTCGGATATCAAAAAGAGCAGGCTTAATCCAGCAGTTACCGCATATAATAGATGTTGTAGTTGCATACATTCTCCGCAGTTTCGTATAAGGTAGAATGTAGGAAATATCAATCTCTATATCCTACCTTCTATCTTCTACGCCCTCCATAAACCGAACAAACTCCCTATACTAAATCCCTACACTCTTTTCATTGGTCGCGAAAACTCTCCCCTTCCACCGAACGTTCGGGTTCAACAGCATGAGAGGGACAACAAGGGCTTGTGCTATAAAATAGAACTGGAAAGGAAGGAAGCTCCTGAGACTACGAAGCGTACGGAGTTTGCGTAGCACCGGGAGAAGAAAAAGAAGATCAGCAACGAACTTGCTCCCCCACACAACAGCCCATACAAGTAGAGAGATGAAGGGTGCGATACAAAAGGCACAAAGCATAAAGAACGCTACAACTAATATCGAGTAACCATGAAGCGTTGATTCCATGCCCCCCCTGCTCCACCTATGTTTCTGCCGAAGAACCGCCTGAAGATCGGGACATGGTGCAGTTATTATTCGTGATTCGAAATCACAGACGTATCTGATACCACACCTCCGACGATGGAACTCCAGGAACAGAGCAAAATCTTCTGTCATACTGAATCGTACGTTGCGATAGCCACCAACTTGCTCGTACGCATCACGCCGGAATCCCATATTGTTCCCAACAACACCTACCGGCGAACCGAATGCCATCGAGGCAGCAGCAATTGCCTGCAAATGAAGCCAGTCAAGCTGTTGTAGTTCAGTGAAGAGAGAGGTGGCCTTTACAATTGTAAAGCCAGCAACCACATCAACGGAATGAGTGAACCGAGAAACGGTTGAGGCGACCCATGTCGGCGGAGGAGTACAATCAGCATCAGTTAACAGAATAATCTCACCCGTGGCAACGTCAACACCTTGTGCAATCGCCTTAGCCTTGCCAATAACACCGGATGTATCAGAAGTTGTGGTAATCACTCTGATTCTGCCGTCACTCTGTCGGGAGGCTTGATCCATGAGTGTATAAGTTGCATCCTCTGATTCATCATTTACAGCAATGATCTCAAATTTGCCCTCAGGATAGGTTTGTGCCACCAATGCCTCAAGGCATGCTGAGATATTCCGCTCCTCATTTCTGGCAGCGACAATGACAGAGACACGGGGATGACCATCATCTTCATTGTGGGCTTTAGAGTTAGCTCGACGAATTCCCCAGGCAAAGAAGAGGAATTCGCCAAGATAGAGACCGCAAATGATGTAGAGAACGGTTTCCAAAAGGAACAATCGGCAACTTCGTGATGAACTGGTTAGACTTGTTCGAATGCCAAGCTAACGGAAACAAAGAACATGGGAAAGGACAATTATGGTCTCAAAGATCACGGATGGACTTGACCAACAATGCTCATTTCAAGGTCTTCACGTATTGCCTTGATAACACCCGCTGAAATCTCGCTGTGCGAAAGCCAACGCGAGCTGTTCGCTTCAACGACAAAACCAAGAATAACCGCACGGTAGTCGATTTTCTCCCAGTAAAGAAACTCCTCTATCCGATTTTTCTTCTCTGAACTCGGATCTGCCATGGCACTGCCAAGGACGTCAAACCATCTACAACGTTCTCCGGTCTGTTTCAGCTTACTGCCAACCTGGTTTGCTATGATTTTATGAGCATCTGGCGCAGATGAATGTATCCATGAGACAACGAGTTCTATCGGGCCATGATCGTTAAGAGCTTCAGCAATAGCATCGTGCAGAAGGCTCTCCTGAGTGTAGTCAACAACGAGCGGATGGATTACTCCATCGCCCCTCTCTCCTCTGGCTGCAAGCTGTTCAATACGGCTCCTGCTACGAGCCAGAACAGAAACTCTATCGTAACTCTGGGTAAGCCGGAGAGTCGCCCCACGCAGCATTCCTGTTCCACCTATAACAAGAGCATGAGTCATGGATTTCTAACGTGTGACAAAGTAGTCTTTAGAACTTGGAGCTTAGGATTTGGATCGTAATCGACGATAAGGAACTCAACTTTTAGCTCTCGACCCCCAACTTATTATCAAAATAAAAAGGTCATCGAACGACCAATAACGCCCGATGACCAATTCATCATTTCAACAAGGAAATCATCCCTACTTTTTCACCTCAAGAGCAACAAGGCTTTTCATTCCATTGGTGCGCTGTATCTCCAGCAGGACAACCTCACCACTGTCCACACCATCAATGATATCTGCTACCTCTTCAGGCGAGTTCACATCATTCCGGTTTACACTCAGCACAACATCACCTTCGCGAACTCCTTGATTGAAGGCTTCTCCATAGACCTCTACCCCTCGGACAATAACTCCATTCTGTAGATCAAGGGCACGCTTGTCTCTTGAGGTCAACTCGCTGACTTCCATGCCAAGACTCGAAAGGTTCATGGTACTGCGATTATCTCTCGTGCCCGATTCACGATCTGACTCACTGAGCGAAGCAACGCGGCCACTGTTTGGACGTGCTTTCAAGGTCAGAGTCTTGTCAAACGTTTCACCATAGCGGAATATTTTCAAAATGACCTTGTCTCCAATACGCTTTCGAGCTATCAGACCCTGGAGCTGATTGGCCGATCCTACGGTCTGACCATCAACCTCGAGGATAATATCGCCTTGCTTCAGCTTACTCACCTCTGCTGCGCTATTTTCCTGTACGCCGTCAATCAGCACACCTTGACCAGGTGAGAGATTATGAAACTTTGCCAGCTTCTGATCGACCGCCTTTATCATCACACCGATATATCCACGATTGACCTCTCCATCCTCGATCAGATCTTTTGCAACGGCTACAGCAAGATCAATTGGAATGGCAAACCCATATCCTTGACTATATCCAGTGTTGGTAGCAATTGCCGAATTAATGCCAATAAGTTCGCCACTCAGGTTAAAAAGTCCCCCACCGGAGTTGCCCGGATTAATTGCGGCATCTGTCTGAATAAAGTCTTCTATGCCGTACCCTTCGGAATCACGATTCAGATTCAGTTGTCCTCGACCAATTGCTGAGATAATCCCCTGTGTAACTGTTGAGGTCAACCCGAGTGGATTTCCAACGGCAAAAACAATCTGCCCGACCTGAGCGTTCTCACTTGTTCCTATAGCCGCGGTTGGTAGGCCATCGCCATCAACTTTGATAACTGCAAGGTCTGTTGTAGGATCGTTCCCGATCAATTTTGCGGTGTGCTGTCTCCCATCATAGAATTCAACAAGAATCCCATCCTCTGAAGCATCCTGAACCACATGGTTGTTTGTGAGAATATATCCGTCAGGAGAGACAATAACCCCTGAACCTGATCCTTGTCTCGGTATCGAACGGTTGGGGAATTGGAAGAACCCAAACGGATCATCGAAATTAAAATCTCGTTTTCTACTTGTTGGGCGCACCTCCCTTGTAACAGTTATGTAGACAACTTGTGGCGTTACTGCTTTGCTTACGGCTACATATGCATCGTTAAGGGCCTGTACTTCATTGCTTGCGGTGATCGGAGGGGCATCAGCTCCCAGCTTCACATCGTCTGGCCCGGCAAAACCAAATGGAAGATTTCCTGTTCCAGTCATGAACAGTGCTCCGATGCCGGCTGAGAGTATCATCAATCCTGCGACCAACCAGATTTGCTTTTTCGTCATTACTGATCTTCTCCTCAATCAATGTGTTTTGTTGAATATGCTATGAACATGTTGTTAAGACGATATACTGCAATCTACGTTCCACAAGTCGCAGTCACAAATGACTCTGCCTTGCTGATGAAAATTGAGCAGTCCGTAAAGAAGACCGATATTCAACGAGAGTTTTTGGCGAACAATCTTTATTCAGGACTTCAAAGCTACGCCATTAACAACGATTGGTTTCACTTGTCCAGCATTGTTGACGTGATCCCTCCCACACGCAGTGTACGCAGGCCTTTAACGTGATACTTGAGGAAACGGATAAGAACGTCTTGAAGCTCGGAGATCATTTTCTCAGAGAGGTCACTACTCTCCTCGGATATCTGTGATCTTCTGACCAGGCTCTGTAGCAAGCGAAATGCCCCGGGGTTCAATAAATGAAAGCTGGTCGCAGAACGATGTTCGGCGCATAGCGGCGCCCCGACAACTATACTGAATGGGACTCCCTCCCTCCGATGTTCGACTTCTTCATTACAGATACCACAGCTATCTGCATGAAGTGCAAAGCCAAGATTTTCACAAAACAGAGAGAGGAACTGTATGAAAACCAATCTGGGATGTTGTTTGCTGTCGTTTAATGCTGCCAAGGCTGCAATGATCAACTCAAACAGGCTGTTATTCTGTTCCTGCTCATGTATGGCAGCGTTGATGATCTCAATAATTTCCAGAGCAGGAGCGGTTCGCTCGAGGTCCTTTATAACTAAAGAGAACCTTCGCACGGTTTCCGCAGACGACAGGTTCTGAAGATCGCGTCCCTCTTTGATGTATATCACCGTGTTCAGGTAAGCCAAAGGCTGCAAAACGCCGGCAAAGCTACTTTTAGGTCTCATAGCTCCACGAGCCACAACACTGATTTTACCATGGCTTCTTGTGTACAGCGTGACGATCTTGCTCGTCTCTCTGAATCGTCTCGCATTCAGAACTATTGCTTCGGTCTGTTCTATCATTGCCTGCTCGATGTGCTCCCTAAAACTGCATCCTATCGCTTTAACTTGAAGACCATTCCATCAGCTACAAGGTGACTCAGATAGCCCACAACGGCTCCCAGATAAAACGGAAGACCATCAAGCACCGGTTGTTCCGCAAGATACATCGGGCCGAGAAGAATAGGTGAAGGGACCAGAATCATTGCGATAAATGAGTGCGTCCAGCCCCGATGTTTACTGATAATTGGCAACATTGCCAAAAAGCCGAGCAAAGCCGCCTCAACATAAAATTTCTTGATCAGCAGCGCTAAATCGAGCAAAACAAAAACTCTGTAGAAAAGAATCTGTCCTTTACTCTTGATGTCTACATCAGGAAAGAGCGCAAACAACACGGCAAGCCAGAGTATAAGGACCGCCTTTACGAGCTTTTCCTGGAGACTGAGCGTCGCAGCCAACGGAGTAAAGGCAAGGCCTGCAATCAGGGCTATACCAAAAATGACCCCGGCTGTAACATGTCCTTTGTATCCGGCCATATGTGAAGATACTTCATGTCTGAATTGTTAAAGGCCTCCTCATGCTTGCAGGCGTCGTCGCATCTGTGAAAGTTTGTTGTATTTTCTGCTTATTAGGATTCCTTGGATCAGGTATTCCATGTCGTTCAGGAGAATCAACATCGAAGAACAGGTATGACCGAAACTGCTACGACTCCAGCCTTGAACATTCAACAGATCATCCTCAAGCTGCAAGATGCAATCGACTTTGTCAATCGCCGGGTGATTAACCGTGAAGAAGTTACCGAACAGATTTTTTGCGCGTTGCTGACCGGAGAACACGCCCTGATCCAGAGTCGGACCGGTGTCGGAAAATCGCTGATGGTCGAGCAAATCTTCAAAATGTTCACTGGAGCACACTACTTTAAGGTACAAGCCTCGAAAGAGCAACAGCCTGACACTTATTTTGGCGCTCTTGATATTGAAGAACTACGAAAAGGTCGACTCCACCACAACACACAAGAATCACTTGTCGAGAGTGAGTTCGGTTTCATTGATGAAATTTTTGATGCCAACGACTATACTCTTCGTGCTCTCCTTTCTCTTTTGAACGAGCGCGAGCTGATCCTCGGCACACAACGTGTTCACGCCTTGGTCCATACCGTGGTAGCAGCAACCAATTACCTGCGCGTAACCGATATTACCGAAGCGCTGCTCGATCGCTTTGCCTATCAATCGGTCGCATGGCCTGACAAGGACTCTTATGAGCAGTACCGGATTGCACAACAATATCTACGTCATGGCCGATATGCCGTCGATCCTCCTTTCACCATCGACTATTCATCCTTGCAGGGTGTAAGCAAGATTTGTCGGGGCGAAAGCGATAAGTTCAGCATCGATATCTCTCCCGATGTTGTCTACTTTACGAATCTTGTTATTCGGTATTATGAAGAACTCAGAAACCGCAGCATGCAACAAGATGGCGATGCCCTTCAAGGACGTGATTTCTACATTTCACCGCGCAAGCAGATGAAGGCCTTTGATCTGCTTCGCGCAATTGCTTTCATGCATGGTCGGAGCTCTGTACAGTACGACGATGTCAGCCGACTATTTATCCTTTTTACAACTGTCGGCATCGATGAAGAACGGTCACTGTGGGAGAAAGCCAGCTCTGCATTGACGCATCAATTCACCGCAACAAATGCTTTTGATCAGCTTGCTCTTCTGCTTGACTTTAAAGACTTGCTGACACACCTCAGACAACAACCGGAAGACCTCGGCAAGCCTCTCTCACAAATCGAAGGAACACCTGTTCGTAGAACAATGCTGGAATGGGCACGGGAAACTCTTGGTTTTGCCGATGCAACGTATGAAAACAACCGTCGCCTGGTAACCGAGTACCTTGAACAGTTCCAACCGGCAACTCAGGAGATTCGCGATCTCAAGGAAAGCCTTCAACGGGATACACGCATTCTCTTTGGTGGGAGCGATTCCAATGCCCGACCACTGTTGTGATGTTGCGAGAAGAGAACAATCCTTTTTTGTTTGACCATGGAAGCGAGCTTGCGACATACGTCCTTTTTCAAGCATATGGATGAGTTCGGATATTTCTCCGAGCTTACAGAATCGTTGCCGGAAAACTTTACGTCGGTCTTCGAGATTGCCAGGGTACTTGAAGACGAATCGTCGCAACTCTATCAACACATTCAGTCTGCTCTGACGGTCTCAACCATCAAACCACCAAAGAAGGAAGAGTCACGTGAGTGGAGACCAAACCGTCACGTTCCGGCAGTTCAGGAGTTTGACGTTGACTTTATCAAGAGTGTAAGCGAGGTCAGTCGTATTCTTCCCTTTCAGCATGTGCTTCCCGAAGAAGTCTTCATACGTCGTCTGGCTCGAAGAGAGTTACTATGTCGTGTGGCACGAACCCCAGTGATCCTCCCGTTCGGGAACTCATCTAACGACTATAATCCGAACTTTTTCAAACAGAAAGTATATCTCCTGCTTGACACTTCTGCGTCGATGCTTTCACACCATCGTTTTCAGATGGCAAAGGCCGTAGCATACGTCTTTCTGAAGCGAAACCTCCACGAGCTTGGTCAAATATACTTCAGGACGTTCGATCGTAGTATCGGCCCGTTGATTACGGCAACCGATACGACAAGCCTTCGTGCCCTTATTCAAAGTATCATGCGGTTGAACAGACTTGGTAACGGGACTGCTATGGAGAAAGCTATTCTCACCGCCTGTGAGGATATTCGAGGTGATGCGAAGCTTTCCGGGGCCGAGATACTCCTGATCACCGACGGGGCTGCCCATCTTGATAAAGGACGAATCAGTGATGCGCTTGGGCACTCCATTACCATCAATACCATCAAGATCGGCGATGCCAAGGTAGCACTCGACGAGAAGATACTTCAGGACGAGGCTGCTCGCGGATCATCTCCGGAGAGTCATTCATTGGCACAAATTAAAGAGCGGATTCGGCACCTCGATTTCGAAGTCAGAAATGCCTCCCCCTCGCGTGCTGAACGAATAGCAACGGAGATAAGAAGCCTCAAAGGCCAGGAAAATCGTATGCAACAGCACATTATCGAACACATATTTCATGAGTACGGAAGAGAAATCGAATCCCTTTCGCAGGTTTTTGTTAACGTCAACGATATTACTGCCGATTCACTCTTTCATCTAACGCCCGAACAATTGGCTGGTTTACGAGATCTTGTTCTTGCGGCTGAAGAAGAATTTCGTGCCGGAATAGATGCAGAGACGTTGAAAGAAGTGGCACTGCTGTATGAACATCTATCTATGCTTCTTGAAGAACCGGTTGATGAAAATAAAGCTTCATTGCGTGAAATGAAGGAGAAGCTGAGCAATCTTCTGGATGATTTTGTTCAATCGATCGGCCGTTCTACCGGAAGTGGACCATCGAAAATCGGACGAGATGACTTGCATGATCTCAGCATGATGCTTCAACACCGCTCATTAGGTGATCACTCTCTTGTCAAGGCCCTGCTCAATCTGCTTCAACAAATACTGAAAGTTCGACCTTTGGCAAAGCTGAAGTTCAAACGGAGATAAACAAAAGACATCCCGACTTCCCGGAATGCCTTTATCTCTCTACAATAAATGAGTGAGGACTAGCTATGGCGCCTGAAAAATCTTTTCGTCCACCGTTCCATTCACAGTATAGGATATGTTAGAGACACCGATCTCAACTTGCCCGAACTGTATTGTCAAACCATCAGGCTGCATAATCCCACCATCTATTTCTTTCCAGTCACTATAGATCACAACGGTCTCACCTGCCTCAATCCGATACGGCAAAAACGTCTGGCTATGAATGTAATATACGTGCTCATCAACCCCTTCTCTGTTGACTTCAACTACAAGGTATTCTGCACCATCAATTTCTTTCAATCCCTGCAATTCTACGCCTCCCTTTAGCTCATTCAACCAAGCCTCCACCATAATATGGGCTGCGGCGATCTGCTTCTGTACGTCCTCATCACTCATCGGGATCTTCTGTCCCTGCTGTATTTGTGCAGCGGTAGTCTCGTTGGTAAACTTCTGGAACAATGTCATGCTCTGTCCACTAAACTGTGCGGTTAGCTCCACAAACTCTTTATTGCGATATGCCTGCACCATCTTGTACGTTCCTTGAAGTTTTTGCGGTCCGGCGTTAAGGACGGCAGCACCCTCCATTGACAATGCTGTAACGCTTTGAAGCTGTGCTTTTCCACCCATAGCGTCGAGCATCTTTTCCCATGCATCATTGGCGTCGATTCCGACTTGAGTGGCGGAGACAGTTCTAATAGGCTCAAGGTCTTCATTCCATAGCGTGACTTCTCCGAAGCGCTCAAGATCTTCACGAATTTCACTTGCTTTTCCAACTACAACTACGGCCATATCTTCCTTTTGGAAGTACTTCCGGGCAATGCCAAGAATATCGTCGGCTGTTGTTGTGGTATAAACATCGACCAGCTTGTCATAATAGTCACTTGGCAACCCATAAAAATCGATATTCTGAACACGAGCTGCCGTTCTTTCAGGATTTGCCAGAGACATCAGGTAATTTCCCACAGACGATTGAACATTGAGATTCAACTCTTCTGCAAGCACTCTTTCACCGGCCATACGCTCAAGCTCACGTATTATCTCCCCAATTGCAGAGTCAGTAACACTGTTCCTGACATCCGCAGCAGCAACAAAACTGCCTCCAAACAGATTTGCCGTGAAGTAACTGTATGGCGAGTATGTCCAGCCATGAGTTTCGCGAAGGTTCATAGCAAGGCGGTTCCCAAGCCCAGTTCCCCCTCCAAAGATACTGTTTACCAGAAACGCTCGTGTCCGATCATGGTCAGTGTAACCAGGACCAGGACCGACAATTCGAACAGCGCTTTGCACCGACGTAGGGCGATCAACCAGCACAATCTTCTGATTCCCAATCTTCACCCCACCCGACAATAACTGTGGAGCTTTCGATGCCGACTTCCAGTCCGCAAAGTACTTCTCAACGAATTCCTTGGCTTCTTCAGGTGAGAAATTACCGACAAGAGCCAGGGTTGAATTCTTTGGTGAGAAAGAGGCTTTGTGATAATCAAGGAGAGCATCACGACTAATAGAATTGATGTCCTCTTTGGTTGGCATACGGGCAAAAGGCGCGTTGCCATACAGAACCTTACTGACTGCATAATCAGCAATGAAATCGGCCTGCTTTTTACTGGCCTCCAAGCCATCAATTTGCAATGCCTTGTACTTGGTCAACTCGGTTTCGGGGAACCGAGGTTCAAGAATCACCTGAGCAAACAACCCGGCAATGGCCTCTATATACTTTTTCAATCCTGAAGCCCGGAGACTGATTGCATCCTCTGAAGCACTGGCTAGGATGCTGCCCCCAACAAAGTCTATCTTTTCGGCAAACTTCTGAGCAGAGTTCTCCCCTGATCCCTTGGTCAGGAGATCAGCTACGGCATCTCCCAAACCGGTCTGTTCGCCAGCAACCGCGTTCCCACCTCTTACAAGAAGGCGCATTGTCACTAACGGGCGGGGATCCTCAACAAAAAAGACTTTCAAGCCATTGTCAAGGATAAAGGTTGTGTATGGTGGGAATGATATTTCGGGTGCGAGATCAGCTTCAGGTCGTTGTGAACGATCGATCTGCTGAGCAACAAGAGTTTCTGCCATGGTTGCAAATATCAGGAATATGAACGCGACTTTCCCTTTGATTAGTTTCATTCTTTCTATCGCGTGTTTATAGTTATGCGGTTTGTGTTTACTTAACGGTTTGGCAGTGTATACTTCAGAACAACCAGATTTTCAGTAGTCAAATATGCGTTTGCCACTCTCTGGATATCCTCTTTCCTTACCGCCATCAATCGATCAATCTCTGTATTAATTCTACCTGGATCAGCGTAATAGGCCTCTGCATGTGCGAGTGCCCGCGCCTTCTCTACAACACTGTTGAAGCTGTTCGCGTATTGCGTTTCAATCTGGTTGCGTGCACGTTGAAACTCCTGATCAGTTATCCCTTCTCCCCGCACTTTTTCTATGATTGCATCTAACTCTTCGGCAAGCTCATCAAGAGATTGCGCCGGTGAACGGCTAATTGCCAACATCGCAAACAATCCCCCCTTCTCAAGTGAGAACGGAAAGGATGTGGCCTGCAACGCAAGCTGTTTTTCATCAACCATCGTGCGATAGAGTCGGGAACTCTCCCCTTGAGCAAGAACGGTTGTCAGAAGCTGAAGTGCGTAGGAATCGGGATGGCTCTGTTGAGGAGTACGCCAGGCGTAGATCAGGGCTGGAAGTGGTGTCTGTTCTTCAACGATCTCTTCCTCAACGGCATTCTTTCCGATATCAAACGTGAAGTCGGGCTGCTTGACTTCAGCCCCTCGAGGAATTTCATCAAAGTAGGCTTTGACCAGTTTCTTGGTCTCTTCAATATCTATGTCACCGACAAGGGCAAGGACAGCATTGTTTGGCACATAGAACTGCTTGTAGAACTGACGGAACTCCTCAATCGTGGCCTGATCAATGTATTGTGCCGAGCCTATGGGAGTCCACTCGTATGGTGTGCCGGCCCCCACATACTTGGCAACGTTCTCCAGAATAGAACCGTAGGGCTGGTTATCAAGACGAGATTTTCTTTCTTCCTTTACAACTGCTCGTTGGGTCTCGACTCCAGTCTCATTGATCACGGCATGAAGCATCCTCTCGGATTCAATCCAGAGGGCAAGTTTCAGTTCGTTCTTCGGTACCTCTATTTGATAACCTGTCTCATCAAATGTTGTGTAAGCATTCAGACGTCCTCCCGCACCTTGCACCAGCTTGTCAACGGTATTTCGAGGAATATGTTTGGTTCCCTCAAACATCAGATGCTCAAAAAAGTGGGCAAACCCGGTGCGATCCGGGCGCTCGTTTTTGGAACCAACGTGATAGTGAACAAACGTAGCAACGACAGGAGCGGACGTGTCAACCGAAAGGATAACGCGTAAACCGTTATCCAACGTAAACTTTTCATACTCAACAACCGGCATATCACCGTGAGCGGATACCATTACAGTTGATGCGGCTACTGAGAATCCGGCAAGCGCTAACAGTTTTGTGCATACTTTTGTGTTGACCATAAATCAGGTAGCTGATATTGATATAGTTATGTACAGAATTGACAATGTTACGGAAATGTTGAGGTTCATTATGTTGCAAGTTACGAACCCAGCAGCCAAACACTATGCCCCGACTCGATTTTGAGAATAATGTGGCGTCTACGAAGCTGAAGCCAGTTAGTTTCATTGTGGGAATCGAGAGCGAACGAGGAGAGATGAATCACCATAACTCAGAAATCTATAGCCTTTATCGAGAGCCTCACTGTATACTTTTCTCCAAAGATCGTTCCCTAAAAAAGCAGCGACAAGTAGAATCAAAGTGCTTTCAGGTTGATGGAAGTTGGTCAGCAACGCATCACACGTCTGAAAATCGTATCCCGGAACTATCATTAATTGCGTATATCCAAAGAGTTGCGACAGCCCATACCCTCTCCTCCACTCGTCTACATGGTGCAATGCTTCTGAGAGAGGTGGCAACGATCCTCCCTTCCCTCGTAAACGCCAGGCATCCCATTGACGAACACGAAGCTCTTGCTCCTCTCTTTCGCTTTCTCCCTGGCTTAATTTAACACCAAACCAGTAGAGTGATTCAAGAGTTCGGAGAGTTGTTGTACCAACATGAATAAAAGGAAGATTTCTTCGTTCCCTTTCCCCTGCATATTCGATCAATGAGTCAAGTGTTGCACTCTTTATCGAGATCCGCTCCTCGTGCATGTGATGATCTTGCGCCGTCGAAGATTTTACCGGTGCGAATGTCCCTGCCCCTACGTGCAGTGTCAAGCGTAATGTCTTAACCTTTCTTTGAGATAATCTGCTTAACAAATCATCTGTAAAGTGCAGCCCTGCCGTCGGAGCCGCAACAGCCCCTTCATTCCGAGAGTATACCGTCTGATAGGACTTTGCATCACCCGGCTCATCTTCTCGCTTTATGTATGTTGGTAAAGGAACATGCCCCGTTGCCTCCAGTACTTCTGAAAAGCTGAGAGTCGATGGTTCCCAATGGAAGCGCAGAAACGTTCCTGACGGATTCTCACCATCAAGGATGGCCAGGAGTCTCCCCTCCACTCCTTTCTCATGAATCTCGAAACGCTGGGAAACAATCGCTCCCCCTCTCATCTTCTTTAGTCCACCAACCATACAGTGCCACGTACACTCTCCTACCGCTGCTAATGTAATTGCAGGATCATGAGATGGGACTACAGGATCAAGCAGAAGCACCTCAACATGTCCTCCTGTCTCTTTCACCAAATGAAGTCTGGCCCGCACAACACGAGCATCGTTCATTAGCAGAAGTGATCCTTCAGGAAGAAGTAACGAAAGCTCAGCAAATCGATGATGCTTTATCTCTCCGGTCCGCCTATCACAAAGAAGCATTCGACTACTGTCGCGTGGCTCTACCGGAAGGGCTGCTATCCTTTCCGAAGGCAATTCGTAATGATAATCTGCTACTCTTATCTCTGGAAGATCGTTCAGGCTCATCTGGTCATACTTTCCTCGTGGGCAGATAATATGCCTATATTATTGAAAGTGTAACGAGGCTACATAACAAATTGGCTGAAAGGGTTGGTGTGGAGCAAGAAGTTTTTTATTCCCTTCGTGAGACACGGCCACTTATCTATCGCGACTGGGATTGGTGGAGTTGGTTCCTCGGACGAAACTATTTTGGCGCTGCAAGCGAAGCATCCCAATGGGATACTGTCGAACGGAACATCAGAACTGATCTTGAACTCCATCCCGGAATGAAGATTCTTGACCTCGGATGTGGTTCTGGTGAACTGGTCTTTCGTCTTGCTCAGCGTGGTATGAGCGTCACAGGCATCGACAACTCGAAGCGACTTATAGACGATTGTCGGTCAATCGCTGTAGAGCGGGGTATTCCAGCAGAGTTCCTGAAGACTAACATGTTTGAATATACCCCCCAGACCCGTTTCGATGTTGCTCTCTGCATCAACACAAGTTTTGGTTACGGAACGGATCAGGAGAATCGCCGGTTGTTCCAGGAGATTGCCAACTGGCTAAGGCCGGACGGCCAACTCTATCTTACCGTGATTATTGCCGATTATGCTGAATCGTTCGGAATCTGGAGTGATTATCTTGAAGGGGGAACGTTGATTGTTGAGAACAGATATGACAGCAACGCTCAACTCATGACGAGCTGGCCATACTGGCTTCCACCCAACGAGGAAACGATGATCTGTTCAAAAATCCCCGAATGCGTCAGGCTTTATCGAATTGAAGAGATCGAGTCAATGCTCAAGGGTGCAGGCTTCATTCCGCATATGCTATCCTCCGATCCAGGATATCCCTCTCACTCCTTAGGAAACAAGGTCACCCGAACGTGGGTAGCACAATCAGGCAGTAAACCTTTAACCGAAGAAGGCTCCATTT
>JAGWAZ010000113.1 GCA_021296135.1 Chlorobiota bacterium | reverse complement strand
GAAATAGATATGTATCTTTAGCCTTATGAACTCTTAGTAACAACGAAATCTCCGTAAAACCAACACGAACGATACGAAATAAACAACAGAAATAACGACTCGACTCAGCCTATCACCCTTCGACAAGCTCAGGATGGCATGCTTCGGCATTCTAACATCGTAAATCTGAAATCGTACATCATCCTTCAACAAGCTTAGGGTGACACTCGAAATAATATGCTGTTGAGAACATAGCCTTTTGAATTTATCTTGCGTACCACTCCTGTATTGAGCAGACCTGAAGTTCGTTGTCCTCGACAATTGACTTGATACCACTCAAGGCCGCCGCTGCTGCCGAGGCAGTTGTAATGAAAGGGATCATGTACTCCATCGAGATCGCCCCCATTCTCTTTTCATCTTCTCGTGCAATTTCACCTGCCGGTGTGTTAATGACAAGATCAACCTCGCCGTCGCGAATGTAATCCAGAACGTTTGGCGTTCCCTCCACAATCTTGAGAATTCTTGTGTTCGGAATGCCATGCTCGTTCAGGAAGCGACTCGTCCCATCGGTTGCGAGAATGCGGAAGCCAAGATCAAAAAATCCTCGCAAGGTCTCGGCAATGCGCGGACGCTTGTCTGCGTCGGAGAGTGTTGCAAAGAGCGTGCCTGTGGTCGGGAGTCGATTAGCCGAGGCAATACGCGCCTTGACAACTGCAAGGCCTGTTGAATGGTCTATCCCCATAACTTCTCCAGTCGAACGCATTTCCGGCCCAAGAAACATTGAACTGCGTGGGAATTTGTGGAAGGGGAAGACCGACTCTTTCAAGGCAACATGGCCGATTTGCAGCGCCATATCCTTGAGATCGAACGATTTCAATCGTTTTCCCGCCATCACTTGTGCGGCGATTTTTGCGAGCGGTACACCTGTTGCTTTGCTGACAAACGGAACGCTTCGGCTGGCACGTGGATTAACCTCAAGGACGTAGACAATTCCTCTTTGCATGGCAAACTGCACATTGATAAGGCCACAGACATTCAACGCCTTTGCCAGCTTCTTCGTGTAGTCTACCAGTATCTCATATTGCTCACGGGTAATGTTGTATGGAGGCAGAACACTGCTTGAATCGCCTGAATGAACTCCTGCCTCCTCGATGTGCTGCATCACACCCCCTATCACTGCTCTTTCACCGTCAGCAACAGCATCAACATCGAACTCGAAAGCCTTCTCAAGAAAATGGTCAATCAGGACAGGATGGTCAGGGGAGACGGCTGTTGCAGCCTGCATATAACGGCGGATGCTCTCGGAAGTATAGCAAATTTCCATTGCACGTCCACCCAGAACATAGCTTGGGCGAACAAGGACCGGGTATCCAACACGCTCGGCAACCTCAACTGCTTGATCCTCACTAACCGCTGTTCCCCAGGCAGGAGCAGGAATGTGAAGCTGCGTGATCAGATCACCGAACCGCTTGCGGTCTTCGGCAAGGTCGATTCCCTCTGATGGTGTGCCCAGAATACGGACTCCTGCCCCTTCCAATCGTTTGGCAAGTTTCAATGGCGTCTGCCCACCAAAAGTGACTATCACCCCCTCCGGTTTTTCATGCTCCACGACGTTCATCACGTCTTCAAAGGTTAACGGCTCAAAGTAGAGCTTATCTGTAGTGTCATAATCGGTCGAAACGGTCTCCGGATTACAGTTGATCATAATGACCTCGTAATCAAGCTCCCGTAAAGCCTGAACGGCATGGACAGAGCAGTAATCGAACTCAATTCCCTGCCCAATCCGGTTCGGACCACCGCCGAGGATGATGACTTTTTTCCGATCAGAACGAATCGATTCGTTCTCAGCCTCATAGGTGGAATAATGATATGGCGTATAAGCAGCGAACTCCGCAGCACAGGTATCGACAGTCTTGTAAACCGGAGTCAGCCCAAGATCTTTACGCAAAGCACGAACCTCATCCTCGGTCGTCTCCCATATAACTCCAAGCTGACGATCACTGAAACCATACTGTTTGGCTGAATAGAGAAGATCACGCGCATCAATGGATGGCTGGGGAACACCGTTCGAGTTTGCCCCAGCCAAGTCAGCACTCCCCTGATCAACTCCTGCAAGGACTTGACTATGATGGGCACCAACTCTTTGTAACAATGTAGGAGGGTTGTTCCGAAGTAACTCCTCCATCTCGGCAATCTGTGATAGCTGATCGAGGAACCAGAGATCATATCCTGCAATCTCCACGATCTCCTCGATCTTCAGACCAAGTTTCAAACCATCATAGATGTCGAAGAGAGATGTAGAGGTTCGGCGCGTCAAACGATCTCGCGTCTCTTCGACTGCTGCGGTCTCTTCTTCGGCAGAAAGACGGAGATAATCATAACGATCCTCACCATCGGCCCCAAAACCATAGCGATCAATCTCCAGAGAACGAATCGACTTTTGTATTGCCTCCTTGAACGTTCTGCCAAACGCCATTGCTTCACCGACCGATTTCATCTGAACACCGAGCAAATCTTCAGCACCTTTGAACTTCGGGAAGTCCCAGCGTGGAAACTTTACAACGACGTAGTCGATTGTCGGTTCGAAACTGGCAGGTGTTTCACGGGTGATATCGTTCGGAATCTCCTCAAGCGTAGAGCCAATTGCAAGCTTTGTGGCCATCTTCGCAATTGGAAAGCCTGTTGCCTTTGATGCAAGGGCTGAGGAGCGTGAAACTCGCGGATTCATCTCGATGACGAGGAGGCGCCCATCATCTGGATTCTGTGCAAACTGAACGTTCGATCCCCCCGTCTCCACACCGATCTCCCTCATTATCTTGATCGCAGCATCACGCATCTTGTGATACTCCCGATCGGTCAGAGTCTGTGCCGGGGCGCAGGTAATTGAATCCCCTGTATGGACTCCCATAGGATCGAAGTTCTCTATCGAACAGATAATCGTGACATTATCTTTTCTGTCGCGCATCACCTCAAGTTCATACTCCTTCCACCCTATAACTGACTCCTCAACAAGAACGCGATGAATCGGTGATGTGTTCAGTGCGAGTCGCAACTTTTCCTTGTAATCTTCCAAGTCATAGGCAGTATTGCCTCCCGAACCTCCAAGTGTAAAGGAGGGACGCAGGATCGCCGGGAAACCGATCTGTTCAACCATCGCAAGTCCGGCTTCATAACTTTCAACAAAGCCCCCGCGGGGCATCTCAAGCCCGGCATTTTTCATTGCCTCCAAAAAAAGCTGGCGATCTTCTGCTTTCCGTATCGCCTCCAGGTTTGCCCCGATCATCTCGACGCCATACTTTTCGAGAACCCCTGCCACCGCTGCCTCAACCGCAACGTTCAGTGCAGTCTGACCTCCCATGGTCGGGAGTAGAGCATCCGGACGTTCCTTTGCGATCACTTTCTCAAGAAACTCAACCGTGATTGGCTCGATATAGGTCGCATCGGCGATTTCAGGATCGGTCATAATTGTTGCCGGATTGGAGTTGAGCAAGATCACACGCAACCCTTCTTCCCTCAACACCCTACAAGCCTGGGTACCGGAGTAATCGAATTCACAGGCCTGTCCGATAACAATTGGTCCCGAACCGATAATCAATACAGATGAGATGTCTTGGCGTCGTGGCATGTTTTATTGTGGCAATTGAACTCTTGTCGTTTAGCTGGGCTTTTAACTCTCCGAGCTTTTATCGTGCCCCGCAAATCGTGCCAAAAGTGTTGCAGCCAACTGATTTGAATGCTGGAGTAACATAGAACGGGCTGCTTCAGCAACAGAGAATATACGTGAGAACTCCGCGCTGCCCTCCTCGGCAAGAGTGGATGCTACATCATTTGTTGAAAAGAAATCCCGAATCTCTTTTCTCTCTTCAACGATAATCTCCATAAGGTCTTCCAGAGATTGCTCTTCATCTGTCTCGACCATATCAAGGATCAGATAGGCTCTGGCATAGAAGAGAAGGGCAGCCCGGATAAGTCGCCTAAATTCAAAGAGAGACTGTTCATCGGTCGGTTCCAGTTCAATCGCCTGATTCCACTGATGTTCACCCGTGAGGTGATACTCGTCAGCCGTCTCGATTATCCGTTGTGCAAACTCAAGATCACGCATTACCCATAGAAGAAAAAGTACGGTCAGATATCGCTCTGTAATAACATTGCAAGAACCGCCATACGAACCACCACCCCGTTTGCAACCTGTCTCAGTTTCACCGATTCTTCAGAATCAGCGGTTTCGCTATCCAATTCAACTCCTCGGTTGACCGGACCGGGATGCATGATAATAAGCCCTCTGTCGTTAGCCTGTGCCAGCCTGTGATGGGTCACTCCATAGAGACGGCTATACTCGGCCAACGAGGGAACTAAGGCCTGTTTTTGTCGCTCCAGTTGCATCCGCAGCATAGTGAGTGCATCCGAGGATCGGATTGCCTCATCGATGTTATAGGTCACTCCAACTCCAAGCTCTTCAATCCCTCGTGGAATCAGGGTTGGAGGACCGCAGACCATAACCTCAGCGCCCAGCTTTCTCAAGATATGTATATTGGAACCAGCAACCCTCCCGTGAGCTATATCACCGACAATCGTTACTCTCTTTCCTTCAAACCCACTTTTTTCCGGATCAGTAGCATCATACCACCGTTCATAGAGTGTAAAGGCGTCGAGAAGAGCCTGGGTCGGGTGTTCGTGTCGGCCATCGCCAGCGTTGAGAAAGGCTGAAGCGCATCGGTCAGCCAAAAAGTGCGGAGCGCAAGCCGCAGGATGCCGGAGAACAATTGCGTCAACATCCATTGCCTCAATAGTCCGCACTGTGTCAAGCAACGTTTCCCCTTTTGATAGTGAACTTCCTTCCCCCGTGACGTTCAGAACCGACGCTCCAAGCCTCGTCGCAGCTAAGTGAAAGCTGTTCCGGGTCCGCGTAGAATCCTCCACAAAGAGATTAACAATTGTTTTGCCCTGCAATGTCTCTCCTTTGTTGCCTGATTCCAGATAACTCTCTCGCATATGCTTGGCAACGTGCAAAATGGAGAGGATATCATCGCGAGAAAGTTCACGAATTCCCAGAAGATGTCGAACTGATAGCTTCGGCAGGTTCATGTATCAAGACGATCTCGGTTGCCATGCTATGAACAGTAGCACAAAATCGGAAGGAAGTTACATCCCTGCCGGTTCCCTGCCAAGACAGAGAGACTCCCGATTCGTCAAAGTTGGTGTATCAACTCCCAAATACAACACGACCCCGGGGAAAATCCCCGAGGTCGTCTCCTTATCCGTAGTAAGAGCCTCTGCTTACTTCTGTACCGTCACCTTCTGCCTCAACACCTCTGAACCACTCCGTAACTCCACTACATAGACT
>JAGWAZ010000028.1 GCA_021296135.1 Chlorobiota bacterium | reverse complement strand
TTCAGCCTTCAGGCCGATTTTCCGTTGCCTTATGACTCCTCCAGCAACCGTTGCACTTCAGAGTTGAATTCGGGTTTCTATAACGCTTGCGTCAATTCTATTTTATTCTTCTTTGTCTTTTGAAACAGCATTTATAAAATCGTCCAGCCAGAGCTTCAAAGGCGCATCTTCTGAAAAAACATCATCGTAAATAATGACACAATTTTCAGGAAATAGGAATTCCAATGAGTATCTGTTAAAAATCAGTTCAGCTTTATACTTCTGTGATTGCTTGCCTTCGCGAATCGTTGACAGTATTACATCTTTGGTGTAACTATTAATTTCTTCGCCTACAAAACTATTTAGAATAACCATATCCTTAATGTCTTAAAATGGAATACTATCCTTACCCAACTATCTCTAATATAAACACGAATTGAAGAAGCAACAGCTCCATTTTGACCTGTACCTATTGTCCTTCCTAAATTATATTCAAATCCGTCATCTATAGCTTTACCTATTTTAAGGCCTCATCAACATAACCCTTTATCATTTTGACAGTTTTGCCTTTACTAAACCGACTAACATCGTTAAATCCAGAATTGTATGAATGCCGATACATAATATGTTCAATGGCACTCATGTTACCGCCATGTCGGTATTTGAAGACTTTACCCCAAGAAGCATTAACACTACGAGGAAAGGCTTTCACGCTTCCCTTAGCGACATCATCAGCTGCTCCAATGATCTCATCTACACTCTTGCCTGCGCTCTTTGTCGCTTTGAGAGCTGAGCCCGAACCTACTAAGACTACATCGGCTAATACACTGAGTCCAGCATCTGTTACTTCGCTAGAAATTGAACGCCTACCATCAAAATGATACCCCCTGCCAAAAAGGTTCGTTCCGCTTACATAAAAGGCATCGACTATACTGTAGAGTATTCTACCGCCTATCTGACCTACCGTGCTTTGAGTTGTAGGATTTGCTGATAAAGAACGATGAAAGATATCTTCATATATCTGTCTCCGCCAATTCGGCGTAGTATTCTCAACCGAAAGAACATCTGGTGGACGACCGTAAGTCACTCTCGAGTCCGTAAGGAGACGAAAAAGGCAAACTTAACTTATACGATTGTCCCTCAGAACGCTATTTGGCGAAATCGACTGTTGCGGTGGTCCCTCCCTCTCTCCACCACTCTCCATCTTCTTCTTTTGTGTACTCCTGTCCTGTTCTTTCGTCTGTCCACGTCTCTCCTATATCATAGTCCCCTGGATCAGGTAACCATGGCGGATCACCTTTCGGCGGATTGTCTCCTTTCGGATTACTCCCGAACGGATCAGTAAAGTATACCGGATTGTTGTGGAACGATGCATACGATGACTCCCACGGATGTATCACCGGATCTGTACTCCACCACCTCCCCACCAGCGGGTCGTACTGCCGGAAGTAGGTTGTGTAATGGTAACCGGCTCCCTTTATCTCCCGGTCGGTCTCCATCTAACGCTCAAGACTCGCTATCCGAGTTTTAAATTCACGAACCTTGGTTGGGACTAATTCAACCATCTCTGAGTAGGCTTCTTTGCTCGCGCTTACAAAATTAGGCCCGATGACAAGCGGAACTTCCAAGTCCAAACTATTGATAATCCAATCCTCGGGAATCGAAGTTTCTACCACCTGAAAAAGAGTGGACGGAACCCAAGAGATAACCTCCGATTCTCCAACTATTTGATAAAAGACCGAATCAGACCAAACAACAACAGCGTGAACCTCGTAAGTATTTCCAGCTTTAACATCCATTTCGTTATCCTCGCTGAATCCTGCCTCAATGAGCGACTGGGTAAGCCACTCCGACTTTTTTTCTAAAGCTACTATCTTCATGCTCTTTCTCAATCCACGATTTTAAAGTCGTCGATAGCTCCAGTTTTGGTATTACGGAGGTAGTGAACTGTGATTGGCTTACCTCCTGGTTTGATAATCTGCTGCACTTTTACCCATCCATCAGCAGCCGGCCATCTTGGGTCAGTCATCTTTAACGGCAAGATTTTTCCTGCAGTGGGATTTGTCATTGCCTGTTCGACAGCTAGTTGCTCTCTTAGGTTTCGAGGTGCAAATCTTCCTTTAGCTGGATTAATCGTAGAACCCCGTCCAAGAGGCTTTAAGATATTCCCTGCCCCCTTACCCCCTCCCGGCATGAGGGAGTAATATCCACTCTCTAAGTCTTCTGGTGTGGGGTCGCTCCCATCACAGCGTTTGCCGGTGGCTAATATACAAGCATAATTTGCTGTTACTTCCAGACTACGCGCCGGGATTTCCGTTATTCCTCGCACAACGACCATAAGCGGTATATCTGTTGACTCGAACCACTCTGCTGCCGTCGTCTCCTTCTCAGATGGACGTTGGAGTGACCACCCAGGAGGTGGGACGCTCATCCTTGGCACATTGTCACCACTCACAGAAGCTCCCATAAACTTCGATGCTTCTTCGCCTGGGATGCTATGATGCTTCTGCCCCACATCAATTGAGTTTGCCAGAACGGGTATGACATGAATGTGGGGAATGTCAGTGTTCGATGTCAGAATGTCGATTAACGATCGTATGATTAACGATGTGCGATGTATGATGTAGAGATCAGAAGGAAACGGGTCGCTCCTCTGGAGCTTGTTCAAGCCAAGCCTATTGCTAGCCCTCGGGCTCCCGCACAGGGCTACCGACAGGTCGCTACTCCCTGGCGGAGTAGAAGATAGCCCAGCCGTTTACGGCTGGGACGATGTGATGTAATCCTTCGAGTGAGAATAGGTTGCGAATCCCTTATCGAACATCGAATATGCTCCTGTTCGAAGCTTGCAATTTCGAACACGTTTGGGTATATTTATTATTCGAGAACGGATATATGTAATTTTAACGACTCAAACAAAGACCATGAAATGTGCTATCTTACTTATCATCCTATTTATATTTTATGCCGACCTTTCAGCTCAGGAAGTCAATCGCGCATTAAACGCTTTCGGAACGATGAGCAGCGAATCTTATGGTGCTTCGGCTGAGCGGGCACTTGATGGAAACACCGATGGGAATATAGACGCCAACAGTATAGCCCATACACAACATGAAGAAGAGCCCTGGATACAGGTAGATATTGGTTTTGTCGATCGGATCACACACATCACGTTGTATAATCGTACCGATTGCTGTAGAGATCGATTGGATGATTATCATGTTTTTGTTTCCGAAAATCAGTTTACCGGAACCACTATTGCTGAAATACAAGCAGAGCCCGGAGTTTGGGAATATAGCAATCCCACTGCACCAGATTCAAGCCATGATTTTGCAGTTAATCAACCGGGAAGATATGTTCGATTTATGGTGAATAATAGTGGGGACCCGGAACCGATCAATATTGCAGAAATAGAAGTGTACGCAATGCATAATGGCCTGGAGGAGCAGCGAATAACATTTGATACTATCTCAAGGATGGCGACAACAGCCGGTCCATACACTTTATCCGCTTCATCGAATTCCGGTCTTCCGATCTCTTTTTCCCTTATTTCCGGGTCGGCGACGATTTCCGGTTCGGTATTAACGCTTACCGGTGATACTGGAATGGTTACGGTGCAAGCCGACCAGGCAGGCAACAGAACATATAACCCTGCCCCGCCAGCGCAACGATCATTTGAAGTGGTTGATCCATCAACCGTGTTTCCCAAAATGAACGTGGGCTCGGTCTCAAACGGGTATCCTGTCAAAATGCCCGATCTGCAAACCATGCAAATCGATGCTGGGGTCACTATTGATTATCCTGATCTTTTCGAGGTCTCTAATGTTAAATTCTCTATTGATGGCCAACCTGTAACGGCTTACAAAAATGATAACCTCTATTCTATTCTTTGGACGCCTCCGGCTTATGGGAGCTATACGTTGAGCGTAGAGGCATTGGCTACAACCGGCACAAGTTCAACGAAAACCATAACTATGGATATTGAAGATGATCCGTCAAACATATCGAAGAGTACTTTTGCTAATGCTCTTATCTCCTCCCCGAATGCGAAACGAACTTTTACGGGCACCTATATGCTGCCAAGTGGCGTTGGAGCATACGATCAGTTGATCGCCAACCTATCGATTACGTGTCCATCCGGAGGATGTGATCCGTGGGATCGCGTGGCCTGGGTAGAAGTGCAACGACCCGATGGCGAGTGGATAGAGATTATCCGATACATTACACCGTATGGCGTTGCATGCGATCATACCATCGATATAACCGATTTTATGTATTTGCTTCAGGGCGAGGTCACACTGCGTATGTTTATAGACACCTGGGCACAAGGCTGGAATGTGACCCTTGATTTGGATTATCGGGCAGGAAATCCTCGATATGCATATTCACGAGTGGATAAAATTTGGGACGGCAAATTTGATTTTGGTAATTATGCAAATCTCCAACCGGTAGATACGGTAACGTATAACCATCATGAAGATACCGAAGCTTCTACTCTTAAACTGGTAACAACAGGACATGGTTGGGATGCGAAAAAGAATACCGCGAATGCTGCAGAATTTTTTCACGCCACCCACCATATAAAGATCAATGGAGTGAATACCTTTACACAAGACCTCTGGGCAACTTGCAACCCAAACCCGGATGGTTGTCAACCTCAAAACGGTACATGGTATCATAACCGTGCGGGATGGTGCCCGGGAGCCATAGCCAGTATTTATAATTACAATATGACGCCTTATCGAAACACTCCGGATCTTGAATTATCTTATATATTTCAGGAGGATTACGTAGATCTTTGCCATCCGAACCACCCACAATGCGTGTCGGGTGTAACTTGCGACAACTGCAACGCGAGTTTTAATCCGCACTACTGGGTAGCGGCCAATATGATCAGCTTCGCCAATGTTCCATTATTGGATACGAGTAATTCGATCTCGGGTATAGATAACATAGAATTAGATGAAATTTCTGTTTTTCCAAATCCAAGTGAGGGCCTCATACAAATCAGATCATCAGAACCTTTGAAACAAGTGGTGATTAAAATATATGATATACTGGGCAGAGCAATTTATTCCGCAGACAAAAAAATATTACATGGGCAAGAAGTTATTGATATGTCCGATGCAAAAAGCGGATTTTACTTAATATATATTTCCACAAAAGAAGGCATTTATACTCAAGAGATCGTTATAAGATAGATTATCTTTGTTCAGAGTCGAACTTTCAACAACGCTGCGGATCGAACTAAAGCAAGCGGTTTACTTTTACGTTTTTAATCTCTAGTTATTGGGATGGGTGAACTTCCACGCCTTTAGGCGGCAATTATAGTAAATTTATGAAATTCCTCACTATCGTAAGGGCTCTCATACCAAATATGATATTAAAATCCGTGTACTTTGGATTACCGAATAGCGCAAGCCGTTGTTGGGGGGAGCAATAGCTATCCGATTGCGGGGACTGATTCGAGAGGTTTGCTTGGCTAACGAGATACAGATTGTTCAGGGACATATATCGAAAGACCATGTATATCTGCTGATTAGTTATTCACCACGATTGTCGGTCTCGAAGATAGTAGCGAAGCTCTCTACGAAGCAACGGGGAATCTTCCCGATCAGGGGGCTGTAACTGCGATTGCCTCTGGAAAAGTAGGTGATCAATCGTTGGCAGTCAATGTGCTTCTTGACGGCAGCATAAATGCACAGAAACCGATGTTGACGCTTACCAATGTTGTTTCTGTAGACGATCCGGTTACCAGCTTAGAGATTGAAGCATTAATCGCATCCCATCCGGTTGCCGCGATAGCTCATCTTATCTACCACTTGGAGATTTCAACAGAGATTAGTCTCGAAGTGTATGATATTACTGGAGAAATGGTTCTGACAATCGAGGAGGGGCAGAAGAGTAGAGGAGATTATTACGGCAAGGCTTGATGTGTCAAGGTGATCTTCAGGTGCGTATACTCTTCTCGTGCGTGACGTATTGGCTAATCGAGTGGTTGGACCGGAGCGAATGAACATCATGAGATAGTCGTTTGACCGTAGGATTACAAAAATTGACCGCAGCGATTCGCATGATTCGTTGCGGTCCTTTTTTGTATGTTCTTTTCCCGAAAAAAGGATTCTTCAGGCCTTTCATGAACAAATCAAACAACATGGCTTCAAACAGGCCGGATGTTTCTCTTGAGGAAAAACTGACACAATTACCTTCAAATCCTGGTGTTTATCAATTCAGAAGCAAGGAGGGAAAGGTGATCTATGTTGGTAAGGCCAAAAATCTCCGAAATCGTGTACGCTCATATTTTCAAGGCAGACGACCCCACGATGCAAAGACAACCGCACTGGTAACAAGGATTGCCGATCTTGAAATCATTGTCACTGATTCGGTTGTCGAGGCTCTGATCCTTGAGGATACGCTCATCAAAAAGCTGAGGCCTCGCTACAACATTATGTTGCGGGATGACAAGACCTATCCCTGGATTCGTGTTACCAATGAGCCGTTCCCAAAAGTCTTTTCAACACGAACAATACTTCGAGATGGAAGCCGATACTTTGGACCTTACACTGATGGAACGTATCTGCGCTATTTACTGAAGACGTTGCGCTCAATCTTTCCGATTCGTTCGTGTGATCTTAATCTGAATGACCAGTCGATCTCGAAGGGAAAATTCAAAGTCTGTCTCGATTATCACATCGGCAAGTGCGAAGGACCATGCACGGGCCATGTTTCGCAGGAAGAATATAGCGAGATGATTGAACAGATGGTACAGGTCCTGAAAGGAAAGACGAGAGGGTTGGAGAAATTTCTTGAAAAGGAGATGCGTATCCATTCGGAAGAGATGATGTTTGAAAAGGCTGCCAAGATTCGTGATCGGCTTGAAAAACTACGAGAGTATAATGGACGCCAGAAGGTGGTGACCGATGATCATACTGATCGCGATATTGTTGCCTTTAGCCGTGAGGATGACGACGCAGCCGCTGTGATACTGAAAGTGCGTGAGGGTCGCCTGGTTGGGAAGCAACGTCATTATGTAACCGGTGTACTCTATAGAACGGACGAAGAAATCCTTGAGAGCATTCTTAAAGGACACTATGCCAAGGATCAATTTGTGCCGGAAGAGGTCTTAGTACAACTCGATCCGGGTGAGGAGTTTGATCTTCTGGAACAGTTCTTGACCGAACGCCGGGAAGAGGGAAGGGCGAGAATAGTTGTTCCCAAAATTGGGGACAAGCATAAGTTGACTGAGATGGCAAAGGCGAATGCAGGACTATTGCTTGGGGAATTGAAGCTCCAGCGAATGAAGCGAGCCGAGATGGCACCTCGTTCAGTACAAAGCCTGCAACGCGACCTGCGATTGAAAAACCTGCCTCGTCGAATTGAGTGCTTTGACAATTCTAATTTTCAAGGGAGTGATCCTGTATCGTCAATGGTCTGTTTCATTGACGGGAAACCTCGACGAAGTGAGTATCGCAAGTATAAAGTCCACTCGGTCGAAGGCCCGAATGACTTTGCGACTATGCAGGAGGTCGTCACTCGTCGTTATAAGCGTGTTTTAAACGAAGGCCTGGCATTGCCCGATCTGATTATAATTGATGGGGGCAAGGGACAGGTCTCCGCCGCATCCGAGGCGTTGAGAGAGTTGGGTCTTGAGCATGTTCCATTGATAGGTCTTGCCAAACGATTGGAAGAGATTGTCTTTCTCGATCAAAATGAGACCCTCTTGCTTCCGAAATCATCCAGTAGTCTACGCTTGATACAGCAACTGCGAGATGAAGCACATCGGTTTGCGATTACCTTTCATCGTTCTCTCAGAGAGAAACAATCATTGCAAACCGAGTTAACAGAAATCCCTGGAGTCGGAAATGCCACCGCAAAGAAAATTCTTGAACTGTTCGGTTCGGTACGTAGTGCAAGGGAAGCTACACTCGAAGAGCTTCGGGAAAAACTTGGGAAGAAGAGGGGTTCCGGGGTCTTTGGCTATTTTCATGCTCAGGAATCAGGGACGAACCTGGTGCAAAACAGAGAGAGTTCCGAGCTGTAATCAGAGAGCATCCCAGCAATGTCGCTATGGATGGGCTGCTCTTCTGAACCTAAGTTTTTTGGGCTCTTAGCCGTACCTTGACTCAGGTGAAGAAGGGAGATGTGTTGATCAGAAAATAACAGAAACCAGAACAACTTTTAGGTAATGTACAACGAAGGAGATATCGTCACTCTTGCATTCGATGAAGAGCGTTACCTGTTAGCCAAGATTGTTCGTATCGAAAAGCTGACATTGCATGACTTAACGCATCTAATGATCTATGATACCTTTCTTACGAGAGGCCCGGGAGGATACGATGCGGAGGGTGAGTTCAGGAGTCGTACACATACGTTGCCCGATATTTCCTCCTTACCCGTTGTTGTTGATCATATTGCCTTGACTACGAGCGCATTTGAGGAGAGCGAACCATTGATTGTTGCCCACGAAGAGGTTGTCGATCAGGAGTTGAAAGGCTATGTCCTGTGGGTAGCGCTTCGACGAGAGCGGGCTGAACAACGGGGGATGATTCGCTATGATACCGGGGAGAATGAGGGGGATGAAGACGAGGCCTGGGATGAGGATGAATCTAACGAGGGTGATATGACTCTGGATGGAGATGGCTCAGATTGGGAAGACGAGATTGAAGTTGAAGCCGGAGTTGATCATGCTGAGCCAGAAGAGGCTGAAGAAAACAGTGCTCAGGATGAGAGTCCCGAAAGCGAAGAGATTGAAGTTCAGGCTCATACCTGGCATGATACGGTCTTCGATCTTCCTATCGATCGGTCTCTTCTCGAGCTTGCCGATATTTTTAAACAGCATAAGTTTCAGGGAAGCAGCCTTGGACAGGCTTTGCTGGAACGAGTTGTAGCGAATTCTGAAGAGATTACTGCCCATGTCCGTCAGCTTGTCGATCAAGGTGATTATGCCGCCGGACAAGAACTGTTGATGTTTGGCGATGCAGCTGCTGAGGCTCTTGGTCCTGAGTTATCAAAAGCCTTCGAACTCCAAACGGTTGAGGATATTCTCCAGATTCTTGGTGATTTGGGCAGCGATAAAGCTTATGAGCAGATCGCTGACTTTTTTGAAATGCGCATTGGAAAATTGCCGGACGATCCGCTTGCTGTGGCTGCGGCACGCTCGTTCTGCTACGTTGTCATGTTAACAGGAGGAACGCCTGAACCGTTGCGTGACCGCCTGAAACTAATTGAACGCCTCGACTACCCCGAACTACGCGAAGATGCCGAATCAGCCATTGCCGCGATACGTTCACAACCGGCCGATGTCCCTCAACAGAAAGAACAGTCAAGCGATCCGTTCGGAGGGTTATAAGCACATTGATGAAAGCACTTATCACTGCAGGAGGTCGGGGCACTCGACTGAGGCCTTTGACTCACACGCAAAACAAGCACCTTATTCCAGTTGCCAACAAGCCAATCCTTCAGTATGCCCTTGAGGCAGTCAGGGAGGCCGGGATAACATCTGTCGGAATCGTTGTGGGGGTTGATAATGGCCAGGAGGTTGTTGATTGGTTTGGTGATGGCTCATCGCAGGAATTGCAGATCACCTATATCTGGCAGGAAGCTCCCCTCGGGTTAGCTCATGTCGTCAAGATTTCACAGGAGTTTATAGGTAATGATCCGTTCGTTTTCTATCTGGGAGATAACATTGTGGTGGGAGGGATTAATCGGTTTGTGCGGGAGTTCACTGATCGGACTGTAGATTGTTATCTAACTCTTGCTCGTGTCCGCGATCCGGAACGATTTGGTGTGCCGGAGTTTGGTCGGGATGGATCGATAGTAAGCGTGGTAGAAAAGCCTCGCGTTCCTAAATCTCCTTTTGCAGTCAGTGGCATCTATATCTATGGCTCGGCGATTTTTGAGGCTGTCAACTCTATCGAGCCGAGCCAGCGTGGGGAACTTGAAATCAGTGATGCCCATGATTGGCTCTTGAAGCATGGATATAAGGTCGGTCATGGTGAGATCACCGGTTGGTGGAAGGATACCGGATTGCCAGGAGATTTGCTTGAAGCAAACAGGCTTGTGTTGAGCAATGTTCAGGTGCAAATCGATGGAAACGTTGCAGCTTCAAGCGATATAGCCGGAGCTGTAATCATTGAAGAAGGGGCTGAAGTAATCGCAAGTCGTATTCGTGGTCCTGCTATCATTGGACGGGGAGCGAAAATCGTTGATTCCTACATTGGACCATACAGTGCTATTGGTGTAGACGCACTCTTGCAGAAGTGCGAGGTTGAGTATTCAATTCTTATGGATAGGGTTGTAGTGAACGAGGTCGATGTCAGAATTGAGGGGAGTCTTCTCGGGGCCGATGTAGAGATAGTTCGATCGCAGGGAAAACCGCGTGTTCAACGCTTCGTTCTTGGCGAACAGAGTAGAGTGGAAGTGATATAATAGAAGACAGAACATAGGAGGTAGTATCATTCCCTACATCCTACCTCCTTAGCTTCTATCTTCATTCACATCAGTGAATACGAATTACCTGACCAGCCCGAATCCGATTCGGATCAAGTCGTGGGTTTCTGTTGCGTAAGGTTCTCAGACTTACACCAAACTTCGACGCAATGTCGGTGAGGGTTTCGCCACGGCGCACTTTGTAGTTTCTCGTCTGGGCAATGCGTTGCGAGGATTTTTTCTTTGATGATCCGATTGCAGCGGTTGCTGCCGGTGGCGTTGCTTCACTTGAATATACCGTAAGGTCGACTCCGAGAAGAACATTATTCTTCTTGGTCACACCTTGTGGATTCCATGCCTTCAGATCGCTCATTGAGACTCCATAGCGTTTTGCAATACCACTCAGGGTTTCTCCACGACGAACCTTATGGGTTAGGTAGGCCGGCTTCTTGGTAGCCGGCTCTTCTTTCGGTTCGTTTGTTGTGTTCTCTGCACGGGCCAATACCTGTTTCGTCTCAGGCAGGGCAGGGTTCTCTTTGGGATTGCCGGTAACCGGTTCGTCAGCCTCTACCTTATTCAGAGGTGGCTGTGTAGCTTTGCGCTCAGCAGTCGGAACGTTGGCCAACCATGAGTTTGGATCGGCTATCGCCTGTTTTTTCACGATCTCTGGTTTCGAGGTTCTGTTCTCCGTCTGCTTTTGGGATCCAGTTGTTGGGTTCGTTGTTTCAGGTGTAGGTGTCGCTTCTTTTTTGGCTTGGGCGACGACTTCGTTTGAATTGCTCTTTGATGTTGGTTGTGAACGTACAGGAATGCGTAAAACCTTGCCTCTAAGCAGTTTGCTTCTCCACGTCATACCATTGGCGTCAAGCACTTCCGAAACACTGACACCGTATCGGGAGGCTATACGAGTAATGGTTTCCTTTCTTTTGACCTTATGGCGAACCCAGGAAAATTCCGGTTCAACAGGAGCAGAAAGGGTGTCAAGAGCCTGTGCAAGGCGTTGTGAGTGCCCGACCGGGACCTTGAGCATATAATCGGTTTCACCGGGTGGAATCTTACTACGCAGAAGCTCGGGATTCAGGCGACGAAGCTCGTCAACAGAACAGCCGGCCGCACCAGCCAAAGTTGAAAAGTCATATGATCCGGTGACCGGGAGGGTCTCATATTCATCCGGGAACTCGTAGTCTATTGCGGAAAATCCGTAAACTTCAGGATCGCGTGCAATTTTTGCCGCTGCGATATAAAGAGGGACATATCGTTGGGTTTCTCGCGGCAAATGCCCTCTGGCTAACCAGTAATGCGAAGTATCGGCTCTACGAATTGCGCGGCGCATTCTGCCCGGACCACAGTTGTACGAAGCAAGTGCCAGATGCCAATCACCCATCTCTTTGTAGAGATCCATCAAATAGCGAGCTGCGGCCCTGGTTGATTTTTCCGGATCACGCCGCTCATCTTTATACCAATCCTGATTCATACCATAAGCTCTTCCTGTCGATGAGATAAACTGCCAGAGGCCAACAGCCTTGGCTTTTGACGTGACAGTTGGATTCAACCCTGATTCAATCATCGAGAGATACTTCAACTCATCCGGAGCACCTTCTTCCTTGAGAATACGCTCATAGAGAGGGAAGAACCTGCCGGAACGCGCAAGCCACTTTACCATGTATTTTCGGCCTCTCCCTGTTGTGAGGTATTCAAGAGTCTGTTGAACGGCCTCATTTTCTATCAGCACGACCTGGAGAGTATCGGTCTCGACGGCACTCATTTCAGTTTCGCTGACCGGTCGCCAAGTCACCGGAAGAAGTTCTATCTCCTGAAACATCTTGTCCCGTAGCACGAAAAAACTGCTAGCGGAATCGAGATAGTCGGTAGAGGTAATTTTATCCTCATAATCGCGAATTACACTCTGGGAAAGTCTGGTATATTCAGGGAGTGCGTCAATGTCCGGGTGAGTAACGAGGTCGTTGAGAAGGCTGACAGATACCTCAAAATGCTTAGCTGCCTCTTTTGGGTCACCTTTTTCGACTAACTTGAGCGCTTTCAGATAATGTGTTCGAGCTGCCTGAAGACGCTTGCTGATTTGCTCATCGGCCAACGATGGTGCCTTGGGTTTGTCATCAAGAACCGAGTACTCATCGATCAGTATCGGCTTTGGAATCGGCTGCGAACGTTTGGCAACATTGCCGGGTTGTGTGCAGCCTACCAACGCAAGGACCACGAGCAGAATAGTTAGTGAAAGTATGCGCATAAAAACCTCTATATTGTACGAGCGAGGAATTCATCCTCATCTTGTAGTTGTCAGAACACCTTGCAGAACAACGGACCTGGATCAGCCCTCTTATTCTTGACAAGAACGTGTCGGTTCAAATGACCAGTGGCAAATATACTGCCTTGCAAAACCAGATGCTAATTGAAATGCCAATCTGACAAAACTGTAATTTCAAAACTAAGGAGGAAGAACCCTCAGGAAACAAGTTACTGGTTGCTGCAAGATGATTGCAAGATGTAGAAAATGCTTAACGCTTTCGTTTTTTCTTAATTTTTATTCATCAAGAACTGCTTTACCTATCGCTTGTTTCAAAAAGATCAGAAGAGATGTTCTCGGTGACAGGCCAAAATTGCATCAAGAAAAAGTCTGACGTAATGACAGAAGGCAGGGTCTTGAACCATCGTAAACAAGCATAATCATACCAAAGCTTTATCTCATAAACATCGTTTACTTTATAAACTACTCTATGGAAGATCAGAGAGCTAAAGAAGTGCATGAAGGAGGAGAATTCCTTCAAAATCAGGATGAAGTAATACTTCAAGAGAAGGAAGGGGCCGGTTATTCGGCTACGGATCGTATCATATACGTTGTCACAGCACCGAAACGTGGGTTTGCAGGATTATTGGGTGCGCGTCTCGGTCCGGTAATAGGGGTAAGTCTGACAATGGCAATTATTATCGGCGTTATCTCAACGGCGCTGGTATTCAGTTCTGACGACTTTATTGAAGAATTGAGAACTCAGGAAATGGAACGTGTTGAAGAGCAATTGGAAGACCCTTCACTCAGTGCCGATCAGAGAAAACGGATCGAAGAGGCACAGGAGCAGTTTGACACACTTTCCAAGGACTTTTTGTTGTTGACAGCGGTTGCCAGTACAGTAATAGGGACACCAATCATAGCACTGTTGGTGGCACTTCTCGTTTTTCTCATTGCCAAGATTTTAGAGCAAGGTCGTGAGACACAGGTCAAGTACTCACATTCCATGGCGGTCGCTTCACTTGGAGGGATAGTTTACTTGTTGGGTGGGCTGATTATTGCCGGCATAACAAGGATTACGGAAAATCCGAAAACAGCGTCGGGTTTAGCAGGGATTATCAAAAGTGACTCTGTATTTGCTCAGACACTATTGGGTGCAATAAGCCTTCCAACAATTTGGTGGATCATAGTGATCGGGATCGGCATTGCAGCAATTGCCCGGACTACAGTTGGAAAACCGACGTTGATCTTTGCGCTGACATTCCTTTTCCTGGCAGCCCTTTGGGGAGCAATTGCCCAAGCAGTGGGTGGAATGTTCGGAATATAAGACGGACATCGGTAGAAAAAGAGTTGGGTATCTTCGTGGCAACACGAAGATACCCGATCATATGTTGTCAGTCATTAGAAGTGCTTTAGAGGGCTTAGTGGACCACACTCTCAACCTCATGTGAATCGGTCCGCAAACCATGCACAATGTTGAGTGGCGTATGCTCCCGCTCTTTCTTTACGTTCTTTTCAAACTCTTCACGGAGTCGCTCAATCGTGTATCTCGTCGGCCAGGCCGCCGCCTCGCCGAGGGCACAGATAGTGTTCCCGTCGATATTATTGGCAACGTCAATCAATAGATCAAGGTCTTCCGAGGTGGCATCACCTTCGTCAACGCGGATCAGCATCTTCTCAAGCCAACCACATCCCTCACGGCATGGCGTGCATTGACCGCATGATTCGTGATGATAGAAGTGTATTGTCCGACGAAGGACATGCGGGATATCAGTATCCTCGTCCATGACCATAACGCCGGCTGTTCCGATATAACTCCCTGCCTCCTTAATGCTGTCGGCATCCATGTTGACTCTTTCCAGCTCGTCGCCACGCAGGGGTGGCATGGAGCTTCCACCCGGAATCACCATCTTGATCTTCTTCCCGCCCGGTACCCCACCGGCAAGATCGTTGATAATGTCAAGCAAAGGCAGACCGGTCGGGACTTCGTAGACTCCCGGCTTGTTGACGTGACCCGATACACCGAGCAAAATCGTTCCTGGATGTCCTGGCGCACCAATCTTTGCATACTCATCGCCCCCTATGCGGAGTATCACCGGCACACAGGCAAGCGTTTCAACGTTATTGATTGTCGTCGGCATTCCCCAGAGTCCTTTCTGAGCAGGGAACGGAGGCTTGATGCGAGGATAAGGGCGTTTCCCCTCAAGAGATTCCATCAGTGAGGACTCTTCTCCACAGATATAGGCGCCGGCCCCTTTATGTACGACGATTTCAAGGGAATAGTCTCCACCAAATGTCTCCTTCATTCGCTCGCCAATCAATCCGGCATCGTAAGCATCCTGGGCTGCCTGTTCAACCAGCCGTACCCACTTGTGGTACTCACCGCGAATATAGATAAAGGCCGTGGTGATACCCATTGCATAGCCGGCAATCAGGATACCTTCAATCATCAAATGGGGGTTGTACTCAAATATCTGCCGATCCTTGAACGATCCTGGCTCCGATTCATCTCCATTGATGCAGAGATACTTAGGCTTGTCGCTTCCTTTCGGCATAAAGCTCCATTTAAGACCGGTCGGAAAACAAGCCCCTCCGCGTCCACGCAATCCCGATTTTTTCACCTCCTCTATAACATCCTCAGGAGACATTGTCAGCGCCTTCCGGTATGCCTCGTAGCCGCCATGCTGGCGATAGACGTCGAGTTTGTGTAGGTCAGGAATTGTTGGGAGAACCAACTTTGGGAGGTCGTCGTAATTCAGAGCCATCGGTAAGGATTAGTTTGATTCTATCACTCTTGAAACAGCGCAAACATAGCAATTTTCAGAAACGTAGTGTCGGTCTCCGAACTCTGCTTTGTACCTTTGCATCCATGGAACGACTTTGGTCTCCTTGGAGATCCCACTTCATCGAAACTCATGACGAGATTCCGAAGGATCCCAGCCCCTTCCTGGTTGCTTGGGAAGAACCGGAACAGGATGCAGAAAACATGATGCTCTATCGTGGGGATCGAGCCTTCATTATTCTGAACAAGTATCCCTATAACGCCGGACATCTGCTCGTGGTTCCTGTTCGTCAGATAAAAGATCTTTTATCCCTGGATGATGAAGAGCGATATGAAGTCATTGACCTTGTTGCATTGGGCACAAGGGTGTTGCAGCATGGTTTGGAACCGGATGGATTCAATATCGGGATGAATCTTGGAAGAACCGCCGGATCTGCAATCGAGACTCATCTCCACGTGCATATTGTTCCTCGCTGGAATGGCGATACCAATTTCATGCCGACCTTGAATGAGACCCGTGTCGTGTCGCAGAATATGACCGAGGTTTATCAATTATTGGTTCGGGCCAGGGATACCATTTTGAGTTGATGTTGGAGCCAATAAACTAACGTGAGCAATACTGTAGCAATCATAGGGCGGCCAAACGTAGGGAAATCAACCCTTTTCAATCGATTGATTAAACAGCGGGACGCTATCGTTGAGGATGAACCGGGGGTGACCAGAGACCGGCTCTACGGGCAGGTTGAGTGGGCAGGACATCAATTTACGTTGATTGATACCGGAGGCCTTGTCCCCAATTCCGATGAACTCTTTGAATATGCAGTTCGCAATCAAGCACAGGTTGCTCTGGATGAGGCCCACATTATTCTCTTTATTGTCGATGCCCGATCCGGTTTGACAGCCATAGATAAAGATATTGCCGACTTTGTGCGCAAGGCATCGAAGCCGGTCTTGCTCGTTGTGAACAAGGCAGACAACGACAAAAGTGAAGAAGAGGGGGTGGAGTTCTACGAGCTTGGACTGGGTGACCCCTATGCGGTATCAGCAATGAACGGACGGGGGACAGGCGATCTCCTGGATGAAATTGTCTCTCTTCTTCCGGAACCTTCTCGTGAATATGAAGAGGACACAAGGCTGAAGCTTGCCTTGCTTGGCAGACCAAACGTTGGCAAGAGCAGCATCACAAACGAACTTCTTGGAGAGGAGCGCTCAATTGTCACGGATGTTCCTGGAACCACACGTGACTCGGTAGACAGCATTGTAAAGTATTACGGTGAGGAGATTGTCCTCGTCGATACTGCTGGTCTCCGAAGGCGAAAGAAGGTTAACGAGTCGATTGAACTCTACTCGGTTGTTCGTACAATCAAGGCGATCGATCGGTGCGATGTGGCTGTTGTGGTGATTGACGCCGAGCAGGGATTTGACCGGCAGGATGCAAGGATTATCACCGAGGCCGTCGAACGACGGAGAGGGGTAATGATAGTGGTCAACAAGTGGGATTTGATTCAGAAGGATTCAAACACTGCGGCGAAATATGAGAAGAAGATTTATGAGCGGATCGCCATGCTCTCGTATATCCCGATACTCTTCGTTTCGGCTCTGACCAGGCAGCGATTGACTAATATCCTTCAGATTGCCAAAGCCGTTCATGAGGAACGAAGCAAGAGGATCACCACAAGCGAATTGAACGACGTGATTCTCCGTGCAATTGAGAATCATCCACCTCCCGCAGTTAAAGGGAAAGACCTCCGCATCAACTTCATTGTACAACCACAGGCCGTACCACCAGTCTTCCTTTGCTTCACGAACCATCCGGGTCTGGTGCCCGAGCATTACACACGCTATCTTGAAAACGTAATTCGTGAGAGATATGGCTTTATGGGGGCACCGATCACCATAGTCTACAAGCAGAAGAACAGGATGCGGGAGCAGGAGTATTCGACAAGAACATTGTAAGAGAAGGCTCTACCACAGAACACATATGCCACAAAAGACACTGCATTACATCGACACTAATCTCGACCAGTTTATTGGTGAGTTGAAGGATTTTCTGAGGATTCCATCAATTTCGGCTCGCCAAGAGTATGGTGATGATGTTCGTAAAGGGGCTGAGTGGGTGAAGAAATGTGCAGAAGATAGCGGACTCGAAAACGCCACGATCTATGACACACACGGCCATCCGGTTGTCTATGCCGACTGGCTTCACGCCGAGGAAAAGCCAACTGTTCTCATATATGGCCACTACGATGTGCAGCCTCCCGAACCGCTGGAACTTTGGACCAGCCCTCCGTTTGAACCCGATGTGCGTGGAGACGACATCTACGCTCGGGGTGCGGTCGATGATAAAGGACAGGTTCATCTTCACCTGAAGGGAATAGAGGCTTGGATGAAGACTCATGGTAAACTTCCGGTCAACGTCAAGCTCATTCTCGAAGGGGAGGAGGAGGTCGGCTCACCAAATCTTGAACCGTTTGTTCTCGAGCACGCAGATCTCCTCTCTTGCGATGCTGTAATGATCTCCGATACTCCTATGTACGACTATGATATGCCCTCAATTACCTATGGTCTGCGTGGGCTTGCCTATTTCGAGTTGCTTATGGCAGGTCCTGACCGGGATCTGCATAGCGGAATGTTTGGAGGAGTTGTTGCCAATCCACTCAATGCTCTCTGTGGGATGATTGCAAGGATGAAGGATGAAAACGGGCGAATTCAACTTCCGGGATTTTATGATGATGTCATAGATGTCAGTCCTGAAGAGCGTGAAGAGTTTGAACGACTTCCCTACAGTGAGGAGGAGTTTGAGAAGAGGATTAATATCCCTGACACCGTAGGTGAGGAGGGGTATACCGATCTTGAACGATTGTGGGCACGACCAGCGCTGGACGTCTGTGGGATATGGGGCGGTTATCAGGGTGAAGGGGCAAAAACAGTGCTGCCAGCGAAGGCAGGTGCAAAAGTTTCGATGCGTCTTGTGGCCAATCAGGATTATCACAAAGTCGAGGAGCAGTTTAGGCAATTTGTTGAGGAGAACACGCCTCCTGGGGTGACTGTTGAGGTAAAAGATTTATATGGCGGTCCGCCAGTATTGACCCCTACCGATTCAAAAGCGGTAAAGGCGGCCCTTGCTGCACTTGAGGAG
Organism: Chlorobiota bacterium; assembly: GCA_021296135.1. Taxonomy (GTDB): domain Bacteria; phylum Bacteroidota; class Ignavibacteria; order OLB7; family OLB7; genus JAGWAZ01. The sequence continues at coordinate 4,979 of JAGWAZ010000028.1, read as the reverse complement.
GTGTTTGAGACAGTGCCATACCTGACTCGCAACGGCGCCTCAATCCCTATCGTCGCTGACTTCGAGAAGAACTTGAAGGTCCCTGTAGTCTTGATGGGCTTTGGTTTACCCGACCAGAACGCACATGCACCGGATGAAAGGTTAAACTTGAAGAATTATCATCGAGGGATCAAGAGTGCGGCGTTATTTTTGGAGAGGTTTGGGACTATGGAATACATTCGTTCTTAGAGGCTATTGAAGAAAGAGTATAGGCAACTTCATGTTCTCAATCGTGAGCACCGGAGATTCTCCACGGACCCAACAGATCATAACCGAATGGAGGGGGATACTATCTGTGCTTCTCTGTTTCCATCGGTACGATCTGTGTACCATTTGATCCAAGTGGGTATTCCCACACAATTGTGTCGTGATCAAAAGAGTGTTATCACAATACCTACTCCCTCTTGTCGTCCCGCTAATGGCTGTTTTCTTTGACATCAAGGCACAGCGATGAAGATCCTTATCACCGGTGCTTCAGGGTTTGTGGGCTGGAATGGGGTTCAGTACTTCATAGATCGTGGATGTTATGTTCAACCGACGTTCCATTCTCTTCCTCACTACTTGCATAACCACTCGGAACGTTTTCTCTCTCCTGTTCATGTAAATGTTCGAGACGGGAGCATGGTCGAAGATGTAGTGAGCCGCGTTCAGCCCGATATTATTCTTCATTTCGCCGCTCTTGCTCGACCCCAACAGAAACACTCAGGCGATATTCTCCATCAGATCAACGTTGTTGGTACGGCAAACGTAGCAAGTGCTGCTGCCCATACCAAGACTCATCTCATCTTTCTCTCAACCGATCTTGTCTATCCAGCCGATGCCGGTCTTGTTAATGAGAGCTCTTCGGTAGCTCCGTCAGACGCTGGAGCATATGCTTCCTCGAAACTTGCCGCTGAAGAACAGGTGAAACAAAAGGCAGATTGCTGGACAATTATTCGTCCAACCTTGATGTTCGGTCATGGCACGCCCCGATCGAACAGTTTTACACAGTTTCTTGAAAAGAAGTGGAAGAAAGGGGAACCGGCGCCGGTTTTCAGTGACCAGATTCGTTCCTTCCTCTACGTTGGTGATCTTCTTAAGGGAATTGAAAGGGTGGTTCAAACTTCGGAGAGCCATCGGGAGACCTACGTCTGTGGTGGGAGTGAGGATCTGAGCCGGGCAGACTTCGCTCTTCGATATGCTCATGCCAGTGGAGTCGATAGATCACTCTGCGCTGTTATGAAGAGTACTGAGTTGGAAGGATATGTCGGAGGGCCGAGCGATATCCGGCTCGACACATCAAAACTTCAAGCCATCGGCTGGACTCCGCAAACACTCGAAGAAAGTTTCATGCAGATGAATCAGTAGCAGATTGGCAGTTAGCAGTGAGTTAAGGTCTCGGTCAAATCCTGCCAACTCCTGACATCTTTGACTCTCGACTTATACTTTGAGCTGTCAGCTTTAAGCTATCAGCTTTGAACTCACAACTCGTGACTCATCGACCCTTCGACTCCTGACTCATCGACCCCTTGCTTACCGAGTGTTTCGCTCGGATCGAAGAAGAGAAGGATAAATTTACATCGTTTCAATTGCAAATAGAACATCGATAACCACAAATAAGCTATGGGCTTTACCTGTGGAATTGTTGGTCTGCCAAATGTTGGCAAGTCGACACTTTTCAACGCTATCACTTCGGCCGGCATTGCTGCCGAGAACTATCCATTCTGTACTATCAAACCGAACACCGGTGTCGTTCTGGTTCCTGATCCTCGACTTGACGAGCTGACGAAGATTATAAAGCCGAAACAGACAGTACCGACAACAATTGAGTTCGTTGATATTGCAGGGTTGGTTCGAGGTGCATCGCAGGGGGAAGGGCTTGGAAATCAATTCCTTGGACATATACGCACAGTCGATGCAGTCGCTCATGTTGTCCGGTGCTTCGAGGACGAGAACGTTACGCACGTGGATGACTCAATAAATCCGGTCCGTGACATCGAGACGATTGAGACTGAGTTGATTCTGAAAGATTTGGATACCGTTGAAAAGAGGATTGAGGGGGCTAGCAGGAGGGCCAAAGCGAATGAAAAAGAGGCAAAAGAGGCAAAAGAAGAACTTGCTGTAGCTGAACGGTTACGAGCCTATCTCTCGGACGGAAACCTTGCCATTACCTTCGAGCGGGAGAACGATCGTGAGGAGAATATCCTTTGTGAGTTCCATCTTCTCACCGACAAGCCTGTAATGTATATCGCAAACACTGATGAAGATGGTGTGCAAAACGGCAATCAATACATCGACGCAATCAAGAAGATTGCTCAACCTCGTCGATTTAAGGTCGTTCCTGTGTGTGCGAAGATCGAGGCCGAGCTATCGGAGCTTGATGCCGACGAACGAGCCGAGTTTCTTGAGTCAATGGGTATGTCCGAACCCGGATTGAACACAATCATTCGACTGGGGTATTCACTTCTTGGCCTCATCACCTACTTCACCGCCGAAGAAAAGGAATGTCGTGCGTGGACAGTCCACAAAGGTGCAACAGCGCCTGAGGCAGCAGGGGTTATTCATACCGATTTTCAGATCGGTTTCATAAGAGCTGAGGTACAGAAGTATGATGACCTTCTCCGTCTTAGAAGTGAGCAAAAAGTGAAAGATGCCGGTCTTTATCGGATCGAAGGGAAGGATTACATCGTGCAGGATGGTGATGTGATCTACTTCCGGTTTAATGTTTGAGAGTCAAGAGTCTGGGGTGGAGAGTCGAGAGTCTCTCCTCACTATCCACTAAAGAAGTAAGAGGTTAGAAGTAAGAAAGGAGGAAATGGCTCAAAGACCAGAACAACTGTTACCCTGAATGCGCCGTAGGCCATTGCTGCCTGCCACGGCGGTTGCAGATGTACTTCTTACTTTCTGACTTCACACTTCTATACTTGTTATGCGTCTTGTTTTGTTTGATATAGATGGTACGATTCTCAAGGTTGATCGTGCTCTGTCACATCAGATTGCTTCAGAGGCCATTAATGGAGTTCTGGGGAGAAGCGATAGTTTTCGAGTTCCGGATACCTATCGATTACATGGAAGAACTGACAAGATGATCTTCCTCGATCTTTGCGAATTTCTTGGAGAAGGTCGAAAGCAGGTTGAGCCGCTACTTCCGGTCTTTGAAGATCTTCTTGTACGTGGTTGGCAGACTCACGTCAACGAGAAAACTGTCAAAGTGCTTCCTGGTATACTGGAACTTCTGGAGACTCTTGATAACGATGAAAACGTAACCCTTGGACTCCTAACAGGTAATGTGATTAATGGAGCGCACGCAAAGCTTCGCCCACATAATCTGAACAGGTTCTTCCCGTTCGGTGCATTCGGATCAGACTCCCATGACCGGAACGCTTTGCCACCAATTGCCCTTAAACGTGCCAATCAATTAAACGATCATCAGTTCTCGTTTGACCATACAGTTATTATCGGAGATTCATATCGTGATATTGAGTGTGCTCGTACATGGGGAATACGAAATGTGGCGGTTGCTACTGGTGGACTCTCTGCTGAAGAGTTGCGAGAACACAGTCCCGATAAGCTTGTCTCAACGCTTGAAGAGACTGAATCATTATTGAACTTTATTCACAGTTGATCCTGCTCTCATGAAATTGCTTTTGTTCTCTTTGTCACTTTTCGGCATCAGCGTTATGATGATTTCAGCACAAGTGCTTCCAGGAATTGATGTTCTAGTAGAAAACGATTTTGTTGAGGTGAAAGGGAAGCGTGTCGGTCTCGTTTTAAATCAGACGGCAGTCCGTCGTGATGCACGACATATGACGCTCGATGCCTTTCTGGCAACAGATAAGTGTACATTGACAGCAGTCTTTGCACCGGAACATGGAATTGATGGGGGTGTCCTCGCTGGCGAAAGCGTCGATACTGAGGTCAGAGAAGGTTTGCCAATCTATTCTCTATACGGCAAAACAAGAAAGCCTACGAGAGCAATGCTGAAGAATGTGGATGTGATGATCTATGACATACAGGATATTGGCGTTCGAAGCTACACGTATATCTCCACTCTTCTGAAGGTAATGGAGGGATGTGCCGAGCATGACGTCCCGTTGATAGTTCTTGACAGACCAAACCCTATCGGAGGTGATGTTGTTGACGGCAATGTCCTTGATATGAGCTTCAAGTCGTTTGTAGGGCCTGCTCCAATCCCCTACGTGCATGGATTGACTGTTGGCGAGCTTGCCACAATGGCAAATGGGGAGGGGTGGCTGCCGGGCAAGGCTGCCTGTGATCTGAAAGTGATTCGCCTGAAAGGGTGGAGACGCTCGATGCCCTGGCGTGAGACAGGATTGCTCTGGATCCCGACATCACCGCATGTTCCTAAACCTGAAAGTGCCTTTGCAATTGCAGCAACCGGTGCTATCGGCGAGTTGGCAATCATCAATATTGGAGTCGGCTATACAACTCCCTTCGAGTTGATCGGGGCTCCCTGGATGGATGGCCGGGACTTTGCTGAGTCGATGAATGAGCTTGATGTACAGGGCATCTATTTCCGACCAACCAGCTACAAGCCCTTCTATGCAATGTCATCTGGAAAGATGTGTGGCGGTGTACAAGTCCTTCGTGTAGGAGAACAATGTGCGCCATTTACAGCCACAATCGCACTGCTCACAACTCTTCGGGATAAATATCATGAGCAGAACCTTTTGAGTAAAGTGCGGGGTGATCGCTGGAAGATGTTTGATAAAGTTTGCGGAACAGATCAGATCAGAATAAAACTTCTAAACGGAGACTCTCTTGAACGGATCGTCGAGTGGTGGGAAGATGATTTAAAAGAATACATCACGATGCGTGAGGGGTATTTGTTGTATGAGTAGGGACAAAATAAAAGATAAAATGAGGGTGTTCAAAAAACTGTGTCATAGATAATTGTTAATCTTCATTAAACTATGACACAGCAAATGGAACAGAAAAAC
>JAGWAZ010000027.1:62576-63113 GCA_021296135.1 Chlorobiota bacterium | reverse complement strand
GGTTGCCAGGTTCAAAGCCTGGGCGGGACTCGATTCTGCTCAACTCCGGGCATGTCTATTGTTTGCAGACCGGCGAGTACACCGTACGACCGCCGGGGTATTCGGCATTTCCGCACTACTCGCCTGATGGGAAGTATATCTTTGAGCTGACTGGAGGTGACATACATCACCCGAACGGGCGTTTTTTCCTAAATGGCGTTGAGTTTTATCTCTCTCACCCAGTTGGGGACATAGGCCAGGCATCATGGTCGCCCGATGGTTCAAAGATCGCTTTAGCAGTCTGGCCAGGTGATGTGCCGACGGTAGAAATCTGGATATTTCATATAGACGAGTATCTTGCCGGAGAGAGCGACACGATGCCGATGCATGCGATCAATCTTGAGGATCAGTTCTGTTTCTACGGTGGAGCGATCTACCCGGAGTACGCAACAGACTCAACGCTGATTGTTGCGATGCACCGTGACGGGGATGAGTTTTCAGGCCTGTGGGAGATCTCGGATAAAGCAGGCGACACATACAAGCGTTCCTTAACATCTC
>JAGWAZ010000027.1:43761-62472 GCA_021296135.1 Chlorobiota bacterium | reverse complement strand
AGCGAATCACCTCGTCCCAGCCGTAAACGGCTGGGCTATAACCGCTGGGCTATCTTTGTATCGAGGAGTTCCGCCACGGAGTGGCGAGCTGTCGGTAGCCTTGTGCAGGAGCCCGAGGGCAAGCAAATTATTATGATGTTCCGAATGCAGGTAGTATTGCGTCGCACCAGAAAATACAGAAGGAGAGTTCATAATTATGAATGATGCAATGCGATTGATGAAGTTGATGAAGTCCTGGCCATTCCTGCTTTGTGCTCTGCTGCTCGGCTGTAGCGAGTCGGGGGGGCCATGTACATATACAAGTCCATGTCCTCCGCGGGTGGGGGAAAGAGAGGGGGAGATAGGGGAACGTTTTCCCGCGCTCTGGCATCATCAGCAACGGGTCTCGTCTTCGGGCCGGTATCTCCTCTATCTGGTTGGCGAGTCTCCTCGTCTTCGCCTAAGGATCATCGACCTGAACGGGACGATGCCTGACACACAGCAAGTTGTGGCAGCCTTTAGTCCTATCTGGTCACCCTACAGCGATGATCGGTTCATCATCAACTGTGTGGTGGAGACCGATATCGGAAGCTGGCCGGTGGTTTTGGGGAGAGCAGCCTTTCTGGTCGAGAGGGAAAGCAGGATGATAGAACGAATCGGTCATCCGAGTCTGTTGCCGGAGTTGCCGAATGACCGGGGCTACCGAGTGGTATCCTGGTTGCCAGGTTCAAGGCCTGGGCGGGACTCGATTCTGTTCGACTTCAAGCAGCGAGACTCGACTCAGTTCAAGTTCAAGCGGACGTATGTCTCTTGTTTGCAGACCGGCGAGCATACCGAACGACCGGAGTATCTGGGGTTTGTGAAATATTCACCTGATGGGAAGTATCTCTTTAAGATGGCTGGAAGTGACATACATCACCCGAACGGGCGTTTTTTTCTGAATGACGTTGAGTTCCGTCTCTCTCGTTCAGCCTCGGAAGTAGGCCAGGCATCGTGGTCGCCCGATGGTTCGAGACTGGCTTTAGAAATCTGGCCAGATGATGTGCCAGGGATGATAGAAATTTGGGTCTTGCATATCGACGAATATCTTGCCGGAGAGAGCGACGTGATGCCGATGCATGCGATCAATCTTCAGAATCAGTTCTGTTTCTACAGTCTCGGAGGAGTGTGGCCGGAGTACGCTACAAACTCAACGCTGATTGTTGCGATGCACCGTGACGGGGATGATTTCTCAGGCCTGTGGGAGATCTCGGATAAAGCCGGCGACACATACAAGCGTTCCTTAACATCTCTTGAGGATTGATGGAAGCCCTCCCCCATGCTTCGGCATGGGTCTATCTGTGGAGCGTCGCTATGCGGCTCATAAGGCATCGACCGTGTCCGCCCAGCCGTAAACGGCCGGGCTATCATCATCAGCTCCGTAGGAGCGACCCGTTTCCCTGAATCAGGCCCGCACCGATGGTGCTTTGACGGATGGGATAATCTCTACTACTGGAATTATTATGATATTCCCAATGCAGGTAGTAGTGGCAAAGAATCGATGAGAAATCGGAAAGTGGATTGAATGGAACACTCTTAAGGGCGATATTGGGAAGTATTCTTTCCATAACAGAACAACAAGTCTATGCGAATTCTTGTCACCGGTGGTTGCGGGTTTATCGGATCAAATCTGATCTGTTACCTGCTTGAGAAATACGATGACATACATATCCTGAACATCGACGCACTCACCTATGCTGCGAATCCTGAGAACCTGTCGAGTATTGCCGGCGATCAACGCTACGAGTTCAGGCAGATCGATATTGTAGATCGTGAGGGAGTCAGGGATGCAATTCGTTCGTTCAAGCCAGACGGCATCTATCATCTTGCTGCTGAATCACACGTCGACAATAGCATAAATGAGCCTGCCGCCTTTGTGATGACCAATGTCGTCGGGATGTACAACTTGCTTGAAGAGGCGAGGCAATTCTGGAGTCTTGGTGATTCCTCCGGAAGATTCCTTCATGTCTCAACGGATGAAGTCTATGGCTCTCTTGATTCTGAGGGAGTCTTCTTTGAAGAGTCTCCGTTTCGTCCGAACAGCCCATACTCCGCTACCAAAGCGAGTAGTGATCATCTTGCGCGTGCCTGGTATCATACCTACGGAATGGATGTCGTGACGACAAACTGCTCCAACAACTTTGGTCCGCGTCAACATCGCGAAAAGTTGATTCCGACTGTCATTAAATCAGCTCTCGCACACAGACCGATTCCGGTCTACGGCGACGGCAAGAATGTCCGTGACTGGATCTATGTTGAAGATCATTGCACTGCGCTTGATGTGGTTTTCTTGAAAGGAAGGTCTGGCGAGACGTATCTGATTGGAACCCGCAATGAATGGCCGAACATTGATCTGGTTACGTTGATCTGTCGAATGCTTGACGAGCAGAGGGGAGACGGCCCGGAGGGAGGATACGAGTCGTTGATAACGTTCGTGACCGATCGACCGGGTCACGACCAGCGTTATGCGGTTGATCCCTCAAAGATAGAACGTGAGCTCGGATGGAATGCCGAACGATCCTTCGAGGATGCCATGCGTGAGACAGTTCGTTGGTATAGCGAGAGAGTGGAGACCTCAGAGATAAGGCGGGAGAATTCAGGGCGGAGGGAAGAGGGATGAGGGAGGAGAGATCAGGGAAGAGGGATGAGGGAGGAGGACCGAAAGCTCGCCGGGGCAAGAGAAGGGGAGTACTGGTGACAGGGGCTTCCGGGTTTATCGGCTCCCATTTGGTGGGAGTATTGTTGGAGCGTGGTTGGCGTGTGGTGGGACTCGATGCCTTTACGTCAGACTATGAGGCGACCTTTAAATGGAATGCGATCGAGGAGTCGCTTCAGCATGATTGTTTCAGGCTTGTCAAAGGTGATGTGCGGGATGCAGAGTTGTTGCGTTCAATCTTTGCCGAGGAACATATCAGTGATGTCTATCACCTGGCAGGAAAGGTGGGTGTACGTGAATCGCTTGATGCTGAAGCCGAGTATTACCAGGTTAACGTTCATGGAACGGAGACTCTTCTTCAGGAAATTGTCTTTGCCGGGGTGAATCGTATTCTTTTCACAAGTTCATCCTCCGTTTATGGTCGTTCCTTATCGTTGCCGATCAAAGAGAATGCTTTGCTTGCTCCCATCAACCCTTATGGTGAATCAAAACTGAAAGCCGAGTTGTTGTGCAATACGTTCGGGCAGAAGCATGGAATCGATGCTCGGGTTGTCCGTCTCTTCACCGCTTATGGCCCTGGTGCACGACCCGATATGGGGATAAGTACCTTTGTGCAAAGGATGGAGGAGGGTATCCCGCTCACGATACTGGGAGATGGGAAGGCTCAACGGGACTTTACCTATATTGCTGATATTGTACAGGGGATACTCTGCGTTGGTATGGCTTCGAAAGCCCCTCACGCAGTGAATGTCGGCTCGGGTCGGACAATCTCTATCAATGGTTTGATCGAGATACTATCCCAGGCAACGGGGATAACACCGCTGATTGAGTATGTCGAAGCTCATCCATTCGATGTGGCTACAACGCATGCCGAGATTACAGCAGCAGCCTCTTTCGGTTATCGCCCAAAAGTTATGATAAGCGAAGGCATATCCCGGTATGTGAGTTGGGTGCGACGACAAATGAAAGAATCTACCCCAGGAATGGCCGCCTAGCTGCTTCGAAAGCTTTCCCGACGGTCAATTCGGAGCGTCCACAAGGATAACGAAGTGAAGACATGGGCAAAAAGGTATTGATTACCGGAGGGGCTGGTTTTATCGGTTCGTATACAGCCGATAGACTTCTGGAAGAAGGATACGAAGTTCGTCTGTTTGATAGTCTTGATCCGAAGATTCACCCTCATGGGAAACCGGCCTACGTATCCGGAGATATGGAGTTGACTGTCGGAGATGTTCGAGATCGCGAGGCCCTCAGATCGACTCTTCAAGGTGTTAATGCCATTATTCATCTTGCCGCTTATCAGGATTATCTGCCAGACTTCTCAACCTTCTTCAGCACCAATGCAGTCTCAACGGCAATGCTCTACGAGTTGATTGTTGAAGACAAACTCCCGATTGAAAAAGTTATCATTGCCTCCTCGCAGTTTGTTCAGGGAGAGGGATTGTACAGGAACTCACGTGGCGAGATAGTCTCTCCGGACTTTCGGACAAGAGAGCAGCTTGAGCGTGGAGACTGGGAACACCGTGATCAGTGGGGAGAGATCATGGAGTGGATTCCAACTCCTGAGACTCACTTCGTTCCACCCAATGCCTATGCGCTGAGTAAAGCCTCGCAAGAGCAACAGGGGATTGTCTTTGGTAAACGCTATGATATTCCAACTGTGGTCATGCGCTATTCTATTGTACAAGGATCGCGTCATTCGTTCTACAATGCATACTCAGGGGCATGCAGAATATTCAGTCTTAGCTATTATTTTGAGCGTGCACCAACTATCTATGAGGATGGCAAGCAGGTACGGGATTTTGTGAACATCCATGATGTGGTCGATGCAAATCTCCTTGTTATGAACGATGACCGGGCGAACTATCGGGTCTTTTGTGTGGGAGGAGGGAGGCCATGTACGATTCTGGAATTTGATCGTATAGTAGCACGGGAATTCGGCTTGGAGCATCTGGAACCGAGCATACCAATGCTGTATCGTTATGGCGACACCCGCCATGCAGTATCTGATATATCGGCATTGGAGGCTCTTGGCTGGAGCCCAAAGCGGACTGTTGTTGACTCGGTTTCTGAATATGCCTTCTATCTTCGATCTCAGGAGGGGCTGAAGGACATTATCGGTGAGGTGGAGAATCAAATGAAGGGGATGAACGTTCTTGGCAGAGCGACAAAAGATAAGAGAGATTAAAAGCGAACCAACATAAACCAAGGAAGATGGAGAAGGAATTATCGGCGAGACGATAGGCACGTTTGTCGATGCAATCCGTTGATTTGTTGCCGATTTACCGATCCTGTTCTTTGAGAACGAATCCTACGAAACATCGGTATCTCTTGTGGAGGTAGAGAACGAGTTGATTGGCCGATATAAACTTCTCGTGGAGTCTGCTGATCCTGAAACAACGGCTCTTCTTAAAAAGCTATTGAGATTGCAGAGAAGAACATTGAACGAGTGACTGAGGCCGATCCTTCATAACGATGCTTTCTCATGAAGGTTGAGTTCTGGCAGCGTATCTGGGAGGAGCGGTTGATTCCTTTCCACCAGACGCGTATCAATCTACGATTAAAAGAAGCCTACGCAGATCTCCGGATACCTGAAGGAGGGCTGGTCTTTGTTCCGCTTTGTGGAAAAGCCTATGACATGCGTTGGCTTGCCCTTCAGGGCCATCCCGTCCTTGGAGTTGAGTTGAGTCCCATTGCGGTCAAGGAATTTTTCGATGAAGGAGGAGTGAAGCCGGTCGTAAGATCAGACGGCCGATTCGAACGATGGAGTGGTCGAAGTGTCGAGATCCTTCTTGGAGATTTCTTCGATCTTGACCAAGATCATCTGTCTGAAGTCAGGGGATTCTATGACCGCGCAGCCTTGATAGCCCTTCCGGTCGATATGCGGCTTGGCTATACTGACAAGCTGAAGGCTGCCCTTCCCAACAATGTACGAGGCCTGCTCCTGACAATCGAATATGACCAGAGCAAGATGGAAGGCCCTCCATTCTCCGTTCCTGAAGATGAAGTCAGGTCGCTTTTTGGTCCGGAGTTTCATATTGAGCGATGGCAAGCCAAGGATGTACGGGAACAATCTCGCTTCCGGGAGCGTTTATCATCACTGGTTGAAAAGGTGTACATCATATCACGCTCAACTCGACAACTGATCTGCTGAAGCGATGACCTATCTGGAGTTCAATCTCATATTCAATCTACCGCTGCTGCTTCTCTTTTTCCTCCCAGCCGGAGAAGTACTCTTTTTCTTCATCGCGACACTTTTAGTCTCCCAAAGTATAGCGATGTTGATGCCGGCCGGATATCGCAATACATGAACACAAAGTGGGGATACAGAACCTTGTAAGTGATTGCGACGATCCCTGCAAGTATTTGTTGAAAACCGCCTTATCCTCGTATCTTTACAGTTCTCTGTGAAAAAGTGAGAGTTGAATTGTCAAAACGCATATAGCTATTATGACACCGGACAAAATCACGGCCTCGGCCAAAGCTGAGGATGTCACTACAAGATGGTGGGTTGTAGATGCGACGGGGCATAAAGTTGGACGGCTTGCCAGTCAGGTTGCCACGATCCTTCGCGGCAAGCATAAGCCAAACTTTACTCCTCACACTGAGTGTGGAGACGCAGTAGTGGTTATCAACGCTGAGAAGGTGGAGCTTGCTCCGAAGCGGGCCGTACAAAAAGAGTATAACTGGTATACAGGCTATCCTGGAGGTCGTCGCACTGAAACTTTTCAGCAGACGATGGCAAAACATCCTGAGCGAGTAATCGAACGTGCAGTTTGGGGAATGCTTCCGAAGAATCGTCTCGGACGTCGTCTCTACAGGAATTTGCGTGTCTATACAGGAGCCGATCATCCGCATACGGCTCAACAGCCTGAAACTCTGGAATTGAAATAAGAGTAAGATTTACGAGCATATACCCATACGTATCTATGCAGAACACAATTACAGTAGGTCGTCGTAAAAACGCTGTTGCCAGAGTTTATCTTGCGCCAGGCAACGGCGAGGTTACGGTCAACAAACGAAGCTTTGAACACTACTTTCCTCAGGAGGTCGATCGCAGGATCGCCCTTAGTCCGCTTGAGGCAGTTGAGATGCTGGGCAAATTTGATGTCCACGCCAATGTTCGGGGTGGGGGACAATCCGGTCAAGTCGGAGCAATCCGTCATGCTATCGCACGTGCTCTGGTTGTGCTTGATGAAGAGTTGAAGCCGGCCCTTCGTAAGGGTGGGCACGTAACCCGTGATGCAAGAATGGTGGAACGGAAAAAGTACGGACTGAAGAAGGCCCGTAAGCGCTTCCAGTTCTCCAAGCGTTAAACGACAACTGCACAGAGCTTTTATGATGGAACGGTCCGGGTCGGCTTTACGATTGATCCGGCCCTTCTGTTTTTCAGAGAGGTTGGCTATTACGACATTATAATGCAGCCGATAGCTATAGATCGGCGCACAAAGCACATATCTCCCGATCGACCGTGTGTGTCCGCCGCCGCGGATGAGCGTTATCGAGATGACGGAGATAGAGGTATAACACAAACAGTACTTGGAGGAAGGACATGGCAGTCCGCATTGAAGATCTCTTGAATGCCGGTGCCCACTTCGGGCATCTTTCACGCAGGTGGAACCCGCAGATGCGGAAGTATATCTTTATGAAGCGAAACGGCATTCACATTATTGACCTGAAGAAGACCCAGGCACTCCTCGGAGAGGCCAAAAACGCAGCCGAAAGAATTGCTGCCGACGGAAAGCGTATTCTCTATGTCGGTACAAAGAAGCAGGCTCGCGATGCTGTTCGTGATGAAGCTCTCCGTGCCGGCACTAACTATGTTGTTGAGCGCTGGCTTGGCGGTATGCTTACGAACTTCTCGACGATCCGAAGGTCGCTAAAACGACTCGATCAGATCGAGAAAATGGAGTCGGACGGTACGGCCGACAATCTGACAAAAAAAGAGCGCCTCATGCTCTCCCGTGAGAAAGATCGTTTGCTCCGGGTCCTTGGGGGTATCGTTGACATGAGTCGTCTTCCGGGAGCACTCTTTGTTGTTGACATCCGTAAGGAACGCCTGGCGGTTAAGGAGGCAAAGACGTTAGGGATTCCGGTTGTTGCTATTGTCGATACTAACGTTAATCCTTTGGTGGTCGATTATCCGATTCCGGCAAACGATGATTCGTTGAAAACAATTGCGCTGATCTCCAAAGAGATTACCGATGCGGTTATCATGGGCAAAGAGGCAAGCAAGGCTCGCGAGGCTGATGTGGCTGCTGCAGAGGAATCTCAGAAAGACCAGGATGTTAAGCAGATCAATGCAGAGACGATCAGGACCAGACGTCGTACTCGTTCACGTCGAAAAGGAAGAGAGGCAAAGAAAGCTTCGGATGAGAAGGAAGTTGCCGAATCAGCCGCAACCGTTGAGGCTCAGGATGAGGGGCTAAAAAAGAGTGCAACTCAGGACTCCTGAGTTATGAAACAGAAAACCAAAACTATTAATGATATCGAGCTTTGAATACTATGGCAATTTCTCTTGAAGATATCAAGAATTTGCGTGCTTGCACGGGGGCTGGAATGTCCGATTGCAAGAGGGCATTGGAAGAGGCAAACGGAGATATGGATGCCGCAGTCGAAATTCTGAGAAAGAAAGGAGCTGCTACTGCCGCGAAGCGTGCTGAGAAGGTGGCCAATGAAGGAGTGATAGCCACTGTTGTAGCCGATGATTACAGGAGTGCGGCCCTTGTGGAGATTAACTGTGAAACGGACTTCGTTGCTCGTAACGAAGAATTCAGTTCGTTTGCTAACAAGGTCGCAGATGTGGTCCTGAAGACAAATCCTTCAAGTGAAGCTGAGTTGTTGAGCGCTGAGATTGACGGCGGAACCCTTGAGGCGGGCTTGAATGAGCTTCTTGCCAAATTCTCTGAACGAATTGGCATCCGTCGTTTTGAGCGCGTTGATTCGTTTGACGGCTTTGTCTCCGACTACGTTCATGGTGGTTCGCGTCTTGCCGTTGTTGTAGAGGTTGCTGGGGCCGGAGAGGATCGGGAGGCTGTCAACCAGCTTACGCGCGACATTGCAATGCAGGTCGCAGCAATGAATCCTCAACATGTGAATCGTGACGAGTACTCGGCCGAGACAATTGAAAAAGAAAAAGAGATTTATCGTGAGCAGCTTGCTGAAGAGAATAAGCCTGCTGACATTATCGACAGACTTGTGAATGTACGCCTCGAGAAGTTTTTTCAGGAGAACACACTTCTCGAACAATCGTTCGTCAAGGATTCTTCCAAATCGGTTGCTGATGTTCTAAAAGAGCTTGGAGAGGAGACCACGGTTCGTCGCTTTGTTCGATTCAATCTTGGCGAAGCATTCGATAGCGTCTCGACAGAGGCCGTTTGAATTTTTCGATAGACCAACATAGATAGACGCCGTTGTGGAATCCTACGACGGCGTTTTTCGTGCTCCGGACTCAGTTATCCCTCGCTTCTTTTTCGTATTTTTGCTCGAATTCAACGAAAATATCTAAAAAACTGCATATGGGGGAACAGCCCGAATTCAAACGCATCCTGTTGAAGCTCAGTGGCGAGGCATTGATGGAGAATGCCGAGTATGGAATCGACGCTGCCACGCTTGATCGGTTTGCTGATGAGATACATACCATCCATGAGCTTGGTGTTAAAATTGGGATTGTCATCGGAGGCGGCAACATTTATCGAGGAGTTCAGGCCGTTGCAGAGGGAGTGGACAAGGTGACCGGGGATTACATGGGGATGCTGGCAACCGTCATAAACTCACTTGCATTTCAAAGCGCTCTTGAGCGGAAAGGTATTCTGACCAGAATGCAAACGGCAATCAAGATGGAACAGATTGCCGAGCCGTTCATCCGCAGACGGGCGATGCGACATCTGGAGAAAGGGCGGTTGGTGATTTTTGGCGCAGGCACCGGAAATCCATACTTCACAACTGATACAGCTGCCGCGCTCCGCGCAATTGAGATACATGCCGATGCTTTGGTAATGGCAAAGAATGGCGTGGATGGAATCTACGATGCGGATCCTCGCGTTGTCCCGGATGCAAAACGATTCACCGATGTCTCATACTCCGAAGTACACCGACGCAATCTCAGCGTAATGGATCTTACAGCGATTACGTTGTGCCAGGAGAATCGTCTCCCGATTCTTGTCTTCGACATGAGCGTTCCGGGCAATCTGAAGCGTCTGATTCTTGGTGAAAAGATTGGAACGGTAGTGAACTCTGAGGCAGCATAAAGAAGAAGGAACGGTCAACTTCATTAGTGATAATCATAAATCAGATTTCTGCTTGAGCTATGGAAGTCAAAACAGTTCTCCATGGTGCCGAAGATGGTATGAAACGTGCGGTTGAACATGCACGGATCGAATTGACAAAGATTCGTACCGGACGGGCTTCTGTTTCGATGCTTGATTCGATTCAGGTCGATTATTACGGTACAATGACCCCTTTAACTCAGGTTGCCAACGTCTCAACGCCGGACGCAACGATGATTATTGTGCAGCCATGGGAGAAGACAATGCTTGGACCGATTGAGAAAGCAATTCTTGCCGCCAATCTCGGGTTGACTCCGGGAAACGACGGACAAGTTATTCGGCTGCCGATTCCACCCTTGACTGAGGAGCGGCGCAAAGAAATTGCGAAACACGCAAAACAGATTGCTGAAGAATCAAAAGTAGGCGTTCGTAATGCCCGGCGTGAGGCCATGGAACAGTTGAAGAAGGCCGAGAAGGAGGAGCATCTGAGCGAGGATTTACGCAGAGACGCAGAGATCGATGTTCAGGAGTTGACCGATAAGTATGTTGGGGAGATTGATACGGTGTATCAGGCCAAAGAAAAAGAAATTATGACGGTATGAGGATGCAAAGGAGTAGATAGAATGTAGGATATAAAGGCTTTCTATATTCTACCTGCTCCATTCGACCTTTTGCAAGCCTAAATTGTGGAATCACGCATACAGATCACTTATGAATTTGATTTTTTTTGGTGCTCCCGGGGTTGGAAAAGGAACCCAGGCTGAGAAATTAGCGGAGCGACTTGGTATCCCGCATATTTCCACCGGAACTATTTTTCGAGCAGCGCTTGAGCAGAAGAAGGAGCTTGGACTGAAAGCCAAAGAGTACATGGATCGGGGTGCGCTTGTGCCGGATGATCTGACAACGGCTATTGTAGTCGATGCGTTCAGTCAGCCTAAAAATAGTAATGGATTTATCCTCGATGGATATCCCAGAAATCTTTCCCAGGCTAAGGCCTTAGAGACCGCATTGAGAGAATTGGGGAAGGAAATTGACAATGTTATCTATCTGACTGCTCCGAAGGAGGAGATCGTTCAACGAATGTTGTCTCGTGGTCGGACCGATGATACTGAGGACGTCATCAATCATCGACTCGATGTCTATCGCTCAGAGACGGAACCAGTCCTGATTTTTTATCAGAACTTCGAACTGGTGACAGAGGTCTACGGAGTTGGAACAATTGATGAGGTTCACGAACGTGTTGTGGATGCAGTGAAGGTCAACACAGAATCGTAACTTCTTTCTGTGCAACTCTCAGTTATCATCGTTAACTATAACGTTCGTGATCTGCTCCTGAACGCAATTGCATCGTTGCGTCGTGCTCTTCATGATATTGAAGGAGAGATCATTGTTGTAGATAATGGATCGAGCGATGGTGCGGTGGAGGTCCTGCAGAAAGATCATTCCGATGTCGTGACGATTCCGGTCGACCGGAATCTTGGCTTCGGAGCCGCCAACAACCTCGGGATTGAGCAGGCAAAGGGGGAGTACATCCTAATCCTGAATCCTGATACAATCGTTCAGGAAGATACCCTTCACGTGATGCTCGCTTTTATGGAGGAGCATCCCAAAGCGGGTGCGGTCGGTTGCAAGATCGTTCATCCGGATGGTACTCTGGATCCCGCAGCAAAGCGTGGCTTCCCATCTCCCTGGTCTTCATTCAGTCGCGTCTTCGGCCTCAGTAAACTCTTTCGACAATCACGACTCTTTGGGGGCTACAACCTCACGTGGATCGATGACGAAACAACCTCCAAAGTGGAGAGTCTGTCCGGAAGCTTTATGTTTTTCAGAGGTTCTGTCCTTCGTGAGTTGGGTGGCTTTGATACCGATTTCTTTATGTATGGCGAAGATCTTGATCTCTGTTGGCGGGCAAACAAGGTCGGTTGGCAGATCTGGTATCATCCCGGCACCTCTATCGTTCATATAGGGGGAGAAAGTACCCGTCGCAGTTCACTCGATTCCATCGCCATGTTCTATGATGCGATGATCATCTTTGCGCAGAAGCACTTTCGCAGTCCTTTCCTTCTCTTCCTCGTTCGCCTTGGTATTCAGCTTCGGCGTGGAAGTGCCCGAATCGCGAGAGGATTGCCTCATCTGAAGTTTGCTCTGATTGATCTTGTTGCCGTCTTGATTGGCTTCATTATCGGGACCCTTTACATTATCGGCGCGGTACGTTATCCCGATTATGCCCTGCCCTGGGTCTATATAGTACCACCTCTTCTCTTCATCCTTTCGATTGCTGTTGCAGGAGGTTATGGCCCCGATTATCGTCGGCTTTCGCGTACCCTGCTCGGTTACCTGGCCGGCTTCTTTGTTTTGAGCACGCTCACATATTTCTTTGAAGATTATCGCTTCAGTCGAGGAATTGTTCTCGCAACAACCGGAATTGGAGCTTTCATTGGTCTGTTGAGTCGATTCCTGATTATTCTTTATAGGCGTACCTTTGGTTCGGAGAGCACTCGCAGGGTAGCCGTTATCAGCGGTAATCCGATAGGGAGATCGGTTCGTGAGCGGTTGAGGGATACGTTGTTCAGGCGCCCGGTCAGCGTGGTGGGAGTTATTGCACCAACGTTCAGCCAACTTGACACGCTAAGCGATACCGGGCTCGGCTCGGTTGAGAACATTGCCTGGATTGTTCGTGAACATCGCTTGACCGATGTCTTCCTCCTTGATTCCGAGATAGGGTATGGAGAAGTCATCAAAGCGATGCGCTTCTGCGCTGGAGAATCGGTCCGATTCCATTTAATGCGTGAAAGTTCTGAAGGGGTTAGTGGTGAGATTGTGCCACGGAAGTCGATGCGAAACAGTCCCGAACCGTATCGATTCAAGGTTCCGTTGAGCAAACGATTGCAGGATCGGTTCCTTGCGCTGCTCTGTTTGCTCTTCCTGCCGGTTGTATATTTGGCGGGTGCGCAAAAGAGGGTTCGGTTCGGTTCTCTCTTTCTCGCACTCGTTGGAAAGCGTCCGTCGGTTCGGGGCGCTGATGCTGTAGAGGGTGAACGTCCGCCAGTCTTTTCGGCCGTTTCAATATATCCTGACATTCATCATGATCAGAGGAGTCTGGCCGAAATAGAACGGTATTATGAAGCGAACAGATCCTTCATGCTTGACTGTGAGATAATCATCACCTCACTACGAACATATCCGTCAGCCGGCAGGGAAAAAGGGACGGAGTTCGAACAGATTATTCAGAAGAATCAATAGTAATGGCCAAATACGTATTAGAATTTGAAAAACCGATCATTGAGCTTGAGGAGAAAATCTTCGAGATGAGATCGATGTCCGACCAGCTCGACATTGATGATGAGATCGCAGTGCTGGAGGAAAAAGTTGAGCGACTTAGAGGGAACATATATGAACAGTTGACGCGATGGCAACGTGTGCAGTTGGCGCGTCATCCCGAACGTCCCTTTACGCTCGACTACATCGAGATGATCTGTGATGACTTTATCGAGTTGCACGGTGATCGATCCTTTCGTGATGACCCTGCTATTGTTGGAGGACCTGCCCAGATTGATGGTATCGAATTAGTGTTGATAGGTCACCAGAAGGGACACGATACCAAAGAAAATCTGAAGCGGAATTTTGGAATGCCGAACCCGGAAGGGTATCGTAAAGCGTTACGCCTGATGAGTTTGGCGGAGAAGTTCAGGTTGCCTGTAGTAACTCTGATCGATACGCCGGGGGCTTATCCTGGGATTGAGGCTGAGGAACGAGGGCAGGCCGAGGCTATTGCACGGAACCTGATTGAGATGGCCGGTCTGAAAACGCCGATCGTCAATATTGTGATTGGAGAGGGGGCATCAGGTGGAGCGCTGGGAATTGGTATGGGAGATCGTTTCTATATGATGGAGAATACCTGGTACTCAGTGATTGCGCCTGAGTCTTGCTCCAGTATTCTTTGGCGAAGCTGGGAGTACAAGGAGCAGGCTGCCGAGGCTTTACGATTGACTGCATGGGACATCCTTGAACTCGGTATCTCCGATGGCATTATACGCGAGCCGGTCGGTGGCGCTCATCGTGATCATGAGGCGGCGGCCGATGAGGTTAAAAACCAGATAGTGACATCGCTAAGGGAGTTGAAAAAGTTATCTCACGACGAGTTGCTGGATCAGCGTTCAGCACGATATCGAAAGATCGGAGTGTGGGGCACAGCATAGGTGTGATTTGTAAGTTGCTATACGAAGCAGGAGAGTATCGGCTGTATCCATCGAACCAGAAAAAAACAACTCGATGAGGTCCCTATCAAGAGAGCTTCTTAGAACAAAGAACAAGCGTTAAATGGACAAGATTCTTCAAGTACTGTACGATAAACTCATCCAACCGATTTTCCCAAACATCGGTGTTGGCGTGCAACCCTATGCCAAGGCAGGACTTTTTCTGCTAATTGCCCTGCTTCTGGGCATGATTATTCGTCAGGTTGTTCTGGGTCGACTCAACAGACTGGCGCAGCAGACCGAGAATTTCTACGATGACATCATTCTGGACACGTTGCGTAGAAAGACAATTCTCTGGGTCATTCTGATCGCATTTGTTCTCACAATTCCGACACTATCATGGGAGCCGAACTATCAGAAACTGGCTGAGCAGATTGCGATGGCAGTCCTTGTCCTTTCAATGACAATGGCCGTTGTCCGAGCGGTTTCCGAAGCTATAAAACGACACTCTGACTCTTCCGCTGCTGGAGTTGGTAACACCACGTTAATCAAGTCCGTCGTGGCATTTATCTTTTATATGCTGGGACTTGCTGTTATTCTTTCGTTGTTTGATATATCTCTCTTGCCTGCAATTACCGCTCTGGGAATTGGCGGTCTTGCCGTCGCGTTGGCATTTCAGGATACCCTGGCTAATCTGTTTGCCGGTATTTATATGACGCTTTCCAAGCAGATACATGTTGAGGATTACATTCAGCTTTCAGGTGGAGAAGAGGGATTTGTACAGGACATCAGTTGGCGGACTACAACCTTACGAACGCTGGCGAACAATTTAGTAATCATTCCAAACAAGAAGCTTTCCGAAAGTATCTTGACAAACTATCATCTCCCGAACTCACAGTTATCGGTTGAACTGGCGGTTGGAGTAAGTTACGATGCTGATCCGGCCTGGGTTGAAGAGGTCTTGATCGACGAAGTTGCAAAAGCTCATGGTGAGGTTAATGGACTGCTCGAAGCGGTGCCGGTGGTTCGATTCACAACTTTTTCTGATTCTTCCTTGACTATCAAAGCCTATCCCAAGGTCGACAAAGTTGAGCATCAATTTGCAGTACGGCATGAATTGATGAAACGCGTTTACAAACGATTTAAGGCTGAAGGAATCGAGATACCCTTTCCGATCAGAACGCTTCAGTTCAGTTCGAAGAATGGTGGGTCGGAGTTTATCGAACAAGTTTGCAAGTCAGACAATGATGAGAAAGGGAAGACTTGATCGGGGAGGTCCAAGATGTCAGCACTTGTACTTTATACAACGTTTTCGGATACAGAGACTGCCAGCCGGATCGCGCAGGTTCTTGTTGAGGAGGGCCTTGCAGCCTGTTGTAATATTCTGCCTCAGATAACATCAATTTATCAGTGGGAGGGTGAAGTGCAAAAAGAGAGTGAAGTTCTGGTGCTGATAAAAACAACACGATACAGGTATCGAGCGCTCCAGGACAGGCTCATTGAACTCCATCCCTACGATGTTCCCGAGGTACTTGCCCTGCCGGTTCAGTATGGCTCTCGGGCATACCTTGACTGGATAGAAGATGTGGTCGGTAGAGCTTAGGGAGTATTACAAGTCGGTGGCGGTTAGGCTTGACAAAACAGAGACGCAGGCACGGATTTTTGTAACACAGTGCCAATACTGTACTTACTCCGCTCTCTCGTTCACACGAAAAGGTTGCAAGCCATGATGATGGCCCTTTGCTGGCTCATCAGCATAAGCAGGCGTTGCTTCACGGGGAGGCTTTTGAGAAGTAAATGGTTTATCAGAGATTTCAAGAACGTGTTTGATGAGTTGGGGGTTCTTCTCATACTCAATCACTTCGTCGGTAGAGATGACCGGTCTGGTTGCTGCAAGGTTCACTGTATCAATTCTGACTCGGGCGAAGTATGTCCTCTCCGGTTGCAGCAGATACTCCCGTACGGCAATAGTGCTTCCCTTTTCTTCAACCAGCCTCTGAATTGGCAGAGGAGCAATCGAGGCATTCTCCTCGTTGAACGTTCGCGAAAAAAAGGCTCCGAGATAGAGTTTCAAGCTGAAGACATCGAGCGGTATGATGCCATACGGCGTGACAACAATGATGGAATCGCTCGTTTGATATGCGGTTGTCAGATTAACCGAGGCATCCGGTTTCATAACTCCATATGCCCACTCCGAGTAGTGACAGGAGTCATCCGTCAGATAGGCGGTTCGAGGCGTTCCCTCAATTGTGACTGGTATCGACGAGTATGCCGAAAGTTCAGCCAGTGTTACGCGTGGGCGGACGTGATCTCCACCACAGGACGAGAGAAGGAGGGAGGCTATCCCGCCAAGCAGAAGCAATCCCTGAAATTGCATACCCTGAGAGTTCATGGAATATAATCTACAGCATTTTGAGAAAAGGCCTGCGAAGTGAGATAGCATCTGCCTTACATCAACAAACAGACGATGTTTTGTTGATTCCTCTGAATTCTTGATATTACCGTGCTTCCTTAGCTCAGTTGGTAGAGCAGCTGACTCTTAATCAGCGGGTCGGGGGTTCGAGTCCCCCAGGGAGCACTTTTATCGGTGATGCCTTACGGGAGTCACCGATTCTATTAAAAGTAGACTCTTTGTGCGCGAGGTTGCTGCTATGTACACAAGGTTTCTAAGCCAACGTTTGACCTATCCTTCTGGGTGTTCGATTCCCCGGCTAATTCTTTGCTTTGGTCATTCTCCTTAGCTATTTTCATAACAAACCTTCCAGAAAAACTCCAAGCAGTGGCTCATTACTGTGTATAGATATTGTTAAGCCTATCCTGAACTGCGTGCGATCGGGAGAGATCCCGGTGCCAATGTCATCTTACTTTATGGTGTCTCGTACAACTCTACTCAAAGTTCTCTTCTTTCCAACACCTCCAATCCCTCATCCTTAATCTCCAATGTGTAGAGTATCGGCTCCCCCGTTGGGATCTCCAACCTCACTATTGATTCCGGTGAGTGCCTGTCGAGATAATAGCTCAGGGCCCGAAGGGAATTGCCGTGTGCCACAACCAGCACGTTCTTTCCGGCAAGCAGGTCTTTTTCAATGTGTTCGTGGTAGTATGGGAGAACCCGTTCGATTGTCATCTCCAGACTTTCTGCGTCATCTCCCGGAGGAGCAATGTCGAAGCTTCGACGCCACGTATGAACCTGGTCATCCCCATGTTTCTCTGCGGTTTCCTTCTTGTTCAGTCCCTGCAGGTCACCATAATGCCTTTCGTTCAGCGCCTGGTTCCGGATTAGCTCCATGTCTCCTTTGTCGGCAATCTCAAGAGCAATCGTTGCTGTGTTGATCGCCCGTATCAGGACTGATGTGTACACAACATCTATCTTCCGATCCCGCAACTTCTCCCCGGCGCATCGGGCTTCTTCACGTCCCTTCTCTGAGAGGTCAATATTAATCCAGCCGGTAAAACGGTTCTCAAGATTCCATTGTGATTGTCCGTGACGAAGCAAGATCAGGTCAGGCATAGTGATGGATAGTAGTTACTAGATAGTGGATAGTAGTGAAATCCGGATCCCTATGGATCTATGGATTTAGAATATCGATAGTTTCGTAGGGTTATATTATTTCTCCCTGGTTTGTTAAGGGGGATTGTTCGGGCTTGTCATCTAAGAACTTGATAGCTGGAATATCCTCGATAACTCCATGATAAAAAGGATAGTGAAATAGAGGAGTGAGTATTTCGTGCGCCTCTTCTTTTGTCAACGAAAACCGGATATTACCTGTGAGATACGCCTCATAAACGCGTCTCAGTCCCTCGGGCTGTTCAGGTCGGGCAATGCGATCC
Organism: Chlorobiota bacterium; assembly: GCA_021296135.1. Lineage (GTDB taxonomy): Bacteria > Bacteroidota > Ignavibacteria > OLB7 > OLB7 > JAGWAZ01. The sequence goes on along the minus strand of JAGWAZ010000027.1, from coordinate 44,503 downwards.
GGAAATGTGAGAGTCATATGATCACGTGCTTCCAACAATTCTGCGATAGATTCATCAGGCACCTCTCCTTCACGACCCCAGGCAAGCATATAGGGAAGAGGAGCATCGGTAATATCTTCCCATTCGTCGGTCATATCGAGTGCCATGTCGTGGTATGCTAACGAAGCAATGGCCTGATCTCCACTCAGCAATGCACCATCCGCGGCTTCTAACATTACCTTGAGGTCCGCCTCCTCTTCAACTTCCACAACGTTCGGCTCAATGCCATGCTTCTCAATCAGTATGATACCGGAAATAATGGTTGAAGCATCAGTCGCCTTTCTGACGGCAATTGAAGAGAGTGATTCCCGACCGGGACTGAAGGCAATACGCATCAGTCCGGCAATTCCCTCTGTGATGACTGCAAATTCCGGCACCAGGGCATAATCAACTAATCCGAGATGTCGAGCATAATCGAGGGCTGGGCCGAGAGCGATATCAGCTTTCCTCCGGACAATATCAGCTCCCGGATTATTGGAAGGAGTTGCCTCCCATCCCCGCTTCCGAAGTTCTTCAGTAATAGGCTCTGTGAGAGCCTCCTGTAGGTATGCAAGTCTCATTGCTCTAAACCAAAACGGCCTCGACGTTCAGGTCGAAGCCATAATTCTGTGATGCTATGTTCTCATAAAGAACTGAAATAGATATGTATCTTTAGCGTTATGAACTCCTAGTAACAACGAAATCTCCGTAAAACCAACACGAA
>JAGWAZ010000027.1:18259-43744 GCA_021296135.1 Chlorobiota bacterium | reverse complement strand
CAGGCTCTCCTTCGACAAGCTCAGGATGGCATGCTTCGGCATTCTAACATCGTACATCTGAAATCGTACATCGTACATCGTACATCGTCCTTCGACAAGATCAGGGTGACACTCGAAATAATATGCTGTTGAGAACATAGCCTTCTGTGATTATTCATCTCTGCTTTCAAATGCGTGAAAGTCACTTATCCTTTGTACTGGCGTAGGTACTCGAGACGCTCCTGAAGTTGTGAAACCGGCATCAGCAGTTTGTCCTTGCCGAATATGGCGTCGTCGAAGTTGTTAAACACAAGTTCGTAATCACGTGACATCACAATAGCCTCCTCGGGACAAGCTTCTTCGCAGTAGCCACAGAAGATACAGCGGAGCATATTGATCTCGAACTTCTCGGGATACCGCTCCTTCTCTTTTTCTGTCTCTCCAGCCTGTACTTCAATTGCAATTGCCGGGCAGACGCGGGAGCAGAGTCCGCAGGCAACGCAACGTTCGCCGAATTCTTCCTGTACGAGGACCGGGCGACCCCGGTAGCTTGCCTCTGGCTCGAACTTTTCTTCAGGATATTGTCGTGTATAGCTCGGCTTGATCATCTGTTTGAACGTCAGGGTCAGGCCTTTAGCGATTTCCGGCAGATAAAGCCTTTCCCAGAAGCGTATCCGTTTTGTGGAGCGTTCAGAAACCGTGTGAGTTGCCATATCAATAGAAACTGATAATGATTAAAATCGAACTTACCTGCTACCAACGTCTCTCTCTTGAGAGGGGCAATATTAATTCATACCCTTGATCACTGCCAGAACAATTGCTGTTGCCACCGTGTTCCCGAGCGCAAGGGGGAACATCACTTTCCATCCGAGATTCATCAACTGGTCATAGCGGAAACGTGGTATTGACCAGCGAACCCATATGAAGAAGAACACAAAAAAGAGAGTCTTTATCGAGAGCATCCCAAACTGCAGAAGCGCCATAGCTATTTGATTATCCCTGAAGAAAGCAATCTTCTCAATCCAGGGAGCGTGGTACCCACCGAAGAAGAGGGTGGCCATGATTGCCGACATCATTATGACGTTACCGTATTCACCCAGGAAGAAGAGGCCAAACTTCAGACCGGAATACTCTGTGTGGAATCCACCAACAAGCTCTGGCTCTGCCTCAGCAAGATCAAACGGTGCACGGTTAGTCTCGGCAAAGGCAGCAACAAGAAAGATCAGAAAAACGAGTGGTTGAACAAATATGTTCCACTTTGGAATCACACCCCACCAGTAGTCCGACTGCTGTACGACGATATCTGAGATATTTGTTGAGCCCATGATCAACAACAGACCGATCAACGACAGACCCATTGCCAGTTCGTAACTGATCATCTGTGCTGATGCACGCAGCCCTCCCATGAGCGAATACTTGCTGTTGGACGACCAGCCGGCCAATGCAATTCCATAGACACCAACAGAGCCAAGTGCCAGCAACAACAATAAACCGACGTTCAGATCAGGGGCAATCGTACCATTGATAGTTGTACCATTGATAGTAATCTCGTTGAAGAATGGTACAAACGCCCACACTGCAACCGCTATGGAGATGGTAATGAGCGGAGCAAGTCGATGGAAAAACTTGTCGGCCTTTTCCGGAACAATGTCCTCCTTGAGAACAAGCTTCAGCACATCTGCAAATGACTGCAATGAGCCACGCCAGCCAACACGATTCGGTCCCACACGATCCTGAATCCAGGCCGAGACTTTTCGTTCAAGAAGTACTACGTACGCAGCTCCGATCAAAAAGATGTGGAGCACCACAAAGACTTTGATGCCGAGTATTATCCAGTACCAGAGTGTTTCCGACATATTTTAATATTCAATTCAAAGTGAAAGATTCAAAAAGAAGATGATAACCCTCGAGTTTGCTCTACATTGTTTTTCCGTTTGGCTATATTCTGAAGGTTTGCCAAGTTGGTAGCCCGGCAAAAGCGTAGTAAGCCAATCGTTGACTATCGCCCTGCCTTGTGCTTCATCCAGGTTCATGAAGTATTTCGAAGAAGATCTTGGTATCATCATGATCTGTTTTCAACAACCTATACTACGTAGTTGACTATTTGAGTCATAGTATAGAATATAGCCTTCCGTTTTAATTTTGAATTCTTAATTGATCTCTGTCATAATCTGCGGACGGAATTCATGCGGCCGATATTCAAGACCGTGAGGTTCCGGGCTGCTTCCTTTTCCAAGAACGATACCTCGATATTGATCCAGCTTTTCGTACGTCATCTCGCTGAATTCGATGTTTTTGCTCGCCAGTTCATCGAAAAGATCTTCCGTCCATTTGTACTGCCAGGTTGTTCCCATCAAGCGGGCCAGTACTTGAAGCGCCTGCCACGCCGGCTTACAATCGCGTTTTTCACCCTGCGTCCAACGATCATTATCTGCTCCGAACTTGTCGAGACGAGAAAGCTTCATTCCCATCCGGTGTTCGTTCTCCTTGGTAGCAATTGTCGGTTCAAAGTGCTGCACAAGTCCATCCACGTTAACCCACGTCCCTTCGGTTTCGGCCCAGGTCGAGGCTGCAAAGACGACATCCGCCTGCGAGGTCAGGGATGTCGGGTTTGAGGCGTAAACAATAAGCGCTTCCAGCTTATCGAGTGCCTCTTCAAAGCGGTCGGAGGTTGGGATGTCGGGATCAAGTATACAGAGTCCCTTGATCCTGCCTTGCTCTATGCTTTCGAGAATTCGATCAAGATCGCCATACTCTTCCATCCCAAGAGCCTTGACACCGGCTTTGTTTGGTGAGCGATCAGCTACACGAAGTTTGTTATCACCAAACTCATGATCATTGTGAGGAACAAAACCGATATGATCCACTCCCACTCCTTCCCGAGCAAACTTGATAAAGGCATAGTTATCCTCGCATGTACTGCGAGACGAGCCGATGAATGCGATCTCCGAGGATTTAAGCCTACGCAAGAGAGCGACTGCCTCGGAGTATGCTTCATCCCAACTTACAGGAATTTGTCTGTCTCCACGTTTGATAACGGGGCATGTAAATCTGTTCTCGTTCACATGAGGATATGTTTCCAGGCGTCCCGGATCACACATCCAGTATTGGTTGACTTTCATATTAGTTCGGGGTTCCAACCGAAGAATTTCATTGTCCTGGGCGCCGACATGCACATTGCAGCCACGCGCACAGCCGGGACAGATCGAATCGTTGAACGACATGTCCCAGACGCGTGCCTTGAACCGGAAGTCCTGCGAGGTAAGTGCTCCAACCGGACAGATATCGATGACGTTCATCGAATATGGACTATTAAACTCTGTTCCAGGAAAGGTCTCAATGGTAACGTGATCACTTCGCTGGACAAAGGTTAGGGCTGACTGTTGGGCGATTTCCTCCGCGAAGCGGATACAGCGAGAACAAGAAATACAACGCTCGCCATCGAACAGGACTTGTGGGCCAAAAGGGATACGTTTCTCCTTCCGATTCTTCATCTCGTCAAATCGACTCTCGCGTCGTCCATGCAGGAAGGCATAATCCTGAAGCTTACATTGGCCGGCTTCGTCACAGATAGGACAATCGAGTGGGTGGTTGATCAGCAGGAACTCCATAATGGCCTCACGCCCCTTAACTGCCCGCTCGCTCTGCGTATGAACCACTTGTTCGTCGGCAGCAGGGACAGCACAGGCAATCTGAAGCTTCGGCATTCCCTCCACTTCAACGAAACAGATGCGACAATTCCCGGCTACTGTAAGGGCCGGATGCCAGCAAAAGTGGGGAACATCGATATCGTTTTCACGACAGACTTCAATAATCGACTTTCCTTGCTCAAATTCGTACTGATTACCATCTATTGTAATCGTGGGCATAGCCTTTGAAGGATTGGTTCAGGCATTATCCGGAGGAGCCTGCCTTAGTTGCTCGAAACTCCCGAATTGATCAGAACTAAGCTACGACGAAGCTCCCGATTACGGAAACAACCAAGCGCAAAGAGCTGTTTCGTTTGAAGACTATTTGTCCTCATTCTTTGGGGATCAGAAATTGCGACTTGTCGTTTTTGCGTTTCGTTAGCGATCTTCTTTTAAGAGACCCGTCTCCCTTCTCAGTCTTCTCTTGCGTTGATTGTTGAGGTACAGGTGAATTCTTATCACTGACAGAGGATGGTTCAAGCACGCCTTTGTAGAGCCACCAGTTTGAATCGACAGGTCTCATTGTGAAAAACATGTCTTTTGAAAGAGGAGGCGTAGGGATTGAATCGGGTGCGTAGAGAAACCCGACCGATTTATCCTGAAAATTTCCAAGTTCAAACAGTGGATAAAATTTTTTCCCGATGTGGTGATAGCGGATGATCTTTGAAATTCCCTGTGTAGAAAGGCGACTCAGCGCTGAAGGATTCAGGCGATGGAGCAGGAGTTCGGTAGGAGTCAGATCATCATCGAGAGCATCATACTCCCCGATTAAGTCAAGCTCAAGTTCTGTCAGATCGAACTCTTTCCAGTTTGATGAGCGGAGAAGTTGTTGCGCTATCTTGGTGGCATCGGTTCTGATCCACATAAAGACTTCAACCTGGCTTTTTTCTTCCAAAAGGAGCGTTGTTAGAATTGAACGTTGCCTTAAATAGTCGCCTGCTGTGGTGTCGAGGTCAAGAATGCTGTCGCTGATTGCCTGTCGCTCTTCCATGCTCGGAAATTGTCTCCATGATTCTATACGCCAAATAGAATCATACTCACAGAAAAAGGAGTAGCTTTCGTAAATGCCGTTACTATAGGTGGTAATGGCAAGTGCCGAGTTGAGAATAGTATCGATACAATCGGGAATGTTCTCTTCCTTGTTCCCCGGTACTTTTCGGTATCTCTCATGCAAGGAAATTATAGTATCGATATAGACATCAATAAAGCGCGGCCATCGGCCCTTAAGCTTCTCGATATCTATCTTTGCCGCTTCACCTGTCAGTCGGGTCTGGAATGACTTGCGATCGATATTCTCCAACGGCGAACCGGTCTCCTGAATAAACGTTTTGACCAGTTGCCACGATCTGACATCATCTGGCAGGACTTGCGATGAGAGATTCAACAACGGCGACAGAGCCAGTATCAGAGCGAATTGTACGTGAGAAAAGATGCGCATATCATTCCGTAAAAATACAAGATACAATCCTGTTGCAGTTTTCCTAACTTCCTGTCACGAAAGACCTATACCACGCAAATGAGCTATCCACGACAGAAGCGACCGAGGAACTTGCTTGCACAAATGATCCTCAATTTGCTGGCAGGATCGATAGCCGGCGCCGCTGCAACTTCGCTGGTCTACGTAATCGCAGAAATCATAAGGCTCGGTCCTCTTTCTAATGCAGGCGACAGACTAATGTTTTTTCTTCTTGTCACAATGATTGCTCTGATCTACTCAGTGCCTGTTGTCCTGGTTCTGGTTTTTGCCGGAGAGTACATTGCCCGGCGAGTAGCGGTCATTCCATCGAAAGGAATCGGATTCGTTCTTCTTCTGGGCGTTTCAGGATTTGGGCTTGCTCTTCTGGCCAATCTTTTTATGATTTGGAGTTTATCGTTTGATCTGAACGAAGGGCTTATACGAAATACAATGGTAGCTGCAAGCGTGGGTGGAACGGTTGCTGGAGTGATAGTCGCAATTCGGATTGGAGGAAAGAAGGATGACTGATTTTAGTCTGATTATACCTGCCGCCGGTCTTGGTGTGCGAAGTGGTCAGAGTCTCCCGAAGCAGTATGTGCCGATTCTGGAAAGGCCGCTTTTAGAGTGGACACTTAGCACTTTTATAGAAATTGAGGCATGCCGCCAGATTATTGTTGCTGTTGATCCGGAGTGGAGACGGGAGGGGGAGAAGGTGATTACCGGCTTTGTAAAGGTCGTACTTGTAGATGGTGGTAAGGAGCGGCAGGATTCGATCCGCAATGGCCTTTCCAGGATCAAAGATGAGCTTTCAATTGTTCTTATCCATGATGCCGTTCGACCAGTTGTTTCACCTGAGCTGATTGGTCGTCTCATCGAAGCCGTTGCCGAACATGGAGCTGCTATTCCTGTCTTACCGATAGCTGAGACTGTCAAGCGAGTCAGAGCTGAACAGGTTCTCAAAACACTTCCGCGAGATGAACTCTATACTGCGCAGACTCCTCAAGGATTTGATGCAAATCTGCTTCGTAGAGCATACGAACATGCGATGAAGAAGGGAGTTCAGGGAACGGATGATGCTTCCCTTGTTGAGGCACTTGGTGAAAGAGTTGCAGCGATTCCCGGAGAATCGGACAACATTAAAGTGACGTGGCCGGTAGATTTTGAGCGCGTGGAGTGGTTGCTTCGCTCGCAACAGGCAACAAGCAAAAGCGCCGAATGACTCTCCCTCATCCGGCACTCTAATGTTCTCTTTTGAATCTGGTCAGCAATAATTTACTGCTCAAAGATATTAGCGAGTTCTGTTGAGATTTCCACACCGCTCGTTGTGTCTTCGACCTCGATTCGTCCGAGCTCTGTATTATCCTTCAGGAGAAGGAAAGTAGGGGCAACCCCGATCCGATAGAGATCCTTGATCTCATCAATTCCGTTGAGCGGACTGTCCGTGATCCAGACCTCGATGTTTTCATGCAGGAATCTAGCCCGGTCGAGTGTCTTCATCACACGCGGCATCTCCCGCTGTGTATGTTGGCAACTACAGTTCGGTTTGACAACCATTACCATCTTGTAGGAGCCTTCGCCGGCATTGATCTGATCTGCAATACGGTTGACAGCATGATGGAACGCAGCGCTATCTTCAGTCGGATAGGCTCTATATCCGGGTTCATACCAGGCACTATAACTGGGATTTTGGAGGAATTCTCCAAGAGTAGTCTTTCCAAGGTTAACGGTTGGTTCGGTTGGACTGTTTGTGCAGCCACTCATTAGGAGCGGGAGCACAACCATGGTAGATGTCAGGAATCGAAATGTACGCATTGTAGTTCGTGTTGTTCGTATATGCTGTCTTGCTAAGAGAATTCCGATGCTATATTGAATGATCCTCAAGAAGGGGTATCCGTTACATCATATTCATTATCAAGTGACGGGCGTCTGCCCCATAATAGTTTTGCCCGAAGGACATCGAAGTAGGTACGAGAGGCCCTTTTGACCAAACGCACGGTATGCTGATGTCTCTTCAATATAATTATTGACGGGAGTTCAAGAAAATGATGGTTTTGTCCGTCAGCAATTACGTGTATTGATTCTCCCATGCCTCCATACTGTGTTGGAGTGATTGTGATGGTTGCCGAATCCGGAATAACTACCGGACGTGCGGTCAACATATGAGGTGCAATCGGAGCTATAACAAATACCCCCGCATCTGGTGCAATAACAGGTCCTCCAACCGACAACGCATATGCTGTTGAGCCTGTTGGCGTTGCAAGGATCAGGCCGTCAGCAGTATATCTCCCTAAATAATCTCCACCGACTTTTACGTCAAGGTTTATCATCAATCGCGTTTCACGTTTGTCGATGACAATATCGTTGAGCGCAAGAAGTGATGTTTTGCCGGTATCCTCCGGGAATGATGCTTCCAGCAGAGTACGCTCAACAATTCGACATGAACCTTCAAGGAATTCATCCAACGTCTCTTCAATAACTTCAACGGAAAACTCCGCAAGGAAGCCAAGTTTGCCAAGATTAAAGCCGAGAAGTGGAACGTTGGAACCGGCAAGCTTCCTTCCGGTTGAGAGCATTGTCCCATTGCCACCAAACACGATGACTGCATCACAAGTCTCTCTCATCACTTCACGAGAGACAAACTCACCGATCTGCTTCAACTCATCGAAAGCCTGCAGTCGATCCTGCAGATTCCACTGAAGTCCCCGCAACCGTAAAGCTTCTACAAGCCTCGAAATTGCCGGAGCAGTCCCTTGCTTGCTTATGTTGCCAACGATCCCGAAACGCATCACCAATGCCTGTTATGATTGGGACAAACCAGTCTTATCTTCCCCCATAAAACGCGATCTCTCATTTTTTCCGTCAAGAGAGTGAACATACTACGGGGCAAATATCGCATATCTGAAGTCTATATGCATGCTATCAGCTTCCACAAGGGTTATCCGTTCCGGCGCAGGAGAGTATGCAGATGCAAACTCATCATTCCGTTCCGGGACAATCAGCACGTATGAGCCTTCAGGCAACTCAAGACGAACCTTCCCTTGAGTATCAGTTGTCGGTGAGGCTATGGTTTCTCCTTTGCTACTATTGACAGTGACGACCACCCCCTCAAGTGGAGTGATCCTCCGGTTTGGTCCTTCGGGATTATAAGCTCCATGGTGAAGCACCTGTTCAACCAGAACGCTCACCACTCCGTTCTTTTTTGTTGCTTCATCTGACGGACCACATGCTATGTACATTGAACAGATAGACATGCAGAGGGAGTAAAGAGCTATTCGACAAGCAGGCATTCTAAACCTCCGGTTCAATGGTCTTCTTCTCGCTATAGTAGAGAGGTAGTTGGTGCGTTGCAGATAAAGTTTTCGCAGACATAAGCAACAGATTTGTCGTCAACCGTCTTCATCGGCCTGATAAACGAAGCTCGTTGTCTCAACCATGTATCTTGTTTACCCCCCGAAGTTACGACAAGTGAGGTGTAGGGACGAAATGTTCTGTGAGCTTGCCGAATCAACTCTCTTGTTCCACCCTCGTCAGAATCCGAGGTTGCGATAACAATGGTTCCCGACGGTTCCTCAAGTGAAAGTCCTGCTGACACAATCAAGGGCATTATATCCGGGTAGGCCGCAGCTCTGTGTGCGAAGAGATGTATTGTTCGTTCTGCATAGTTGTAGTAGGATTCGTCATCGAAGAGTCTGGTCAAACGAAGCAGGTTCCAAACCATTATGGAGTTCCCCGATGGCTCTGCTCCATCATTATCACTCTTGGCTCGAAGAAGAAGGTTTGGATCTCCTTCCTCAGCAGTCATGAAAAAGCCGCCGCCGGTTTCGTCCCAAAAGAGTTCAATCGCCTTCTGTGTGAGCACATCTGCCTCCCGAAGCCAACGTTCGTTGAAGGTCCCTTCATAAAGGTCAATCAGCCCTTGTGCAAGGAAGGCATAGTCGTCAAGGTATGCCGGAAATCGTACTTCACCATCCGTGCTCCGACGCATCAGTCTGCCGTCGACAATCAGGTGTTGCAGGATAACGGTTGCTGCCTTCTCGGCATCATCCAGCATCGACCCATCATCGAGCGCCATCCCTGCTTTTGCGTGACCTGAGATCGCCAGGCCATTCCACGCCGTCACAATCTTTTCATCTCTTGAAGGCCGGGCACGCTTCTCCCTGATGGTGAAGAGAAGTGATTTTGCCTGAGCAATTAACTCTTCAGTTCTCTCTCTCGAGATATTCATCTCAGCGGCTATATCATCAAGGGGGGTTGTTGTGTGAAGCAGGTTCTTGCCATGTTCAAAATTCCCCTCCTCGGTAATTCCATATCGTAGCCTGATAGCTTGATACTCCCGGTCGGCGAGTACGTCACGGAGTTCCCGATCAGTCCAGACGTAAAATTTTCCTTCTTCACCGTCACTCTCTGCATCTTCGGCAGCAAAGTAGGGGCCATCACTATGTTGGAGGTCTCGCCGGAGGTAAGTCACGGTCTGGCGTATCTTCTCGGCATATATTTCATCGTCTGAAAGGCGGTAGGCATCGGCGTAAAGAGCAAGGAGTTGTCCCTGATCGTAGAGCATCTTCTCAAAATGTGGAACCCTCCACTCTGCATCGACTGAGTATCGGGAAAAGCCGCCGCCAAGTTGATCATACATACCACCCGAAGCCATCGCAGTCAGCGTCTTCAGCACCATCTCCTTTGCCCGTTCATTTTCAGTCAGGTAATGATAGCAAAGAAGAAAATCAAGAATTGCCGGTCGTGGAAATTTTGGGGCTGAGCCAAAACCTCCGAAGTCCTCGTCAAACGAACTGGAGAGTCGTTCGAAACAGAGGTTCGCCAGCTCTCTATACCGGTTGTTTGAATTCTCATAGGACAAGGAAGGGATATCATGATCGGTGATTTCAACTCCTCTTTGCACTGCCTCAAAAATTGCAGTTGAAGATTTCTCAACACGGTCCCGTTCATTATCCCACGCATTGCGAAGCTGAGTCAGTGCCTGGCGAAAGCTTGGACGGCCGTACATTGAGCGAGGAGAAAAGTAGGTGCCAAGATAATAGGGCTTCAGGTCAGGGGTCAGCCATGCTGAGAGTGGCCACCCACCCTGGCCGGTCAGTGCCTGTGCAGCCGCCATATAGATTGCATCGATATCAGGACGCTCTTCGCGGTCGACCTTGATGTTAATGTAGAGTCGGTTCATCAACGCAGCCGTCTCGCCATCCTCAAACGACTCCCGTTCCATAACATGGCACCAATGGCAGGTGGAATAGCCAATGGAGAGAAAAATCGGTTTTTTCTCTCGACGCGCACTCTCAAACGCCTCTTCTCCCCAGGGATACCACTCCACAGGGTTGTAGGCGTGTTGTTGCAGATAGGGAGAGCGTTCGTTGATGAGATGGTTTGAGTTCATGAGTTGCGACTTTGTAGAGTTGAGGAGTTAAAGAGTCGGGAGTCGAAGAGTCTTCCCTCACTACTCATTACCCACTACAAACATATCATACAATGTTGGTAAATACCTGATATGATGGCAAAAACGCCTGCCCCGAACTTCTCAGGACAGGCGTTCAGTCTCTTTATTAACTGCCTATGGCTAGGCCGCCTTCTCTCTCTTAGTTACTCGGTTACCGTGAACTTCATCGAATAGGCATTCTCGTCCGCAGTCATGCGTACAAGGTAGACGCCGCTTTGAAGCTCCTCAGGAGCAATACGTACCGAATACTTACCCGGGGCATATCGCTTGTTATCGACAAGAGTTCCCACTTTCTCTCCGTTTGCCGTGTAGAGTTCCAACGTGACGTTTGAAGTCTTCGTCAAAGAGAACGGAATAATGGCCTCTTCCACCACCGGATTCGGAGCAACCTGACCAAGTCCTTGCTCAGTGGCATCATAACCGAAGTGATAACGGACACTGCTTATATCAGGCACATCGGTCGCATCAAGTTCAGCAATTCCAAACCATCGGACATCAAAGTTCATGATAAGCGGCACCCGTACTGTGTCTTGACCAACAACTTGATTAAAAATCAGTCTACGATAGACATGAAGGATTGTGTCAATTCCGTTCTGGTTCACCATAATGACTCCATGCGCGTTGTTTCGCGGACGTGGATTCCTGAATGGAGGATCCCCGTCAGATTCGAAACTTCCAGATTCGTATTCCATGTACCCAATCAGTCGCTGCCAGGAGCGTGTGTCGATTGTATCAAATGGCCTCTGAACCGCTGGATCAAACTCATTGATGAACATCGTCATGACTGATTCCTCTTTCTCAAACTCAAGCGGGGGATTAAATGTAATCGAGGTCCGTTGGATAAACCTTTGGCCACCTTGATCAAAAACTGTCTCCTTAAGCTCATCCACATCCATGATGTAGGCTGCTCCCTCAATCACGTTTAAGTCAAGAGCAGTGCGACTCCAACTCATCCCGCTATCGCGGACGTTACTGTTTGAGTAATCAGTGTTCATGCGCCAGAAATTGATATAGGACGGGTTTCTCGGAGTGTTATCAGGGTTATGATAAACGTTCATCTGAATTGAGTTAAGCTGCCATGACTGAACGCCCTTTAACTGATCGATATATGCTTGTTCCCGTTCTTCAAGATCGGGATTATCACCATTGTAGTAAGGATCGTAAATGGGGAAGAAGATACGTGGGGCAAAAATTTGTCCCACACCTCTTATAACAAAACCAGAGCCATCATTGGGCCCAATATATAGAGGGACTGTCATATCGGTTCGATTTGTGTCGTCATTGCCCTCACTTGTTTGAGCAGTGCGAACAACAATACGCGAGTCCCAACCAAACTGAGTCTCTTGTGCCATAAGACTTGGTACAGAAAGAAGCAAAGCTGCCCCAAAAAGAATCAATTTTCTCATGTTCTCCTCAATGAAAATGGATAATGATAGATAGAATTTATCAATGATAATCGCTTTTGACGAATATAAAAGCCCGGTTCTTACCACGGGAAAGTGGAACCACTATAACATCAACAAAGGACAAAGTTACCAATTTTTTACGGGAATTGACCCTGAAGGTATTTTTTTGTCGCGATACTCCTTGCACGGACACTTTCTTGGTATGTCGATCAAGTTTTGAAGAGATTGCAGTGAATTCAGGGGAAAAATTGGGTTCTTATACGACGCGATGAACTTCAGGGATATGCATCTGAAGTTGAACATGGCGATCGAGGACCTCTTCCAACAGGCCCTTCTTTCGCTCCACGCTCCAGTACTCGAACGTTGCTTCCTCTTCCAGGGCGGTCTCAGTAGCGATTGAGATCTTCTTGGAGCTATATGTTGTCCGGATGTCATGGATAACTCTCCGGTGAGTCCTGTCGAGACCATCGGCAATTCTAAGGATACCGGCCAGAACTCCCACTCTGTGTTGATCTCTGCTATCAAGCTCTGCAAATTCGGCGTGTTGGAGCTTGGGGTGTGATTTCCGATGATACCGGGCAACGTTTGCGATTACAGCGATCTCCTCATCATTAAAGCCGAGCATTTCGCTGTTCTGAATCAGGTAAAGAGCATGTTTGTGGTGGGATGCATGAGAAATGTAGTACCCGATGTCATGGAGAAGGGCTGCTGCCTCAAGCAGCTCACGCGAGTCATCTTTCAATTTGTGGAGAGAGGAGAGGTCATCATAGAGTTGTAGCGCGAGCTTTGCTACATGGATTCCATGAGCCTCATCAAAGTTGTAGATACGTCCAATTTTCATTACCGTATCATAGCGAAGATCGGAAAGGTGGATGGGAGTTTCACCTTCACTGCCTGCTCGTTTTTGAACCGTATCGAGGATAATGCCTTCTCGTAATGCATAACTGCTAATAGTGAATTTCTCAAACCCAAGCTCTTCCATGATCGTCTGCAGAACGACGGCTCCTGCTGCCAGAATATCTGCTCGACGCGGGTCACATCCAGGCATCTTGGCTCGTTCATCAAAGGACTTTGCTTTGATGATTTGCTTTACGACTTTGTGAACGTGTGCCAACTTGATGCTTACTCCGTTGAGGGGTTCGGGAACCGTGATTCCCTGATCTGCGAGAGTCATTGCTGCAATTGTCAGCGCTGTTCCACTACTTGCGATCAGTTGTTTTGGCCCTCTCTTCCTGACTTCCTGGGCCGCAAAGTAGAGTTCGCCACGAAGAAAGAGTCGAAGCTTCTCAACTTGATTTTTTGAAATCGTTTCTTTCGGAAAGAACCGTTGGGTCATCCGGATTGCGCCGATCTTGAAGCTGTTTGCATACAGTGACGTTCCTCTCTCGCCTACCAGAATCTCGGTGCTTCCTCCTCCGATGTCGAAGAGTGCGATCCGTTCCTTCACCACTGCCAGGGCTTGGATAACGCCAAGGTAGATCAGACGAGCCTCCTCAAACCCGGAGACAACTTCTATCTCAATGCCTGTAGACTCGTAGACTCTCTCGATAAAATCCTCACCGTTCTCGGCTTCCCGAACCGCACTTGTTGCAACCGCTCTCAGTGGGACTTCCATTCTCTCTGCGGTGATGCCAAAGAGCTTCATGGCATCGACGCCTCGTTCCATAGCCTCTTCGGTGAGATGTTTGATCTGGCTTGCACTCTCGCCAAGCCGGACAATGATCTTCTCTTTCCTCAGGACAGTAAAGGAGTTATCAGGCAAAAGTTTGACGACAACAAGATGGAAGCTGTTTGTGCCGACATCGACAGCGGCGAGATAAGGAGAATTCAAAATGAAAATTCAGGATTAAAAATGAAGATCAGAATGTCTGTTCGTTTACTCGATATCGCGATACTTCACATCACGTGCATTCTTGCAGGTAGCCTCGCTTCGAGATTTTGCTCCGGACCTTTCATCGTTCGATTCAGAGCGCTCAATACCACCTTTTTGCTCCGCTTGGCTTGATAGGTAGTGTCGGAAAACAGCTTTGCCAAGATACCAAAGGGCGACTGCAAAGGCAATGTAGAGTATGAAACGCATAAATGTCGTTTGCTTACATGATACTACTATAGAAGCTTACCCGGCTTGGATACCTGAAACATTCGGAGCGGCGCTGGATTCGGTCGCCCGATCTCATCAATCAAGGCCTCCATGGCAACCTGATCGTTCACAAAATCGAACTCAGGTGTATTGACAATGAGCGTGTTTATTCCGGTCTCTCGGAAGAAGTGTTGACTGTATGCTTCTGATAGCTCTTGCAAGTATCCGACCGAGATGTTCTGTTCCATTGCTCGACCCCGGTTTCTGATATTGCGAATCAATCGATTCATATTGCTTTGCAGGTATATAACGAGATCAGGAAGCTGCACCTGTTCAGCCAAAGCTGAAAGAAGCGAGTCGTAGAGTCGAAATTCATGCTCACTCAACGTCAACGTGGCAAAGATACGATCCTTGTCGAAGGTGTAGTCGCTGATAATCATTTGGTGAAAGAGATCGAGTTGCCCCAACTCCTGCTGTTGACGGTAACGACTGAGAAGAAAGAATATCTGTGTTTGAAAAGCATGGCGCTCAGGATCACGGTAGAAATCTTCAAGGAAGGGATTCTGCTTAAATCGTTCAAGCACAAGCCGCGCGTTCAATCGGTTTGAAAGAAGCGTTGCCAATGTTGTCTTACCGGCCCCGATCACTCCTTCAATTGCGATGTAACGGGGGAGCGCGAGCTCGGATGCGTTCTTCTTTTCTGTCATTCTGATTCCACGATATTGCGATCAATTTGGGGGGGAGAGTCGACAAACTCAAGTCCATATTCAAGCTTTACAATGCCATCTGTCGTGCCAAGATTGAGTAGTAATTCGGTGATAGTGCGATCAAATAGAGGGTGAATGAAATCCGGAGTAAGTTCGGCAAGAGGAACCAATACGAAGCCTCGTTTGTGAAGTTCCGGGTGTGGAATCTGAAGTTCATTCTTATTGATATGCCGATCATCGTATAAAATAATGTCAATATCAATTTCTCGTTCTTCCCACCGTTCCCGATGTTGACGACCAAGTAATTCCTCAATTCTTTTTAGCTCTCGTAGAAGTTGTGTGGGGGAAAGTCTTGTCGTTATCTCAGCCACACAGTTCAGGAACATCGGTTGATTCTTCTTGCCAACCGGCTCGGTTTCATAGAGTGAGGAGAGAGAGATGATCTTTGTATGGTGAAGACCATTAATATAGGCCAGGCTCTTCCTAAGGGTCTCTCTCCGGTTCCCGAGATTAGCCCCTAATCCAAGCCAAACAGGTACTTCTTCGTGGTTCACTATCTGTCGATCATCGTTATCCATCCTTTCTTGAGACCTTGTGTTCAATTTCAACGGCATCGAGGACTCCGTTGATCGGGGCACGGAGCTTTCGTAGTCTGATGGTCACGGCCAGAGCATTGGGGAATTGATCCAGAATAGCGTCTGCTACTTGTGAAACAATCGATTCGAGAAGTCGGCGTTTGGTGTCGACTATAACGTCATGAGCAATTTCATAGGCGTTGACATAGTTGACGGTATCGCTCAAGTCATCAGAAGTTGCTGCCTCGGATATATCAGTCTCGATTTCCAGATCAAAGCTATAGCGTCCACCGAGCTCCTGCTCAGCAGCACCAACCCCGTGATGAGCGTATACCTGGGCGCCAAGTACTCTGATTGTCGATTTATTCATGAAAAGCGCGACCTCAATAATCAGTCAGGTTTCAATAACGCTTCAAGCCCTTTCTTGTGAGAGGCAGCATAGCTACGAGATGTATAGAATATCTGTCCGAACCAACGGATGTGAAGCATCAGGTCTCGGAATGAGACGGCACGGCGGGTTACGATGAACTCTGGCAACCGAGTCAAACCGGTTCGTATCCCGCGAAGATAACCTCGCAATCGAACCCAATCTCTCTTGAGCAAGCCAGCAAGAAGTCGGCGACCGATCAATGCGGTGGTGACCAAGGGTACGAGACCAAATGGAAATCGGCGGACTGATATCCAGATGTTATTCCTCATATCAAGTTCTGCAGCTCGCTTCGAGGTATGAGCCTGTCGAGCCTGGTTGTGAATCAGCAGAAAATCGGGATGGAAGGCAATCCGAATGTTGTTATAGAGTAATTCCAGACCAAGGTCGAATTCTTCTCCACCCCAAAAGAGTCGTTCATCGTATCCTTCAATATTCTTGATCATACTTTTTCTGAAACACATTCCGGCTCCGATCACATATATCCCTTCATATGTTCCTCCCGGCCAACGTCGCTTGTAATGAGTCCCTGGATGCCCATGCTCACGAATTCCAAGTCGCGGATTCCAACAGGCAAAACATAGAGCACCAAAGTCAGATTCTGTTTCCATAAAGTTTACCACATTCCTGATTGTGTCGGCATGTTCAGGACAACAATCCTCATCGAAGACGAAGACATAATCCTCAGGAAGCGAAAGCATAACACGATTGCGAGCCACAGGGCCGAGATTCTGTTTCATGCGCATGATCTCAACCTTCTCCCCAAATTCCCTGATCGCCCTCTCTACAGAGTTGTCCGAGCTTGCATTGTCGAGAAGAACGAGCCGTACCTTTTCGGGTGGATAATTGATTTTGGTAAACGTGCGCAGTGCTTTTATGGCTTCATCAGCTCGGTTATAGTTCAGCACACCGATCGCAATATTAGGCAGGTTCCTGTCGATGTTGGATGAAGTATCAAAAGGAGAGATAACTGTTTCGGTTGATTGTAGGGACATGCAGTTCTATTCGCCTGTGACTATGAGTCGTCTTATGCCGGTTCCGAACTTATCTCTTTGCCAATTTACTCAGTTCCTCGTGGTCTCCAGCTTCAGGAAACTCAAGAAAAAACTCCTTACCAAGATCTGGCGCGACCTGAAGTGCCTTTTCAAGTTCTTGGGCAGATTCCTTGAATTTACGAAGTGCGTAGAGAGAACGTGCTTTGGCATAAGAAGAGTTTCCCCATTCCGGAGCAAGCTGTTCAGATCGTTCAAACGCCTGAAGTGCTTTGTTGAACTTTTCCTGGGCGTGAAGCGTTTGGCCGAGGGCGAGCCAGCATTCAGGATCGTGTGTCTCAATTGCAAGGGCCTTGCGGTATGACTCCTCAGCCTTATCGAACTTTTGCATATTGAAGAGTAGGTCGCCGCGAGCAAGCCAAAGGTCAGGGTCGTCTTTGCGTGCCTGCAATAAGCGGTCGTATTGTGAGAGTGCCTCGTCGAATCGTTCCAAAGCATCGAGGCAGGTAGCAAGGCCTATTCGAGCGCTTTCATGGTCCGGGTCCCGACGCAACACCGCACGGAATGCCTCGATTGCTTCGCTGAATTGTCGCAGTTCCTCGTAAGCGATTCCAAGGTTATTCCAGGAAGCAACATCGGTCTGCTCATACCGGAGAACCTCGCGATAGCATTCGATGGCGTCGCTCAGGCGACCATGAGCAGCAAGATTGTTCCCTTTATTATACCAGGCATCGGGAAAGGCCTCATTAATTATCAGCGCCATGTCATAGCTATCGATTCCTCTACGCAATCGACCCAGGCGACTCAGCGCGATACCACGATTATACCATGCGTTAGCGTTGTATGGATCGAAGTCGAGATGCTTCTCATAGGCTGCAACGGCGTCGGTATAATCTTCGCGCAAGTCGTAGCAGAACCCGATCTCGTACCAACAATCTATAACATAGTCATCATGCCTAAGGAGTGATTTGAAGACCCTGAGTGCCTCATCGAGACGATCAGCGTGTTGAAGGGTAAGTCCGTAATTGAAGAGAAGCTCCGGATGTTCCGGGTTGCTCTTCAGTGCCTGAGTGAATTGTGCGATTGCATCTTTAGAACGGCCCATTACGTCATAGGTGATTCCTCTCTGTATAAGGATCTCTATATCGTTCGGATGAAGAGTCTGAGCTCGTTCCAGAGATACAAGAGCATCTTCAGGTCGGTTCATGCCAGCCAGAATCATGCCTTTACGCAGCCAGGCAACATAATTATAAGGGGCAAACGTTGTCCAGCTTTCGCAGTAGTGCAGACCCTCGGCAAGAGCCCCATCATCTATACATTGCTCCACCAGTTCTTCCAGGACACCCGGGTTCAGGAACCCTGGAGAGTTCTTCCCTTCGGACATGGCTTTTCGAAACCGGCGAAGCATATCCTCGCGATTCTCACCATCGTATTCGTCGTTGAAGTCGTTATTGATATCGAGATAATCCATTAAACGTATAATCTCACACTCATAACCATAACGGCTACCAAAATGCAAACTAACAGATGCACTCTTCATAGTGCAAGGCGAATTTCGTCAGTTTACATAAGCGTTCCAATTACCGGAAGGAACGTCTCAGGATGACCGGATTTCGTATGTTCCTTTTTTCTGAAATCTCTGGACTTGATAGTTTAATCAATACCATCAGCCGTAGAGACGTATCACTTCCCGTTTCGTGTGCCAGGGATTATGAAGTTATCGAGATCCTGCTTCAACAGGTGTTCTGACACCATGAACATGATAGATGTACTCAGTTGCAAATACCGCTCACACAATTTAGATTCCTTGTTCTCTATAGTGCTCTGTTCATCTTTGCAGGGTGTGGGGAGGAGGGAGGTGAACATTCCGAGATTACAACCAATGTGGAGAAGATGGGATGGGAACAGGCACTGATTGCAACCCGTGAAGAGAAAGATCGGATGTTTGCCGGAGCGAGTTCCCCTTTGACCGAAGCAGCACAATTTGAATTTTCCGGATTGCAATATTATCCACCTGACAGCAGCTATCGTCGTGCTGTTCAGTTTGAACGCTTCGAAAGAACCGATACCATTATTATGGGGACTTCAACTGGAAAGCCTCGCACAATGCTACGTGTCGGCCTGCTCCATTTTGTTCTTGATGAACAGGCCTGTCAACTGACCCTGTACAAAGATCCGGACAACAAAGCCAGGGAGAACTTTTTCATTCCCTTTGGCGACAAAACCAATGGCTCCGAGACATATGAAGGCGGACGGTATCTCGATGTGACCCAAGGACAAGTTAAGGGAGAAGGAATTCTTGATTTCAATGAGGCGTATAATCCGTATTGCGCCTACAATGCTGACTGGAGTTGTCCCATAGTCCCTGAAGAGAATATCCTTTCGGTTTCTGTTCAAGCCGGAGAAAAAGTCTATGTGGAGGAATGAGGAGGTCGGGATGAGCATCAGGTGGAAGAGATCCCATTACAACAATCAATCGGCTTCCCTTATCAGTCTCTCTAATCAGAGTGCAGGATTGTTCATGGTTCCTGCACTCTCGATCGTTCTTTTTGTTTCTTTGGCTTCCTGCGCTGCTCCCAAGAAGGTTGTTGAAGAGAATGGGATAGAATATCTCTGGGAGATAATTCCGATCGTGGAGCTGTCAGAAGAGGTCGTCTATTCGCCTGCAAATGATATGCGCGCCTATTTACCTGACGCTTGGGTTGCGCTCGATGCAACTCGGTTCAGCAATCCCGACATCTTTGCAATTGCCTGTGATCTGGACTATAGAATGGCGTTGATTTTCCGCCAAATTCCGATTGATCCGGAGCTCGGTGACATCTATCGCCGTCAGGGGTTACTTGGGTTGCTGAAAAAAAATTACGAAGATCGTCTCGAATGCATCAGCGATTGGTTTAGTCCTCAACTGCTTGGGGCCGAGGAGTTTGCCTTGGGCCGACGGAGGTTCGGGGCATACACATTCACGACCGATTCGAGTTTGACGATGACGCGGGTTGCTCTGTTTAACACACCTAAGAATCTCTACGAATGCGCAATCACCCATCTCCCCTACAGCGAAAGTGAGCTTCCAACAAATGATGAACTCGAAGAGATACACCAGATAGTTCTGGGGGGAGTGGAATGGTAATGAATACCCGAGATGTTGAAAACATCCTCTTACGAATTGAGGCTCTCCTCGATCTTCATGGTGCAAACAGTTTCAAAAGTCGAGCTTACGGACGTGCGTCCCGCGCGATTCGTTCTGCCGGAGTCGATGTTGTACAAGTTGTCGAGAACGATCAGGAGATAGCAGTAGATGGGATCGGTCCAGGCATAGCAGCCGAGATTCGAGAGCTTGTCCAAACGGGAATGTCGTCGCAATTGGAAGATTTGGTGGAGCGCACCCCGAACGGTCTGCTCGATGTGATGGGAATTCGAGGATTAGGCTCAAAAAAAGTCCGAACTCTCTGGAAAGAGCTTGGTATCGAGTCGCTTGATGATCTGCAAGAGCAGGGAAAGGCCGGAAAAGTTGCCGAGCTGAAGGGCTTCGGCGCAAAGACTCAAACAAAGATCCTGGAAGGGATTGCTGAGTTGAAGGCGAATATGGGCAAAATGCGACTGCATACGGCCACAGCTTTTGCCGAAGAACTCCTGCCCCGATTGCAAGATCTTCACCGAGTTGCTCGGGTCGATATTGCAGGGCGTCTGCGTCGTGGTGGAGAAGAGTTCAGCGCTATCGAACTGGTCCTGGTGACCGATGATCCGGATGCAACTCTTCAGGAAATCCGTGAACGTGAGATTCTCTCCGACCTGCAGACAAAAGAAGGGGCGATCTTTGGAACAATTGATGGAATGTACAAAGTCTTTCTGCATCTTACCGAACCGGTCAGCGCCGCGTTGATGCTTCATCAGAAAAGCTCGGCACGCGATTACCGCTTTATGCTTTCAATCCCGCTACACGACCAGGGATATGAGTTGACCGACGATGCACTTCTTCAAGATGGTAAGCCTGTTAAGCTCGAATCGGAGGAGGATCTCTTTGAGCTGGCTGGGATGCAGTTCATTCCCCCCGAGTTACGCGAGGGTATCGATGAAGTCCCTGCGGCTCTTGACCGAAAACTGCCTGAGCTTGTGACCGAAGGCGATCTGCGGGGTATTCTTCATGTTCACTCGACCTGGAGTGATGGACATAATAGCATTGCTGAGCTTGCCGGAGAGGCTCATCGGCTTGGGTACGAATACCTGTTGATGTGCGACCACTCGAAAGCAGCCATTTACGCAAATGGTTTGGATGAAAGGCGTCTTGAGGAGCAGGGGAAGGAGATTGATGAGATCAACAAGGAGTATCACCCGGACGAATTCAGAGTATTGAAGGGGATTGAGTGTGATATCCTTGCAAATGGCTCTCTCGATCTTGCTGATGATGCACTTGCTTCACTCGACTGTGTGATTGTTTCCGTTCACTCGAACTTCAACCTCTCCGAAGAGGCGCAGACTGAACGGGTTTGCCGTGCTCTCGATAACCGCTATGCTTCAATTCTCGCGCATCCAACTGGACGGTTGATTCTAACACGAAAGGGATACCCGATCGACCTCAAGCAAGTAATTGCGCATATAGCCGAACGTGGAAAGTTTATAGAACTGAATGCAAATCCCTACAGACTTGATCTGAATTGGCGGTTGATTCGTTACGCGAAACGGAAAGGCGTGAGCGTTGCGATCGATCCCGACGCTCATGCCATGGCAGAGTTTGGCTATCTCCGCTATGGGGTAACCATTGCTCGGAAGGGATGGTTGACCGCCGACGAGGTATTGAACTCTCTTCGGCTTGACCGATTCCTTGGGGCGATTGCCAAATCACGATCTCACTGAACAACAATTAATTGAACCTAGAGAAGACTCTCAATGAACGAACCAATTCTCCTGAAAGGAAAACCAGTTGCCGACGCTATCCTCGATGGTGTGCGTCAGGAAATAGAGAAGCTGAAAGCCGAGAAGGGTATCATTCCTGGCTTGAGCGTTGTGCTTCTCGGGGATGATCCTGCCTCAGCTACGTATGTAGCGTCGAAGGAAAGAAAGAGCAAGGAGTTAGGGCTTAACTCGCAGACGCATCGGCTTCCAGCCGAAACAAGTCAGGAAGAATTGCTTGAGTTGATTAACAATTTGAGCAATAGCCCTGCTGTGCATGGCATTCTTGTTCAGGCTCCACTACCAGGCCACATCGACTACAACGCAATTACCCTTGCAATTGATCCTCGCAAGGACGTCGACGGATTTCATCCGGTTAATGTCGGGCGTCTCGTAATTGGTTTACCAGGTCCACTCCCATGTACTCCGGCAGGGATTGTCGAGATGTTGAAGTTTTACTCGATTGCAACGCAGGGCAAACGGGCTGTGGTTGTGGGGCGTAGTATGCTTGTCGGGAAGCCTCTCTCCAACTTGTTAGCGCAGAAACGAGAAGGTGGAAATGCTATCGTTACGATTGCACATTCAGCTGCTGAGGATCTTGGAGCGATTACTCGTGAAGCGGACATCCTTGCAGTCGCTATTGGTCGGCCAAAGTTTCTTGGCCCTGATATGGTCAAAGATGGGGCTGTAGTGATAGATGTTGGAATCAATCGAGTGGATGACCCTGAAGCGAAGAAAGGATACCGCGTTGTCGGAGATGTTGATTTTGATGCTGTTGCTCCAAAGTCTATGGCTATCACACCGGTTCCAGGTGGGGTCGGTGTTATGACGATTGCTATGTTGATGCAAAACACAATCGCTTCTGCCAGAGGAGATTTCTCGTAAGAATGATCGATGAGAAACAAAGAGAAGAGTGGCTTGAACGAATCGAAGCAGAGGAACAGAAACGTCCGGCAAAACAGCGTTCTCTCTACTCCCTCCTCTACAAAGACGAGGCCATTCTGGTCTTTAACAAGGCTGCCGGTATTGCGACGATTCCTGAACGGCATGATGACCGTAAATCCTTGCGTGCTCTCGCAGCAAAGGAGTTTGGCAGACTCTGGACTGTCCATCGTATCGACAAAGATACGAGTGGTGTTGTCCTTTTTGCCCGGAACCCTGAAGCGCATCGTCTGTTAAACGAACAGTTTCGAGAGCGAAAGACTGAGAAGAAATACCTGGCCGTAGTTCAAGGAATGATGTCGGAAGAAGAGATGCATGTTGATATCCCTCTTGCCACCGATCCAGGACGCTCGGGGAAGATCCGTCCGAGCGCAGACGGAAAGGAATCGGTAACAATACTCCGACGTCTGGAGCTGTTCCAGGGATTTATGCTGATCGAAGCACAGCCCCTTACAGGAAGGCAGCATCAGATCAGAGTCCATTGTCGCGCTGTCGGATTACCACTCCTTGTCGATAGACTGTATGGGGGGAGGGAAGCTTTCTATCTCTCTTCAATCAAGCGGAAGTATCGTAAGTCTGGGCGTGAGGAACGCCCTCTTATTGACCGTCATACACTTCATGCTACGTCACTGACTGTAGTCCATCCTGTGGAGAACAATCCATGTACGTTTGAGGCCGAGGTACCCAAAGATTTCCGTGCCTTATTAAGGCAGTTAAGAAAATTCCGCGGATTGCCGTCAGATACATAGCTCAACTGAATAATTCTATGCAGACAGAAGGACTTCCTGCTCCTCTCTCGACCTTTCGATCCGGCTACGTTGCAATTCTAGGAGAGCCAAACGTTGGTAAGTCAACGTTGTTGAACAGGCTCGTTGGAACAAAGCTTTCGATTGTTACACGAAAGCCACAGACGACGCGGAAGAGTGTGCTTGGTATTCTGACAACGGATGATGCCCAGATCATCTTCATAGATACGCCTGGAGTTTTGACACCACGTTATCTCCTGCAGGAAAAACTGGTTGGCTATATCGCCAATGCAGTACGTGATGCCGACATAGTTCTACTGATGCTTGATGTGAGCGATCCGAACATCGAACGCCTTAGGAAAACTCCTTTTGGTGATATTCAAAGTCTGAACAAACCTGTAATTCTGCTTCTGAATAAAATGGATACGCTCAGAAACAAGCGAGACGCCCTGCCACTGATTGCGAAGTTCAACGAGATGGGAGTCTCCCGAGAGATTATTCCTGCATCGGCCCTTCGCGGTGAGAATACAGATGATCTTGTTTCTGCTATTACAGACTATCTTCCTCCGGGGGGACCCTACTATGATCCCGACATGCTGAGCGAACAACCCCAGCGTTTTTTTGTCAGTGAGTTGATTCGTGAGCGTATTCTGGAGCAGTATCACCAGGAGATCCCGTACTCGGTTGAAGTTAACATCATCGAGTTCAAGGAACGGCCCAAACCTATAAAGCTATACATCAGTGCCGAAATCATTATTGAGCGAGATTCACAGAAGGGAATTCTGATCGGGAAGAAGGGTGAAGCGTTAAAGAAACTTGGGGCGATTGCTCGAAAAAACATCGAAGAGTTTCTTGAACAAGACGTTTATCTGGAACTCTTCGTAAAGGTTCGAAAAGATTGGCGGTCGGATGAGTCACACCTGAAAGGGTTTGGATATTAGAGAGGAGATGTGGCATTTCTCCCGATCATGGTTCTTTCTTCGAGAGTGTTATCTGAATGTGCTCTGAGCGACCTGTCATATCGTACTGTTTCGTTCGCTTCCAATTCCATCGACTCATTGGCTCCTCCAGGATGTTCAGGGTAGACAAACGTGTTGATAATTGGCGCGTAGGCAAGCGGAGATGATGTGAATCCCTCTGCTAAGTGGATATCCAACCGCAAAGTTGACTCCATCGAGGATGTGAACCGGGACCAGCGAATTCGTGAATTAAGAGTTTCTGAGCGTCCAGGGAAGAATAAGACAAAGGCTCCTCAAGGGAACAAGCAGGAGAGTTTTTGAAGATGCGAAGCCTCTTTTCATACTGGTATTTGAGGTCTCACCATTCATTTTTCTTTCCTGCCTTCCGGTGAGTGCCGGCAGAATTGGTAGGGCTATCACGAATACAAGGAATATCCCTTTGGCAAGGGCTGCAATGCCAAGTACAATACCGAGAAGAAGCCCTTGTTGAAAGTTCGGTTTGTCGTTATACCTAAGCAGTCTGAGCGCAAGAAGCGTGAAGAGAGAAATGGTGAGCGGTTCAACAACAACGCGCCCGATATACCGGAGAAGAAAGGGATCGGCCGCAACAATGAACCCTGCAAGAAGCGCATGCCGTGATGTTCCTGAAAGCTCTTTGACAATCCGATATGTCAGAAGGGTTATAAGAGCATGGAGCAAAGCTTGAAGGATTATCAGAGGATAGGGATAGAGCGATTTCCCGAAAAGCAACGATCCGGCGACCAGTAAAGGGTAGATTGAAACTCGCATAACAGTCGGCTCAGTGCTCGGATAGAAGGAGAGCCTCCCGTAATGATAGATACCAAATCCAAGCCGGTCGTGGCCATCAGCGCTCAGAGTGCTCTCAAGTGGCGATCCAAGCTGTGGGTAGATGAGGAGGCTGAAGATCAGGGCAACCACAAATGCAAAACCAGCGAGGTGGGGCGGAGATATGCGGTTGAAAATCCATTCTCTCGGATATACTCAGAGTAGAGACAACTTGGCCAACCGTTGATAGAATGCCCTTAGTGGTCCTTAATGGTCGCAGTTCGCACATATTATCAACAGTCAGTCCACAGTTAGCGGTCAATAATCGGCGGGGTGTTCCTCGGTGGTCAGGCGGCGGGGGCATCCACCGTTGCCCTTCGGGTTGCGGTTTCAATTTCAAGCGTT
>JAGWAZ010000027.1:0-18239 GCA_021296135.1 Chlorobiota bacterium | reverse complement strand
GATCAGCCGCGCTTTGCGCTGGGTGATCGCGGCTGCCTTCGGCAGTTTCCAGCCTTCCGGCTGGTTCTTTTCGGGGGTTCTTCTTTTGGTTTTATTCGCTTCCGCTGAAGGTGGTGTAAATGCTTGCCGCCACAAGCGGCACCCTGTGGGATGGGCTTTTTACAAGCGCGGGCTTGCCTTTGCCAAAATTAGTGCGCGATAGCGCGTGTTTTGGCTTAGGCAAAGAAGGGACGGGGTAAATTGCGAAGGGCTGGCAATACACAGCCTGCATACCTTAGCACCATTGGGTAAACCGCTTTAACCCATTAAAATATTAAACCCTATGGTGCTATTATTTTGTTGGAATTGTTGAAAACACCGAAGGTTTTTCAATGATTTCAACGAAACAACCCGGCCTGATCAATTCTCGTCCAGCTTTACCTCAAACCTGATCTTTTCTATCCGCTGTTCCCACTTATCCCCATTGTTAAGAACAGATTCATAGGGATCCTGTATGATAAGTGGATCGTATTCAGGTTCCTTCATCATCGAGCGGTTGACGAGGTAAAGAAAGTAATTTGACTTCTTGATCCGTGCAATGTCCATTTCATTTCGAGACCAGAAGAAATATGGTTGCCCTTGGTAAGATTTGACCTCAATAAACCGATCATGAACCGTTGATTCCTCGGTATTGTATGAAGCAATATCGTAGCCGTCAGATATTGAATACTCTGCTACCCAATCAATTTCTTTAGTTCCGCTTAACCTTTTTTCTTCATAAGCCAGTACAAATTTTTCTGCTTCCTCACCATGGATCTGTCGTTGTTCCATTTCTGCCTTTAGTTCATCAATCCCGACCTTTCTTTTATGGATTTGAGGTAAGACCACTTTATCAAAGAGCTTTTTGAAGCGGCTATTGAGAATGTATTTGTTCAACTCTTTTACCGGATGGGATTTTATAACCCCAAGATCCAGAAGCAACTGTTTGAACCTTGAGTATTTGAAAGAGAAAGCCGCATTATCGATCTGAACGGCTTTGTAAATTATATCGTAGGAGATGAACTCAGAGCAAAAAATGGAATGAAAGACACTATCATCATTAAGTTTTAACATCAATCTTTCTATCAATTTATCGGTCATGAGATTTGAGCTCACCAAGAATTGAAAGAAACCTTCTTCGGGAATTATTTCGCCATTACTTTGCAGTTCAATGACTCCTACGAAATCAAGAAAAGGAACACACCCATCAAAGACATTCCGACCATCAATGATCTTGTTATAAAAAAGCTCTCTGACCTTTATCAAATTCCATTTTTCCTCTGGGCTATCTTTAAAGGCGATCAGAAGTTCATAGTAGTAAGCCGGAGTGCCAAGATTCTGATATTTGCTAAGTTCTCCGAGCATAATCGATCATTAATGCCTTGATCAGATCGGTTTCATCAGAATCATCAATCCGTGAAAGGAGGGGAATTTCGTGGTCGATGATCGCCTCCATTCTTTCAATTTTTACCTTTAATCTTTGATCGATTACGCTGTCTACTGAGTCTTTAGCTATTATGTAGTAATAATTCGTGATCTGGTCGTCCGTTAATCCTACCCTGTGTATTCTGTCCTTCGATTGCAGAAAATTGGCGCAATTATAGTCGCGCTCCATATAGATCGCGTTGTGGCAGCCCTTATGGAGTGAGATGGATTCCGCAACGGAAAAAGGGTTAGCAATTATTACGGAGAAGTCTGTATTACTTGGATCATTGAATTTTGAGATCGTATCCTCTCTCTCATATTGGGGCACTTCACCTATCAGCAGTTTCGATTCGATACCGTGTTCAAATAAAAAGGTTTGCAAGTCTTTTGAGTTCTGAATGAAGATCGTCCAGATAATTGCCTTTTCACCATTAGCCAATATCTGACCAGCTAAAAGCTTCTCGATCTCCACAAACTTTATTGGTATTTCATTTTCATAGTATCTACTGATCTTGTCAAAGAATTCGGAATCGTCAATAAACTCATCTGAATATTCAGTAAATCTGGCATTGGGATCGACTTCACCAAGGGCAATATCATTTGCCAAAGCTTCTCTCAATGGCTTAGCTAACAAAGCGGGGTTTGTTGATGCTTGTCTTAATCGGATCATTTTTGCCCTATTAAGGACATCTTTAACGGTTCCTCCGGGGTTTGATTCAAAGGCTTCTACATATCGTGTTTCTATGAAATCATATATCTCACGTTGATAAGGATCCATATCAATATGAAGAACTGTTTCCTCTCTCGGAGGAAGTTTAAGATCCTTCTTTTTGATCCTAATAAAGTAGGGTGATATATTCTCTGTGAATTGTTGGACCCTCGTACTTTCAGGATTACTATTCTTGGTCATATCAACGAGATTGGGATAATGATAACCAAGTATCTCCTTGAATTTGAAAGGATAAATGAACCGGAACAGATTGAAAAGATCTTCATAGCCATTGGGAACAGGAGTTCCGGTTAAAATAACCCTACCTCTGGCCTCTTTTGATATTTCGATAGAACTCCTTCCCCATACTCCTTCTGGATTTTTGATCCGATGAGCTTCATCAATAACAACCAATGTTCGATGGGCTTTCAAAAAGTCAATGATCTGATTTTGAAGTGGATCCAGGCCACCATGATAGATCAACGTAAGTTCTGCCGGGCTACTGGAATATAAATGCTGTTCCTTTTGATCGCGGGAAATGTTTATATCACCTGAAAGCCTTTGGGATTTGGGCTTTTGACCGAAGCATTCAAAATATTCTCTTTCCCAAGGTGCAAAAGATGAGATAGGGCCAACTACTAAAAGTTTATCAACTCTTTGGGGATGGTCATCCGGCAAACTTTTGAGGTAACAATATGCTCCATAAACTATGGATGTTTTGCCTGCACCGGGAACGGCAAAGTTGCATGAGTTCTGGGAAAAAGCCATATGAAAGGCCGACAGGAGTTGTAAAGGGTATAGTTTTCGTACTAACCTTGTTTTTAGTATCAGCTGGAATTGATCGAATTGATCTACCAGTTCAGGGAACTGATCAAATTGATCATTCCTGATGGTTCGAGCTTGTTGTGCGAACTCATCAAATAAACTCTGTTCCCTTGCAAAGTTCTCCAACTCATCTTCAGTGCTCGTGCTTAGCTCTTCAACAAGATCAAATCTTGAAAGAATTGCTTGTATCTCTTGAAGAGTATGGAGCTTTGTTTCTTCCCTGAAAGGGATTATGATACAATCATGTCCATCTTCGAAGGATAATCGCTTAAAGGATATCTTAAGGCGTTTATTTTTTTGCAGTTCTTCCGTTATACCCGTCAAACAAAAAAATAACCCTTGATCTTCCTGTATATCAATGGTTACCTTGCTCATCTATAGTTGCTTGTTGATCTGGTAACCAATTTGCTGAATGCGCTTGGTCTTGGAATGTACGTCCTCTCTTTCAGATTCAGGGATTTCATCGACATTGATTCCTTCCAGCAACTGAATGACATGCGATAACAGACGAGCCGGAGATTTTTTCTGTAAGGTTGATAAGACTTTTTTTCCTAATTTAGCTACTAATTTTTGAGCACTCGGTTGCGAAAATGCTTTGTGATTTTTGTTGATGGCATCGAAAGAGTCGATCGCGCGACTTAGCAACTTTTCAGGCTTGTCGCTCTCTTGGCGGTTCCTTAGGTGCTGATAGTGAAGGTCAACGTTTTCGTTGAGTTCATCTCCAATACTCTCTTTAAAATCGGAATCCCTGCTCTCTAAGTGCCTTTCAATGTTGGCTGAATTATAATCTATGGGAGTTTCAACATACTTTCCAGTTATTTCATCGTGCTTTTTACTAAAGCTATTCCAGATATCCTTATCACCGAAGAAATGATTTCCGCGTTGACCGTGGCCTAAGTATCGGAATTTCTTGCCTTCATATTTCAGCCTGATAAAATCATAGCAGTGTAACCATCAAAAGGTTTGCCGCTATTTTCACCATAATAGTTTGAAAGCCATCCTGTCAATCGTCTGAATTGATCTTCCCGATTATCAAGTGGCGTGTAAATATTATTATACTCCAAGTAATCAAGATAATCGTCCATCTTATTCATCACATCCAACCGGAACCTAACTCCGTTAAGACCTTGATCCGTTTTATAGTCCCCTATCCATTCATATATCTGCTTGATAGCATCTTCATCTTCATCGTCTTGATCATACTTATCTTTTTTACTTAACTGAAGATATAAACTCTGTGTTTTGAGGTAGATCTCAATAGGGTTGTAATCGAGTTTCCGATCTTCTCCGAGTTGGAAGAATGTTTCAAGACGCTCTATTTCAATTGGGCTTTCCTCGAGAGTAACAGGTAATATGACCGCCTTAAAATGATCGATGTGATCGATCTTATTAATAAGCATCGCACGCCTATTACCATCAATAATGATTCCCTCTTTTGTAATGATCCCAACCTTTTGTTGTCCATACTTTTCTATGCTTGTCTTTGTCTTCTTATTTCTTTCAAGGTTGGACTTATCAAGAAGTTCCTCAATGAGCTCTCTTCCTTCATCCGTCTCGGCATCAATAATCCTAGCTTGGTTTTCAAGTGATTTTGTTCTACTGAGAATACGTCCATTGTACTTGTTGTAAACCAACAGATGCATAGGGATTTTGTAAACTGCCATTGGTTCCAGTTTACTTTTCCAAGGAATCTCAATTTTCCAGTCCGATGTTTCGGTCTCCCTAATTTTCTCTATTTCCTTTATTCGTTGTTGTTTATTCATCTGCTTCAGTGTTAGCAGTTGTACATATCTTGTTAATCGCGTAAAGTGCCATAAACTGCTTTTTAGGCACGGTTTGCTTTTTATCGAAAATGGCTGAACCGTTTTGTTTGAAATTAGGACTTTCAAAAGTGAACTGGTCAATAATCTTACCCAATTCCTCGATCAATTCGGTTGGTTCCAGAAATGGAGATTCAGCCTCTTGCATCTCATACATTTTCTGAAGTTTTTCTGCATGTGCGATCTTTTCTGAAAAGCCATTGTTTATCAATTCAATGAATGTTTTTCCTCCTTCAAACTTCTGTATAAGGGGTTCCACTTCCAGATAATAACCATCCTTATAATTCTTAGATGGATAACCTTCACCATTGCCATATTGGACTGACGTTATCCATTTACCTGAAGGCTTGGCATTTGTAACATCGTAATTGGATAGCGTTACAGTGATGTTACCATACTTGAATGGGTGTCTTCTGAAACGTGATCCAGCTTTTTTGATCGGTGGATTATCAAATGTATTTTCTAAAAAAGTGTTAAGGTTAACGACACCTTTTGGGTTTGCTTTGGTCTGAATAATAAGTTGTTCAATTGGATCAAGCCCAAGTTGTGCTCGGACTGTATGGGCCAATGCTCTACTTACGGATGGGCAAACCGCATTACCGACCAATCGACATTTGGAAGTCTCACTGCCACCTAAAAATTGATAAGTAATCGGAAAGCCCATTAAACTGGCTATTTCTCGCACCGTTGGCACCCTATATTCACCATCTCCTATTCTATTGAACTCTGACTTATAAATGATCGCTTCTCTTGAAATACCAATATTAGTAGCAGTAACCGTTCTGCTTGGTTTATTCTCATTTTCAGGAAACGACATCCGGCCCATATAAGGATGATTTCGTTTCATAAAATGTGAGTTCTTCCACTGGCATTTATAAAGCCCTGAATCATAAAAGTGATCCGTGATCTGACTTAGAGGTATGTTTATTTGAGGGTACAAGGGATCCTGGATACGTCTTGAGCTTTTCTTAACATTTGGTTTCGGGAGGTTCCTTTTGACAGAACCAAGCGTTTTAGCAGGTAGCAGATCTTGATCTACTTGATGATTTATGCTATGTGTTTTGGGAGGAATAATGAATGCCCCCTTTTCGATCAACTCGCCAGTTATAGCTCTTTTTCTTGCTTGGGCAGAACCATACTCAGCAGAGTTTATGACCATGCTATTACCCTCGATCGAGATAACTACTTTATCAGGACTGTAACCGTTTTGCTTTGCCCAATCATAAAGGTTAAGATTCCGGAACTTGTAGTGTCTCGCCAAGTAGTTTAAAGAGTTGGTAACGTTCTCCATAAACCAAGCCTTCAAAATAGAATCTTGCTGGAATTTCTTGACCGCGATAATTCTTAAGAAAACCTCTGTTAGGCGCAGACCGAGGGATTTATCAGCTTTTCCAGAGCGATTGGAATTTGAAAAACTCACACAAGGCGGACTACCAATGATCACATCTGTATTAGGAAGCTCATTAATGAGATCAATAGATTCCCAATAGTCTAAGATATTCCGAGGCTCATCCGCTAAACCGAAATTGTGGTTAAAGGTCTGAACAGCGGGGCTCCAATGATCAACACCTTTGATGATCTCAAAGCCTTGCTGCCTGAAACCTTCGGAAAATCCACCGGCTCCGCAAAAGAAATCTATGACGGTAGGTTTAGTCATTAGTGTTGTATTCTATTCCATATTTATTCACGTTCAAATATTTTTCAAATAATGGTTCCAAAGGGCAATAGACAGAATTCGAAGATCGAGCCTGTTGAATTAAGAATTCCATTCGAGTCTCTTCAGATTGTCCAGTCACCTTGGTCCACCCTCTTGGGAACCCTAACATTTGTTCAATATCCTCACAAGTCCAATTTTTCGAGGCAATATTGTCGAATGACCAGTATTGATCGGGATCAATGATTTTACCAAAATCAACATAACACGCCTGAACTATTCCAAGTAGTAGACAGAAATATTCTTTTGATGAGGATAGGATATCTTCAGAAGTTTTTGATGGGAAAAGCTTAAATCCATTTAGTGGAGAGAACCAAGATTCCAGATAGTGATGTCCATTGTCTTTTTCATTCCATACTAACGAGAAAGCAAAATTTTCACCCCTATGCACAGACCTATTCCGTAACTCCAAAAAGAGTTTAGCTAATTCACAGTTCTTCAGTTTTTTCTGTTGATTGGAATACCAAATTTCAAACCCATCTGCCTTTTTAAGGCAATATTGGATAGTCATCGTAATGCTTCTGGAAGAAGCGATAAAGGAATTAAAATAACACTCTGATTCAAACAAGGTGTTACTCCTGTATGCGTCTTTAAACTTATTAAAGAAGAATTCTGCTTCAAGCGTCTTTTTTTCTACCTGACCGAAAGATTTACTCATATAGTGCTTCTTTAACTTTTTCAACGCATGATGGTAAGTCCGTATTTACTTGACACTCCCAAATGGTAACGGTCTTCCATCCTATTGCATGAAGTTGATCCAGCTTTCTCTTATCGCGTGAAGTGTTTTTCTCAAACTTCTTTTTCCAGAAATCTACATTCGACTTTGGTAGTGGCAGATTACAGTGAGGGCATCTATGCCAATAACATCCATTCACAAATACTGCGATCCTTTTTCCGGGAAATGCTATGTCTGGCCTACCCTGTACTTTTTTCCAATGCAACCGATAACCTTTTATCCCATTATGCCAAAGGGCTCCACGCAAGATCAGCTCTGGCTTAGTATTTCTGTCCTTTATAGCACTCATGGTTCTTGAGATGTTTTCATTCTCAGGAATTGGAGCCCTACCGTCTCTGATATATGTCCTTTGTGTTATCACTCTTTAGTTGACACGAATAAATCTCTAATATCTACCTCCAAAAATTCAGCGATCTGTGCAAAGATCTCAACCGAAGGTTGTATATCATTCGTACACCATCTTGAAACGGTTGATTCTGTTCTATTCAAGTGCTTGGCCAAATCTCGGTTTGTCTTCCCCTTCTCGGCTAAAACTGCTTTAATTCTATTTAACGATTGTTTCGACACAGCGTTGAATTATTGTGATTTGATGCAAATATATTGACAGTTTGCGACATTGATTTTGAGTGAGTTTGCGCTATCATGCAAAATGTTTTTTATTAAATCGAAAATAAATTTCACAGAATCGAATAAAATGATAATTTTGTGAAAAATACTTTTTATCAAATCGCAAACTCTATGGAAGCAAACAAAGACCTTATTGTAAAGCTGATTCGAGCCGATCTAAAGCACAATCAACTCATCCTTGGACTGAAAAAGGCCAGCTTGGATGCGGGCGCACATTACATTGACATTCTTGCTATTGTTGCTCGCTTAATGGGAGTACGTAAAGGTGAGGTAAGCGATCAATTTAGCGAGGTTTATTTCAGCTTTATGGAAAAAGCTCCTGATTATCCTGTAACCGATCTCGGAAAAGAATTAAAACCGCTGGCGAAAGAATGCTATGAGATGTTGGTAGCTTGTCAGAAAGTGGGTGATACTGGACTCGAACCAGTGACCTCCTCGATGTGAACGAGGCGCGCTAACCAACTGTGCCAATCACCCTATTGTCACATTAATCTACAACGGTCGTTCGGGGAAAACAAGAAGTAGTCTATAGAGTTTTATGAGTCGAGAGTCGAAGAGTTAAGGGCCAGTCAATGAAAGAGTCTTTTCCTTATCACTCGAATGCGAGGGAGCCTTCCTCTATTCTACCTTCTCATCAGACTCTGATTCGAGCCTGCTTTGCAAGTGCTTTGATCTGCTCATGAATCTGTGGGTTTGATGCAAGACTTTTGGCTTCCTGCAAGTGCCGTGTAGCACCCACCCGGTTACGTTTGCGCAAAAGCAATTGCCCCATCATGAGGTGTGAGGTTGCCTTCTCGTCCGGAGCACGGAAACGATTGATTTCCAGTGCAATTTTAAAGGCTTGTTCCGCTTCCTTGAACCTGTTCTCCCGAGCATCGATAACACCTTTGAAGAAGTTGTAGTATGTGCGAGAGTAATCGTTGAGCTTTTCAGGATTCTTGATCTTTGCCATTTGTCCCTTTGCCTTCTGAAAATCCTCCTTTGATAACGCCTCGGAGATTCTGAGAATTTGATAAAGTCTCCACCAGAAAAAGAGAAGTACCAAGCCGAGAGCTGTTACGACGCCACCTGCAATCCACCATTGCAAGCCGAGCATGACCAGCCCGCCTCCCGTGAGGACTGCAATGACAATACCAATAATTTTCGGACCCATAGATCAATGAAAAATCAAAATGAACACTTGAAAACACATTGTTCTCATTCCGGAGGGCAAGAAGGGCATCCTTGCCAGGTGAAGGGTCGGTCTACTTCACAATGCCGGCGATTGTCTTGAACTCCGGTATGGTAGAGGATTCCATTATATCGAACAAAGCCATTTCGACTGTAGAAAAATCTATGCCGTGATGCTCCATTCGTTCGAGGGCAATGTCACGATTCCGTTGAGATCGTGATGCCACTGCGTCGGCCACTACTTCGACCGACCAGCCAAGGTTGTGAAGATCACGTGCGGTCTGATAAACACAGACATGAGTCTCAACGCCACACATCAACACCTGATGTCGACCCGATGCTTCAAAGGCACGCATGAAATCCATGTCCTTTGCGGCCGAGAATGTCGTCTTTGCCAATGGTTTATACTCTTCACCCAGAGCATTCCGTACAGATTCGACTGTCTGTCCAAGCCCCTGTGGATACTGCTCGGTAATCAGAATCGGGATTTTCAGTCTCTGGCAACCACGAATTAATCGGTTGACGTTGTCGATGACTTTTTCACCTTTGCAAATGGCAGGCATCATTCGCTCTTGTAGGTCAACAACGACAAGAATAGTATCAGAACGATCGGTTGTGTTAATCATGGCTGCTATCCGAAATTGATTGCCTGAAAACGGAAAAGTCTAAATCTACGGATTCCGGGCAAAGGAACGCTCAAGCAATTCCAATACGGCACGGCTTAGGTAGGCGCTTGCAAACCTGTACCGAATCTCATCTCACTTTGCTGAACCTACATTCTATTGAAACCGCTAACAAAAAGGCCCCTGATGTGTGAGTATCCCGGATCCGGCATAAGAGGTCTGACTGCAACGCCTGTGAAGGCGCTCTTCTCGGCGAGCGGAGATCTTCATTCTCTGTCAATCTTCCCTTCACATGTTTTCCCCTCACTAAATGATAGGGATATGCGGCAATCTGTGGCGGACCTTGTTTTTGTTATGATGTCTGCTTAGAAGAATCGGTTGTTTCGAACCACAATCTCGCTTCTGGTGGGCTGCCAGGGGAATAAAAGTACCCTCGCGATCTCTTCACAAGGAGAACTTGAGGACAAGAAGTCAAAGATTCTTTTCGTAAATGTTTTCATGGAGAAGATGAAAAAAGGGAATGAACAGGCAAAGCCGACCTCACTGAAACCCGGAACTATACAATCGATCCGCGAGAGAATAATCTGAATAGAGCAAAGTTCTCGCAGCCGGAAGTATTTGCATTGTTGGGGGTGTTTGGGGTTTTAGTGAAGCGCTAATGCGCCTGAAACCAGCTCTCTCCGATACCTGTCTCTGCAACCAGCTTCACCTCGCCAAGTGAGTATGCGTTTTCCATCTTTTCTTTCACAAAGGCCGCAAGGTCTTCTGCCTGCTCTTTTGGTCCTTCGAAGATCAACTCATCGTGTACCTGAAGAAGCATGTTGGCTTTCGGGAACTCTCCCCTGAGCCTCTTGTGCAGATCGATCATTGCCTGCTTTATAATGTCGGCAGCGGTTCCCTGAATCGGCGTGTTGATTGCTGCCCGCTCCGCCATTCCCCTCTGCGGATTACGAAGCTTATCCGGGTTTCCGAAATGTCGTCGTCTTCCCGCCAACGTCGACACGTAACCGGTCTCACGCAACCCTTGAAGGATGTTGTTGATGTAATCCCGCACCCCGGGATATTCGTTAAAGTAGGCATCGATCAGATTTTTCCCCTCCTTTTGTTCGATCTTTAGCCGCCGCGCAAGGCCGAACGGACCGATCCCGTACATGATTCCGAAGTTGACCTCTTTTGCCTTGCGACGCATGTTCGGCTCCACTTCTTCAGCCTTGACTCCAAAGACCTTCATCGCCGTTGCCGTGTGAATATCGAATCCCTCGGCAAAAGCTTGAATCAGAGCAGGATCGCCGCTGATGTGAGCCATAACCCGAAGCTCGATCTGTGAGTAGTCGGCTGCTACAAGCACTCCGTCCTCGACGCCGGCAACGAAAGCTTTCCGTATCTCTCTTCCGGTCTCGCTCCTGATCGGAATATTCTGCAGGTTCGGATTGTTCGACGAGAGTCGCCCCGTTGCTGCAACAGCCTGATGGTAGCTTGTGTGAATGCGGCCTGTGCGGGGATTGATAAGGGCTGGAAGTGCGTCAACGTATGTGCTCTTCAACTTTGTTGCCTGCCGGTATTCGAGAATTTTCTCAGGAAGAGGATGAAGGGCCGCCAGATCCTCCATCACAAACTGGTCGGTACTGTACCCTGTTTTCGTCTTCTTCCTGGGCGGGAGCTTTAACTCAGTAAAAAGAACTTCCTGAAGCTGCTTAGGCGAGTTGATAGTGAAGGAATGGCCTGCAAGCTCGTAAATCTCCGACTTCAGACTCTCCATTGTTTCCCCGAGCAAGGCCGAGATTTCACTCAGCGTCTCCCTGTCTACTTTTACACCGACATACTCCATCTCTGTCAGGACTGAGACGAGCGGAAACTCATACTTCTCGGCAACATCTGACAAGCCTTCTTCCTTTAACTTCTCTTCCAGTTTCTTCTTCAATTGGAACGTAATATCAGCGTCTTCACTGGCATATTCCGCTACCTGTTCGGCCGGAACGCTCAACATCGATTTCTGATCTTTCCCTTTCGGGCCAATCAGTTCCGTAATTGAAATCGGCCGGTAGTTGAGATACCGTTCAGCCAGCGCATCCATGCCGACCGAGTTGGAAGAATCGATAACGAATGCAGCAAGCATTGTGTCGAAGCCCAGAGGAGAGACAACGACCTCATGACGACGAAGAATCAGCATATCGAACTTCGCATTCTGACCGATCTTCTTCACCTTTTCATCCTCGAGGACCGGCTTCAGCCTCTTGATTACTTCGTCGAGGTCAAGCCCCTCGCTCTTGAGGGGTTCTCCTTTCTCTTGATCGCCCTCGAAGAGGGTGCCGTCATTCTTCTCGTCCGTTGCCGGCTTCGCCTCTGTCTCAACCGGAATGTAGAAACCCTCTCCTGGGGCCGTTGAGAGCGCGAAGCCGATAATCTGTGCCTGATGCTCATTTGTCGAGTCGGTCTCGAGGTCGAACGCAAGCCATTCGGAATTATTCAGCTTTTCGACGAGGGCGTCGAGTTTCTCAAGCTGGTTCACCAGGATATATTGATGCTCGGTGTCGGCGGCAGTCTGAAGTTTCTGATAGGAGAAATCGAACGATGTGGGGTCGTCTCCATCACCTTTGTCGACCAGTTCGGGAGAGGGTGGAATCTCACCGGCTTTCGGTTTTTCAGATGCAGATGGGATGGATGTTGAATCATCATCGGAGGCATATCGTTTGATAAGCGAACTGAATCCGAGGGTATGGAATGAGCGGGTCAGGTTTGATATGTCTGGGGGATCGAGGGCCAGCTTTTCGAGTGGAACATCGAGCGGGACCTCCGTATGGATCGTGACCAGCTCCTTTGAGAGGAATGCATTCTCCCGATCCTTTTCGAGTTTTGTTCGTACTCCTTTTTTCTCGACCTCATCAATCCGCTCATAGATTGACTCAACAGAACCGAACTGCTGTATGAGAGGAATTGCCGTCTTCTCTCCCACGCCCTTTACGCCCGGAATGTTGTCTGAGGAGTCACCCATCAATGCCAGCACGTCGATCACCTGTTCCGGTATTACACCAAACTTCTCCTTCACTCCTTCGATATCTACGACCTCGGAAGGTTGTCCCGGCTTTGTTGGCTTGTAGACTTTAACCTTTTCGGTGACAAGTTGCAGATAGTCTTTATCCGGTGTAACACAAAAGACCTCATGTCCGGAAGCTTCGGCCTTCCTTGCTACGGTCCCTATAATGTCATCTGCCTCATACCCGGGAAGTTGGAGGGATGGAATATAGTAGTAGTTGATAACTTCCTTTACCCGTTTCAATTGGGGGAGGAGTTCTTCCGGGAAATCGGCACGGTTTGCCTTGTAGGCTTCAAACTGTTTATGTCGGAAGGTTGGCTCGGCGCTATCCCACGCGATGGCGATCAGATCGGGTTTTTCGAGCTCTAATAACCGCTCGAGCGTTGAGATGAAGGCAAACGTGGCCCCGGTCGGTTCTCCATCACGAGAACGGAGACCGGCATTGAGCAACGCAAAGTAACCACGGAAAAGGACGGCCATGCCGTCGATGAGAAACAAACGCATATTTCAATTTAAAATGAAAAAGTCGGAGAGACTCAGGGAGAATCGGGACTTTGGAGAGATAAGAATTAGATGGATGAAGAGCAAGCATATTTTCTAATTCAAAATGAAAAACCCAAAATTCAAAAATGACTATATCGTATTGTAGAAGCGGTCAACTGAGATAAAGCGAGTAAATTGGCTGTCGACAGTGGTCGTTAGTTTTTAATTTTTCCTTTTAAATCTTTAATTGATCCCGTGTCATTTCTTAATCCCTTGGTTCTGATCGCTCTGGCGGCAGCAAGTATACCATTTCTTCTGCACCTTCTCAATGTGAGGAAACTTCGGCGTGTTGAGTTCTCTTCACTCATGTTCTTAAAAGAGTTGCAGAAGACGCGCGTTCGGAAGATTAAGCTGAAGCAGATACTGCTGTTGATTCTGCGAACAGCCCTGGTCATCTTTGTTGTGCTTGCCTTTGCGCGACCGGTACTGCGTGGAACATCAGGTTTGCCCGGGGCGCGTGCGGCTGCTACTGTTGTTATCATCGTCGACAACTCCACTTCAATGGAGGTGCGAGACGATCAGGGAAAGCGATTCAAGCAGGCAAAGGATGTAGTGGTCCGGTTGTTGGAGAACCTTGAGCAGGGGGATCAAGCGGCTATCGTACCCCTAAGTGATCCGGGCAAAGCTCTTGAGGAAGGAACGTCGCAAAACCGTGAGCGGCTGATTCGCCAGGTAGTTGATCTTCAGACGGGATATGGAGGAGGGCGTTATGCCGATGCAATTCCGGTTGCTCTACAGATTCTTGAATCTGCTCCGAACCTCAATCGGGAAATCTATCTGATTACCGATGCTCAGAATATCAACAGTGATGGGCTACAGAATGCTCCTTTCGTCATTGATCGGAATACTCGGCTTCAGGTTCTGCCGATAGGAGAAAACGGTAACCTGCCAGCAAACATCGGTATTGATTCCTTGCAACTTCTGACAACGCTCTTCGAGGCCGACAAGCCTCTCGACGTTCGAGCCTGGGTTCATCATTACGGCCATAAGCCTATAGAAGACGTTTCGGTTGCTCTCTACATTGAAGAGAACAGGGCTGCACAGAGTTCAATCTCCCTTGAGCCTGGGGAGTCAATCGCGGTGGAACTTTCAGCACCTCCGAAACGGAGCGGATTTCTTGGA
This sequence comes from Chlorobiota bacterium, assembly GCA_021296135.1. Classification (GTDB taxonomy): domain Bacteria; phylum Bacteroidota; class Ignavibacteria; order OLB7; family OLB7; genus JAGWAZ01. The sequence goes on along the minus strand of JAGWAZ010000027.1, from coordinate 3,873 downwards.
GGATATGTTCAGGTGGAGGGAGACGATCTTCAAGAGGATAACCGACGCTACTTTGCTTTCCGTGTGATTGATGGTTCGCGAGTGGCAATTGTTGCTTCGGGCGAAAGCCGACAACTGCTGGAAGTTCTGCTCGGGCTGCCGGGACTCTTTCATACACAAAGTTTCTCTTCTAATGCTCTCTCGACAGTCGATCTGAACAACTTCTCAGCGATTGCGTTGGTCGATATTCCAACGACCAGTTCAAGTATGGGAAAACGACTGGCCGACTATGTGGAGAGTGGAGGAGGTCTTGTTATCTGGGCTGGCCCTCAAGTGAAGGCAACTGAATTTAACTCAACCCTCGGAGCTGCCTTGAGGTTGCCCCTTGGCAGTCTGATTCAACCGACAGGGGATATACCTCCTCTTGGGTTCGGTCGATTCGAGAAGGGGCATCCTCTCTTCGCCGGTGTATTCGATCGAGCGAAATCGAGGGGACGTGTTGAGTCGCCGGAAATATACCGTGTGCTTCCGCCCGGAGGAGGCGATCCGATTATCACGATGACAAACGGGATGCCCTTTATGACGGAGTTGCGTCGTGGGAAGGGACGCGTTCTCTACATAGCCGTTCCTCCGTCAAGGGCCTGGAGCGATCTCCCACGCAGGAGCATCTTTGTGCCGATCGCAGTCCGTTCGATGCTCTATGTCGGTGCAAGTGGCGAGGAGTATCAACAGTTTCTTGTGGGGGAAGAGGCTTTCCTCACACTACCGTCGCGGGAAGCAGTTGCTGAACAGATACAGGTTGTACCACCGTCAGGTGAAGACATTTTTGTTCCGGTTCGACCGTACGAGTCAGGTGTCTCAATCAGCGTTGATGAGTTGAGAGAGCCGGGAATATACAAGGTGAAGAGTGGCCAGAGGGAGATTGCCCGTTTTGCTGCCAACATGGATGGTCGTGAAAGCAATCTGCGCCCGACGCCTGAAGAAGAATTCCGTGATCTCTTTGCAGGGTGTATGGAAGATCCGAGTAACCTTGCAATCTTTGATCCCGGAGATGACCTCTCCAACATCGTCCTTCAGTCGCGACTTGGTCTTGAGTTGTGGCGATACATGCTTACGCTGGCGTTGTTGTGTGCCCTTGCAGAGATGATTGTTGGGAGAGGTAAGGAGGAACAAGGATGAGGGTGGAGTGCTGTAGTATTGGTTTTATGCTTAGGCAAGATTTGTCTATTTTATAAATTTGTATTACTCATGATCATATCCTACATGAAGTTTCTTATGACGCGCTCTATCGTTTTACATCTCTTCCCCTTCCTTTTTGTGACCTCCGTTATGCTCAATGCTCAACTGTCGAGTGACATTCATTGGATAAAGGGAGGACTGAATCCAATGATTACTTCTTTCTCGCAGTCACATGATGGTCAATATATCGCTGCAATCGATTCAGGAGGACGAGTAGGGGTTTGGGAAGAAGGTTTCAAGAAGCAGGTTGCTCTCTTCAGAGTTCCAGTTCAGGACCTTCCAAATCTTGTGTTTCTGAAAAACCAAGCCATCCTTGCTATTTCTTCGGGAGCAATGGTATCGTTTGTCGATATTCATACGAGCAGAACAATTGCAACCACGCAGCTTAATGATGGTGATATTCATGCATTGATAGATGTCAATGACAACAATCTCCTTGTTGCACACCGATCAGGAGTTATGAATATCATAGAACTTGACTCCTATAGTCTCCATAATACTTGGAGATTACCGCAAACGCAGTTGAATTCATTCCGAACCATAGCAAATGATTCGATTCTGCTCTTTGTAAACAGCCTTCATCAGTTGCATGTTTGGGACCTTCACACACACCAGATCCTCCCATTTTCAGTTGACCTGGGTTCTCAGGGCCGATTTGCTGGCTCTGCCAATACTTCATCCCTTGCACTGGCAGATGGGCTTGAAGTATATCTCTTTGATGTAAGAACTGGTGACACACTCTTTTCAAAAGAGACTCCGTATCACTCGTTAGAGTGGATATCAATAGGTCTGTCTGGTACTGGCGATTCTATTGTCTACGTCCATAGCAGAGAGAAGGCGAAGTTGATTACGGTCAGTACTGGTATAGAAAAAGACCTGAGTCTGGGTTTGTACGAGTTGAAAGGTCCGGGATATACCCCAAGAGGTTTCAAGTCAGAACATGATGCACTTCGAATACAATTTTCCAATGATGGTAAAGGGATCTTGTTCCGAGTATTTGACTTCTATACGTTCGCAACATTTGGTTATCAACTATTGCTCTACAACTTCGAGCATGACAACAAGGTAGAGTATATCGGGGAGAATGGAGAACGCAGCTATGTTTGGTTTGATGATCGAACGGCAGTGCTCGATTATTGCTGTCGTGTAGATATTAAATCCGGCTCGTTATTGTCGAATATATATCGTGATCCATTAACTCTGTTTTTTCGTTATTCGCGTGATGCAAGGACCGTTGTTTGGGGTAGCGAACCATTAGAGACAATACTCAGTGGCGAGGTTACAGTAGCTACGGTTGGTGGTAAAGTCTGGACAGCGTGGAATCATTACGAGCATCTCCCCTGGTGTTATGATGTCTCTAATGATGGCCAATATGTAATCCTCGGGGGTGAACTCTATTTTGCTGATTCAACATACTCACAACGAAAAGGATTAAGCCCGGGATTTGCTGGCGCGAGATTTGCCTGGGATAGCTACCACTTTGCTGGATGGGGATCAGAGCGGATTTATATCTGGGATTGCAGGACGATCAGTGTTGTCAATGAAATTCCTGTTAATAGTCCACCGCGAGTTGTAGAGTTCTCAAAAAACAGTCAACGGATAGCGGTTGGATACAATGATGGACGGATTGAAGTCTATAACCCATTTGATGGTGAACTGCTGGTGACTCTTGAAGGTCACCATGGTAGAGTCAATGATCTTTCCTTCACGCGCCATGATCGGTTCCTTGTCTCGGCTGGAGAGGACTCAACAGTCAGAACATGGAAGCTTCAAACTGGAGTCAATGATTATACCTACGATTCGTATCCTGCTTCTCATGTCTCGGTCTCTACAACATCTGATGGAAAGTATGTCCTTTCGAGCACAGATGATGGTGTAACGCTTTGTTGGTTTGGTAGAGGTGAGATCGGTTCTGTTGAAGCGAAAGAGCTTCTCCACAAGGCCCTTGAGGCAAGGCTCACTCCGAATCCGAGCAACAAAGACAATCTCTTGCTTTCCTGTAATCTTGATCGCTCAGGTCTGCTTGAAGTACGGATAGTCGATGTAAAAGGAGAGCAGGTCTATGAATTCAACCAGAGGGTTGAGCCGGGACAGTTATTAGTTCCAATTCAGACCGATCGGTTCGGGTCGGGCACATACTTTTGTCGTGTTGTTCTGAGGTCTGGCGCAGGAAGTCGACCGCGAAATGCAATACTACCGCTGGTGATGACAAAATAAGCAGGGATGAACTGTATTCCTGTGGTGGATTGACCGGATATCATCTCATCCTTAGCTTTTCTTCCCGTAGCCACTACGCATCATTCTCTGAAATCTTCCCCACGACTCGATGTTTGAAAGATGTCGATGGTAGACGCAAGTCTTCAGCTTGCGTCGAGGGTCGAAGGGTCAAGAGGACGAATATTCTACGATCTGCTCCAACCCCTCAACGTGAAACGCGATAATCTGAAGCATTTCTAATTTCTTACTTCTCACTTCATTCATATTCCTAAAGAAGACAGGGCGAATGTAGTGAAGCCGAATTTAAAGAAGTGGGTTCCAAAGCCATATAGAAATTAATAATGCCCTTTAGCAGAAAGGACCCACATTCAAGTCTGAAGTGCAACAGGTGGAGGAGCTTTACCACAATATACTTCCCAGGGTGTCTTCCACCCCAGA
>JAGWAZ010000026.1 GCA_021296135.1 Chlorobiota bacterium | reverse complement strand
TATCCTGGAGTCTACACTGTTGCTATTAGCATCAATTCTGTCCAATATTCAACAAAATTGATAGTGAAGTAAGGAATGGCTGTGAGAAGTTAGTTCTACAAGCTCCCCTTCGAGGGGCTCAAGGGGGAGGAGGAGACAAGGAGAGGAATGAACAGTCAGAAGTTGGAAGTTAGAGGTCATGTCTCATTTTCAGTTGAAATTGCAGGAGCATGAGGTCTAAAAAATTACTTTTCTTTGCGTTTCTTTGCGACTTTGCGTGAACTTAGAAGTGGGAGGTTAGAAAGAAGCCCGTTTTTCTTCTGCCGACTTTTCACTTTTCCAATCTCCTCCTCCCTACCCCACCTCCGCATACTTCAGCGATCGCTTCATGGCCCCGAGGTAGGCATCACGGATCGGTCTGTTCTCCGGCTTGTTCAGTTTGGGATCGTCTGTTGCGAGAGCAAAGGCAGCTTCACGGGCTTCGGCAATAATCGGGCCGTCGGTTATCAGGTTGACGTGGTCGAACTCTGGTATCCCGCTTTGGCGCGTACCGACCATGTCTCCGGGGCCGCGGAGTTCCAGGTCGATCTCGCTGATCTTGAATCCATCTGTTGTATCGACCATTGCCTGCAACCGGCGTATCGAGGCTGCCCGCTCCTTCCGCTGCTCGTTCTGCGGCATACCGCGACGCATCTGATAGCGGAAGTGATCTTTTGTGATCAGCATGCAATAGGACTGATCCTTCCCCCGCCCCACCCGTCCACGAAGCTGATGAAGCTGCGAAAGCCCAAACCGCTCGGCATTCTCAATCACCATCACACTCGCGTTCGGGATGTCGATGCCGACCTCGACTACCGTCGTTGCAATCAACACATCGATTTTTTTCTCAAGAAAATCCTGCATGATCTCTTCCTTCTCATACCAGAACATCTGTCCGTGCAGCAGACCGAGCCTCAGATCAGGAAAGTTCGTCTCCTTGTGATACTCATAATGCTCGACTGCCGACTTCAACTCGAGCTTCTCGGACTTCTCGACCAATGGGTAGACGATGTAGACCTGTCTTCCCTCCCTCACTTCATGCCGCACAAAGTCCCAGAGACTATCGACCGCACTCTCAAATCTGATTGCCGTCTTTATTGGTTTGCGGTTGGCCGGAAGCTCGTCAATAACGGAGACATCAAGGTCACCGTAGAGAGTCATTGTAAGTGTGCGTGGAATCGGAGTGGCACTCATGATAAGCGTATCGGGCATGGCCCCCTTCTCCATCAGGGCGGCACGTTCCTTCACGCCAAAACGATGCTGCTCATCAATCACCACAAAGCCGAGCTTTGCAAACTCGACATCATCCTGAAAAAGCGCGTGTGTGCCGACAAGAATCTGAACGTTGTTGTTCCGCAGATCGTAGAGCAGATTCTCGCGCACTCGTTTTTTCAGTCCGCCGACAAGCTGTTCGATCTTGATCGGAAAACCCTCAAGAGTTCGACGTAACGTCTGTGCGTGTTGTTCGGCAAGAATTTCGGTCGGGGCCATCATCGCACACTGGTAGCCATTATCGATCGCAACAAGCATTGCAAGAAGCGAGACAATCGTTTTGCCCGAACCGACATCCCCCTGAAGCAATCGATTCATCGGCTGCGGACTCCCCATGTTGTCGAGTATCTCTTTCAAGGCCCTCTTCTGCGCACCGGTCAACTCAAACGACAAAGAGTCGAGAAGTTTGCGGGCAAGCTCACCCTGAACATTGAACGCGATGCCGGGCTGTTCGGTCTTGACCGTCTCTTTGCGAAAGGCAAGACCAAGCTCAAAGAAGAAAAGCTCTTCGAACTTCATGCGATAGCGGGCGCACTCAAGTCGTTCTTCCGAATCAGGAAAATGAAGCTGCCGGATTGCATCCCCCTTCGGGAGAAGGTTATGCTCTTCGAGCAGACGGTCACTCAGTCTCTCCTTGAGTTCCTCCTTTACATATTTTTCGAAGACGGTTTCTATAAGCTTACGGATTGATCGCGAGCTCAGTCCGACTGATTTCATCTTCTGAGTCTCGCGATATCGTGGAATGATTCTTCCACTATGGATCAGCTCATTCTCTTCCCGCTTCATCTTTTCAACTTCGGGGTGTATCCATTGTAGCACACCCTCATAAATTTCCGGAGGGCCGCTTATCGCCAGAAGTTCACCCGGTTGATAGGCCCGTGCAAAATATCGGACACCTTGGAAGAAGACGAGATTTGCCTCTCCTGTTGCGTCGGCAACTCGCATCACGAGAGGTTTTCGTCCGGATCGTCCAACCGGAACGTTCATTCGCTTTATCTCAACGAGAACGGTTACCTCGTCAGGGACCCCTTCCTCACCGGCAAGAAGCATACAGGTCTTGCGAAGCGTGAGAACAGTACGTCGATCGAGGTAGGCACGGGGGGTATAGAGAAGCAGATCGCTGATCGTATGAACTCCCTCTTCAGCAAGGGCAGCAGCCCGGGCCGGACCAATCCCCTTGACATACTGGAGCGGGAACGTCGGTTTGCTCTTCTCTGATGCTTTTCCCATTGTCTGGATAGATGAGTTAGTAGCATAGAAGGGAGGAGGAAGAATATAGAGATGAAACACGCTCTTCCCCTCCTATCTCCTAGTTTCTACCCTCTCTCACTTTTCTTTCATTTGGTTTCCCTTTGCGTTCTTGACGGTTCCACTCTCCATTTATTCAGAAGAAAACCGCTAAGAACGCAAAGGTATAGAATACCGAAATATACTCCTTCCTACCTACCTTCTCCCACCTTTTAAGTCTCCTTTAAGAATGAGGAGATAGCTTAAAGACCATTATTAGTAGTAATTAGTAGTATAAATTAGCCAGAGAACCAAACTTTCCGATGAATACGATTGTACGTCTTTAGTATCTTCCGGTTCAATCGATTCAAGAGACACAAGACTATGACGCTTATTTGCTTTCCTCTTACCGTCAGTCGTCGCTACGTGACCTTCAGAGCGGCCTTTTCACTCTCTCTCCTATTGGTTTTTGGAACTATCATTACACACGAAGCGACTGCACAGCTATCAAACTATTTCGAGCTTTCGGAGCGGGTACTCAACTTCGACACTACATGCGGAACAACGCAATGTCGGGAAGTTGTCCTGCGGAGCATCAACGCTCAACCTCTGATTATCAAGGCTATCGAGACTCCAGCAGCCCCGTTTGCTCTCGACGCGTCGACACCAATTGCACTGCCGGTTAATCTCAATCCGCTCGATTCAATTCAACTCCTCTACTGCTATTCACCATTGAATCCTGTTGCAACAGATAACGGACGGATTATCATAGCAGTTGATACCGGTGATGCGGCAAACTTTGCGTTCGACACAATAGAGTTAAATGGACGATCGCGTGCTGCCGTTATCTCGATTGATCCGCCAACGATTAACTTCGGAAACGTGAGCATTGGGCAACAGTCTTGCGTTACGGTCACTGTGAGAAACGATGGCGATGAACTATACAATGTGGCCACGCTGAACGAGTTCGGCTTTTCATTCATGCCTAATGTGTTCCCTGCGCTTCCGATTCCTCCCAGGGACTCCATTCAGTTGGAGGTCTGCTTTGCTCCAATTACCCCTGAGAGCTTTCTGGACACGCTCTCGATTGCCAACGGAGGCTGCGGTGATCCGCCGACTTTGATTGCTCAAGGAACGGGACTTGATTCGATTGCCAACATCGGGCCGGTGCTGCAGATCGTTCCTCTGGCCTTCGATACAACACTCTGTGGAACAACGGAATGTAGGACGTTGACCCTGCGCAACGTTGGGACCGATTCGCTTCAGGTGACACAGGCCGATCAGATAGTTGATCCCTTCACAGGGGCTATCTCACCGCTCCCGGTCGCCATTGCACCGGATGAGGAGCGGAAGTTCACGCTCTGTTATGCGCCGACCGATCCGACATCGCGCGATACACTGGCGCTCAACTTTGTCTCGGATAACCGGGTCTCCCTCTCGATTGCAGCGGTCTTTGATGTGAGCGAAAGTATGAGTAAGGACTTCAATGGTATATCCCGTACGGAGGCAGCAAACAATGCAGGTCGCTCCTTCCTATCAAACTTGATAAACGATCCTGGACGTGGAGTTATTGATGAAGCGGCGGTCTACCAGTTCAGCGACTTGAACAACATCAAATTGCTGGAAGGATACAGCACCGATATCCCAGCTCTACAAGCCGCTGTTCCTAACACGAATGGTGGAGTCACGTGCTTGTATGATGCAGTCGTTCGAGCAGCCAGTGACTTGAGTGCTCGCAATATTCCAGGCAGGCGCGTCATAGTTGTCCTGACAGATGGTAGAAACAATTGTGAAGGATCATCAATATCTCTCAAGGATGTGATCAATACTGCACAGGCAACGGGTGTAAGAATTTATACGATCGGCATCGGGACGGAAAACGTCCTTGACATGACCAAACTTGCCGATTCTACCGGTGGCTTCTTCAGCGAGGCAATGACACCTGCGGAACTCCTTAAGGCCTATCAAAGAATTGCGAACTCCCTCAGCCAGAACCAAGAAAGTTCGTTTGTGATGACCGGGCAGTCAGTTGCTCCCGATCTTTCTATCAATCCGACTTCGATCTTCTTTGATTCGGTCCGTGTTGGTCAGAGCCTCTGTCGCACGATTACTCTAACGAACACCGGGGACGTGCCTCTCGATATCGGTACGCTCACCGATCCTTCGGAGCATTACAGGGTAAATCCGACAACGTTCCCGCCGATCCTTCCCGGTGAAAGCGCTAATGTTGAGATGTGCTTCGAGCCGAATCGTCTGCGTGAGTTGAATTCAACTATCGTTTTCCCCTTCGTTCGCTGTACGCCAATGGACAAAACGGTCAGCCTGGAGGGGATTGGCTACGATTCGGTCGTGATATCAATCACAGGCAACTTTACAGCACGCCCCGAATCGAGGATCTCCGTACCGGTCACACTCATTGACCAGGTACCTGATGAATACGAAGTCGACTCGCTCGAGTTAACCTTCCGTTATAACAAGACAATGCTCTTCCCGGAACCAGAGAACAGACCGTTGAATCTGGCGGGCACGCTCACCGAACCGATGACGAACGAAAAGGTAGATCCGACATACGATCCGCAGGATGCTTTCCTCAGAGTTTCGTTGCCGGGGGGACGGCTTGTCAATCCTGCAGAGACCGGTCTGTTGACCAATCTTGGTCTGATAGCCTTGCATGGCAACGCGTTGACAACCCCGATTGAAATCTCCAGCGCACGGTTTGCTGATGGCAATCCAAAGGTCGGCATTATCAACAACGCACAGTTTACGGCCGACTCGCTCTGCTTCCAGGAACGCCGTCTGGTCGATGCGTCGGCCCGCTTCGGACCGGTTGCCAAGCTTGTTTCATTGAATCAAGACTTCGCGGTGGTTCACGTTTCTCTCGAGGAAGATGCCTTTGTTCGTTCGGAGCTCTACGATCCGCTTGGTCGCTTCTCGGGACGAGTAGTATCAGGTGAGAGAAGCGCTGGCAATTATGAGTTGAGGATCGACTTGCGGGATCTTCCATCAGGCCTCTATCTCTTGCGAACGATCATTGGGAACGAGGCACAACTGACGACTCCTCTTCTTCACTGACAAACACATCACGAGATAGATATGAAATACAGTTTTCAGATTCTGTTTATGCTGCTCATTGCCGCTCCGATAACCTCGGCACAACAGGCAGCCCTGACTCCACCGGAACCTTTTCCGGTCGACAAGGTGCTTGGTCCCACGGGAGCACGGTTGGCCCTCGGGCTATACGGTGGGATTATCTCCAACGATCATACGGGAAAATTCACACTCTCCGAGGATGGCATTCTCTGTTGCCAGTTTGACGGTAGCAGTGGCTTTGGCCCGACAGTCGCTCTTCGAGCAGAATATTTTCTGAATCGCAAGGAGACGCGGGGGTTTACTGCACGCCTGGCTTGGGAAGATCAGAGTGCAGAGTTCGAAAGCGCGGTTGAACAACTCCTGATTTTTGGCCAGGATAATCGACCGGAACAAGCCAATTTTCAGAACAAGCTCGATGCATCGCTAAGTGCGATTAGCTTCTCTCTCCTCTTCATGTTCAAGTTGATAGACCTTGATCTCTATGTTTCCGCAGGTCCGTCTCTCACATACTTTGCCTCTCCATCGTTTGACGAGAACGAGCAAATTCTTGGCCCGACAGGAATGACCTATCTCGACGGCACAACTGAACTCTCTTTGCCGGATATACCGGTCAACAACATTGAGTCAACATACTTCGCTTTCATAGGAGGTCTTGACCTGCGGTATCCATTATCGGATAAACTCAGTCTGGGATCGGAAATCTTCTATAGGTTTCCTCTGACAAAAATTACAACCAACGAAGATTGGAAGGTCTCGAATCTGATTACAACTATCGGAGTTTCTCTCTCTATCTAAAGCATGTTACCATGAAACGACTATTCTTACTCTTCATATGCATTGTTGCTGGATCGCACACCATGCTCTTCTCGCAAAGCTACTTCCAGTACGACTATGAAGTCAGCAGACTGAGTAGAGAGGTAAACTCCTCAGACAACGATTATGCTCCGACATTGAGCGGCGACGGTAATACGCTCTACTTCACATCATACCGATCTGAAGGAGCGATCGGCGAGGCGGATGTCTTTTTTGTCTCGCGATCCGGCCCGGACTGGAATCGCATCTTCAATCCTGGTTCTCCGCTGAACACCAAAGCCAACGATGGAACGATAACGGTCTCCGGTAATAGTAGCTTTGTAGTCTTTGCCACAGAGAAACGTCCGGACAAAGTCGGAGATATGGATATTCATCTTGCGGCCCTGGACAACGGAAGGTTCACTGATGTCCGAAGCGCAGGCAAGCCGGTTAATTCAAAAGCATGGGAATCACAACCGACTATTACTGCTGATGGAAGAATCCTCTACTATGCTTCAGATAGGGATGGAGGATACGGCGGCACCGATATCTGGATGGCGTCGAAGGTCGGTCGAACCCAGGATGGACTGCCGATCTGGGGCGATCCGGTAAACCTGGGACCATCTATCAACACAGAAGACGATGAACGATCACCTTTTATCTCGCAGGATGGTTCTACTCTCTACTTTGCGAGTGAAGGCCATCAGGGGTTCGGGGGATATGACATATACATGGCCGTTCAGCAAACAGGAGAATGGAACAAGGCGGAGAACCTCGGCTCAATAATCAACAGCCGGGATGATGAGATGTTCTTTCACGCGCCGCAGAGCGACCGACCATTCTATTTTGCATCAAGCCGTTCGGGAGGCTTTGGTGGACTTGACATCTTCAGTGGTACACCAAACGTTTTTGGACGAGGCCTTTTCCATCTGACGATCAACGTCGTTGACTCCACCAATCAGGCATTGCCCAGTGTCGTTGTTATCACTGATATTGAATCGGGAGATACCGTCTCAACGGTTTTCACTAACATAGGTCAACGCGACTATGAAGTACACCTTCCGGCCAATCGTCGCTACAGAGCTACCGGGAACGTGCGGGGGCGTAATCCGATTCCGATTGAACTTGAGAAGGCGAAACCAAACGAGACCTGTCTTGTAAAACTGACGTTCGATACGTTCACTCTTGCCGAGTTCGACCGAGCGAAGTATAACATCCCCTTCTTCGTGACCGGTTACTACCGACCCAATACAGTAGATAACCTTGAGGAGTTGTTCGATCTGCGAGATGGCAAGCTTCGCAAGGCAACATACATTGAAGACTTCGCTCGCGGGTCAAAACCTCACAAGCAATATCAGGCTTACGCCAAGGTTATTGCACAGATGTTCGATACGATCTATGCCTCCGCTCTCAATGAGATCTTCCCGCGATTCGCTTCTGAGACTGGGCCTGATGAAGTCCTGGAAATCTACGTGACCGGCTTTGCAGATCCACAACCATTTGTCGGCACGTACCATGACGACGAGAAAGTCCGCTTCCTTGATCGTTCGGGGGTTGAGCATGTTGTCTCCAAAGGTTCACAGATCACCAACCTTGAACTATCCGGTTTGCGAGCGTGGTACTCGGCGCAACATCTGGACGAAATGTTTGAGGAAGCAGCAAATAATGGCAAGCCGGAGTATAAGAACCTGAAAGATGCCGGGCGTTTACGACTTGTGGTTGTGGGTGCAAGTGTTTCCCAGGATTTTGGCAGCTTTGAAACTCAGAGTCGTATCGGCGTTACTATGCAACGAGCAGACGGGAAGGCTGAGTTCGATCTGAACAAATCCAGCTTTGAGTAATGAACAGTCTGAAGAGAGACGCGGAGATCGCTTTACAACAACAGGATACGCCACTTCGTGAACGGGTTGTAGATTTTGTTCATCAACTTCAAGATCAAATTTGTGCTGGTCTTGAAGAGATTGACGGAAAAGCCAGGTTCCGGGAAGACTTGTGGAAACGCCCGGGTGGCGGAGGCGGAAGAACACGGATCATCGCGGACGGAAACATTTTCGAGAAGGGGGGCGTAAACTCATCGGTTGTCTATGGTGAGTTGCACGAAGGCATTGCCCAGGCAATGAAGATTGACTCCGGTGAGTTCTTCGCAACGGGAATTTCTCTTGTACTCCATCCAGCATCGCCTCGCGTTCCAACCGTTCATGCCAACTACCGATACTTTGAAGGTCCGAATGGTGATACCTGGTTTGGCGGTGGAGCAGACCTGACGCCGTACATCGCCGATGGAGAGGATGCACGACATTTTCACATTATCATGAAGCAGGCATGTGATCCTCACGGCCTTGATCTCTATCCTCACTTCAAAAAAGAATGCGATCGGTATTTCCATATCAAGCATCGCAAGGAGGCACGTGGGATTGGAGGTATCTTCTATGACTACCTTCGGGGCAATGCCGATGAGTTGGAGAGATGGTTTGAATTCCATCAATCGGTCGGGAACGCCTTCCTCCCTGCCTATCTGCCGATCGTTGAACGCCACAAAGACGAGGCCTGTACAGAACGGGAAAAGAAGTTCCAGTTGTTGCGTCGTGGACGATACGTCGAGTTCAATCTGGTCTATGATCGCGGAACAAAGTTCGGCCTTGAGACAGATGGTCATATTGAAAGCATTCTGATGAGCCTGCCTTCTGTTGTTCACTACGATTATGATGCAGCAATGGAAGAGACCGAGTCGGAACGAACGTTGATGAGTTGGTTGAAAGAGCCACAGGAGTGGGTGTAGAAAGTTGATGTAAAGGATGCTGCTGTTTCATCATCGTGAGTGAAATTCTTCTTTTCATCTTCGTCGGAATAGATCACAGGTCAGATCGATTGAACAGATTTTTCGCTGATTAGATCAGTCTCCATCCGATCTATCCGCATCATCTGTGGTTGACTTTCTCTGCATAGATCGAAGCTTAAATATCTCCCTAACTGATAAAGCCGATAGTTACAAGCAAAACCTAATGCAACGCACTGCTAATCAACAACTGATCCTCGCTTCCTCTTCTCCACGTCGTCGAGGTCTCCTTACGCAAATCGGCCTTCAGTTTACTGTGGATCCTCCCAACGTGGAGGAGGTTCGTTACCAAGGGGAGAGCCCGGTCGATTTTGTGCGTCGTCTCTCTTTGCAGAAAGCGGAATCGGTTGCAACAAGGCATTCATCTGGGCTTGTTCTTGGCTCCGATACAATTGTTGTTCTGGAAGACGAGATACTTGGCAAGCCAAATTCTACCGAAGAAGCCTATGCTATGCTTTCACTGTTGAGCGGAAAGACTCACATGGTCTATACCAGTTTCTCGATTGTTGACACGGCAACAAAGAAGTCTGAAACTGATCTCGGAGAGGCCCAGGTTACATTCCGGAAGTTGGAGGAGGATGAAATCAGGTCATACATCGCTACCGGATCGCCGATGGACAAGGCCGGCTCTTATGGAATTCAGGACGATCTTGGAGCAGTCTTTGTCCAACGAATCAATGGTGATTACTACACGGTTGTCGGCCTTCCGCTGATGAAAGTCTATCTTGCCCTTCGTTCCATGAGGTAAGACATTTGGTCTATTTTCATGTCGTGTGATCTTGTCATGCATCTAATCATAAAGGGGCTAAGAGAACAATATAAAGACTATCCATTTTTTTGCTCATATTCTTTTCAACTGCTGTTCTTCGTGCTCAACTGATTGAGTTTGTTACCTCAACCTTCCTCCTTCTGATGAATATAGCGTGCGCTATTTCATCAATAACCAAAGACTTCTGGAGGAGACGTTTGAGGTAGATGGTTCAATCAGCGTCGACGAGGATCAACCAACACATAGTATTTCAGTACGCTACCTCCCGGGATCATGGAATTTGATTTCGCTTACTGTCGGGGATACCGATCAAAGGGCAAACCTTACAGCTCGATTGTTTGATGAAAGGGGAAGAAAGATAGACCTAATTTACGAAGGATATGTGAACCGAACTCGAACGTTGATTGATCTTGCCCCCTTCAATCTGTCTTCCGGGCAGCATCTTCTTCTTATTGCAGACGAGAATGGGAACAGATTTTCTGTACCAATCATCTTTGTTCAATAGCAAGAAGGCGCCAGGGTGGAAATGAAAAAGGTGGAAGGAGTGCTCTTGGTACCTTCCGATCCGGATGAATCCGCCATTGGCGGATCTCAGTTAGGGAGAGGACTATGGGAAATTCACAAAGAGGTAATGCGCAAGCCCACGAGATGCTTCTCCGCCTTTAGTGGATCAGCATGAGAGTCAGCCAATAGTGCGTTACCTGTTTGTTTCCCGGATCTTCATCAGTCAGGGGTTGAAACAAGAAAAGTATCGAGTATCTTAAGGAGAGAATCCGAACAATGCCCAGCGTACAGAATAGGGGTTCTTTGCTCCCTCGCCTCGGTCTTTTCACAACAATAATGATCGTCGTCGGTGCGGTCATTGGCTCCGGAATTTTCCGAACACCCGGAGGCATGGCCGAATCGCTGATAGGGACAGGCTCTGCAACGCCGTTCCTCTTGCTTGGCATTTGGCTCCTGGCCGGACTCATCACGCTTCTCGGAGCGTTGAGTAACGCCGAGGTCGCTTCGATGATTCCTGAGACCGGAGGTCAGTATATCTACTTTGAGAAGATGTACGGGCCCTTCCCTGCTTATCTGTATGGATGGTCGGTCTTTTCAGTAATTCAAACTGGCTCTATAGCTGCCATCGCCTATGTCTTTGCAGAATATTCTATCAGATTCTTTGGTATAGGTGATGTGGGGACGAATCCCGAAGCCTTCTCTTTTCATCTGCCTTTTATTGGCGATATCCGCCCAGCGTTTGAGTTGAACGCTAAACTGATCGCTGCCGGTGTCATACTGCTTCTGACTACGATCAACTACTTTGGTGTCAAGTTTGGAGGGGCCGTTCAGAATTTCTTCACCGTCTCGAAAGTCCTGGCAATACTCCTGTTGGTTCTCTTTGCTTTCATCTTTTCAGATGGAGGAAGTACTCTGAACCTGAGAACAAGCTCAGCAGTTACGAGTGGAGAGACTCTCTTGATTATCGCCATAGCAGCAGCACTACAAGGAGCATTCTGGACATATGATGGCTGGAATAATGTCACCTACATCGCCGGAGAAGTTCGTTCTCCGCAACGAAACATTCCACGTGCGCTCATTATTGGCCTTGGCACTATTATTACCGTCTACATCCTGATCAATCTTGCCTATGCCTATGTCCTGCCAATAGATCAAATGGCGACTTCAAAGCTGGTTGCCTCCGACGTTGCCGACAAGCTTTTCACGAATGGTGGGACATGGATTGCTTTGCTTGTCATGATCTCCACGTTTGGAACGACGAACGGGACGATCCTTGCAAGTGCGCGAGTCTATTTTTCAATGGCCAGAAAGAACGTGTTTCCACGATTCCTTGGGAACGTTCACGAACGCTATCAGACTCCGGCTGCTTCGCTCTTTACCCAATGTGTCTGGAGTATCATGCTGGTCTTCAGTGGCACGTTCGATACGCTGATAGATATGCTCCTCTTCGTTAGCTGGATTTTCTATGCTGCCGGTGCATACGGTCTCTTTGTGCTCCGTAAAAAGTATCCAGGGGCCGAGCGTCCGTATCGGGTTCCTCTCTATCCGTTCGTACCTGCACTCTTTATTCTCTTTGCACTTGCTTACCTTGCACTGACTCTATACAACGATATTGACACGTACATTAAGGCAACCGAAGCCGGAGAGCCGGCCCTCATCAATTCCGTAATGGGTCTGGTTCTTGTACTGATTGGAGCACTTATTTATTTCTACTATCGTCGCAAGAATGGAAAGGAGGCGTGACGGTGTGGAGAACAAAGTTGACGTGAGGATGGATGAGATAATCAATGGCGATAGCGGCTTGACTGAAGAGAGTCCTGTTGAAACGATTGCTGTGCTCAGACTCGGCACGTTGGGAGATATGATTCTCACGACTCCCCTCTTCTCCGCATTAAAGCAACAATATCCAGACTCACACCTGACCGTGATTGCGAATGAGTGGAACAGTCTCATTCCAAAACATCACGCAGGGGTTGACGAGGTGATCGCAATACCCTCTGGAGTTAAGGGAGTAACTGACTGGATACGAACGCTTCGGTTCCAACGGTTTGATCTTTACATCGACCCGAAAGATCATAGTTCCACTACCTCCAGAATTGTGGCTGAACTGATCAGAGCTAAAACCAAGCTTGTTGTTCCAGAAAACCTCCCTATGCTCTCAAGCGCAGATATCATCCCTCCTCCTTCCGGTCTTCGCTTTACCGACTCAGCACTTGCTCCAATGATCATCCTTGCTCCAGACACAGAATTTTCTTCACGACCATCATTACAAGTTCCTGAACCAGAATTTGATCTTTCCAGAATTGCAAAGGAACCGTTCATTCTTGTCAACATCTCCACAGGAGGTCCAACCAGACGATGGCCGGAGTCAAAATGGACAGAGTTTGTGAAGTCTGTTGATTGGCATGGAAAGATTGTGATCCTCTCCTCTCCAGGCGATGCAGAATCAGGCACGCGTATCGCATCGGTACGAGAAGAGGCCTTCTATCAACCGACAAAAAGCTTGATGGAGGCAGCAGCCTTAGTCGCACGAACGGCTTGTGTTATTACCTCGGACACATCTATCGTTCACATCGCAGGAGCGTTGAACAAACCGATAGTTGCCCTCTACTTCAACGCACCGAAAATGATGGCAAAGTTTGCTCCGCTATCTGACCTTCAGAGAGTCATCACTGCTCCTAAGGAACTAGCAGTTGATGTAATCAACATCGAAGAGGTTTTGAGAGCCTGCACCGAACTATTCATTCTCCTCTGAGCAGGATCAATGGCTTATGTTGCTGCTTTCCTCTATACTACACTTTCTGCATGGAGTCAATCTATTTTTTTCCTCTCACATTTTGTCGGGAACTGAGTAAGCATAGAGAACTCTACAACGTGAAGTTCATAGTGTTATTAGCACCCTGCTTTAGCGCGGTGATACGAGTGATCCTCGCAGGAGAGAACCGTTTCCAGCCGTTTCCTATCACTGCTTGTGATTCACATTAGAAGTTTGAAGTTCAGCCTTAGAAGCAGGAGCAATCTGGAGTCTACCCCAGAAGGTGGAGACGCTATTCTCACTACCAGAGGAAAAACGATCCCAGCAGAAACAGAGACAGAGCGCGTGCCCTATCAGATCGAGCTTCTCTGTCGTGTTCTGGGAGTGAGTCGTTCGTGGTACTCTCGATCGAGCAGCAGAGGTGCCAGTCTTCAGGCGAAAGACCAGGAGGATCGGCAGCTTCTGATTCATTGTGTGAGGGACTCTTCATCTACCTATGGAGAATTCAGGAATCTGTGGAGAAACCGGAAAATCGGAGGCAACAAATACTCTGAAAAGGAATATTAATGCTGCTATTAGGTCGGGATTCTGATTATAGCAGATGTCTGGCTTAAACAAACGAATCAGGTCAAGAAGATCAACATCATAGATTTTGGAATTGACCATTTTCCCAATCCCTACTATCTTTACTCTGCTACAATGAATGAGGGAAGGGCACATCTCTGGATGATACTCCGACTCCGCATCGTATCAATCATGTAACCGAGGAAACAGATACGTGGCAAACGATACAGCCGCTGTTGAACAGCTACAGAACACATATACTTCGACCCGTCAGGAAATCGGAAAGGTTATTGTTGGACAAGAAGAGATCGTTGAGCAATTGTTCATCGCTCTTCTGGCGCGTGGGCACTGTATGCTGGTCGGCGTGCCTGGTCTGGCAAAAACATTGTTGATTCGGACGTTGGCAGAATCGCTCGACCTTTCCTTCAGCCGTATCCAGTTTACACCTGACCTGATGCCGTCTGATATTACAGGTACTGAAGTGATTGAAGAGAATAAAACGACCGGAGAGAAGGAGTTCCGTTTCGTGAAAGGGCCAATCTTCGCAAACATTGTTCTGGCCGACGAGATCAACCGAACGCCGCCAAAGACACAGGCAGCACTCCTGGAGTCAATGCAGGAACATCGCGTGACCGCAGCAGGGCATACCTATCATCTGCCGGAGCCATTCTTTGTTCTTGCAACGCAGAATCCGATTGAGCAAGAGGGGACCTACCCTCTGCCTGAAGCGCAGCTTGACCGCTTTATGTTCAATCTCTGGGTTGACTATCCCTCGTTTGATGAAGAGATCGAGATTGTCAAACGGACAACGGCAGGTGATGGGCCAAGCCCAAGTCCGATCCTCGATGCCGAAGCATTGCTCGACGCACAGAAACTGATTCGTCGCGTTCCGGTTCCCGACAACGTTGTCCAGTATGCGGTACAGCTCGTCACCATAACGCGAGCAGGCCGGAACGGTGTTCCTGAATTCGTTAACGATCTTCTTAGCTATGGTGCTGGTCCCCGCGCTTCGCAGTACTTGATACTTGGGGCGAAGACCCGTGCTATACTGTGTGGACGATTTACGCCGGAAATTGATGATGTTCGTGCAGTCGCCCTTCCGGTATTGCGTCATCGTATTGTCACCAACTTCAATGCAGAGGCAGAGAACGTAACGTCGGGTGAGATTGTTGAAAGGCTGTTGAAGGAAGCGAGAAGTTAAAAGTGAGAAGTGAGGAATCGGGAAAAATTCTTAGAAGTAAGAAGTGGGAATTGAATGAAGTTTGGAGTTTACTGAGAACGTGAAGTTCATAGTGTTATTAGCACCCTGCTTTAGCGCGGTGATACGAGTGATCCTCGCAGGTTAGCACGGTGTTAATCAAAGTAAGACCTCCCATTAACTCCCGACTTTAAGTCAGGATTTGCGCATGACAATCTTGTGAAGCCAACGGCATAGAGTCGTTTTGCAATTCTCAACACTACTTAATAGCAGAGGAAACCGCCTCGCTCTGTCTTTTGGATCCTTACGTCATATTTCCAACTTCACTCTTCATACTTCTAACTTCCTATATCGGCACTCCTCTTCGGTTCCACCACTCGGCTAATTTCTCGTAAATAAAGAAGACAATGAGTGCGAGGATTATACCTACGATCAGATCAACCACGTAGTGGTACCGGAGATAAACCGTTGAGATAATAATGCTGATTCCTCCAACCGTTACCAGTTTACGCCAGCCTGTGCGGAGTCGCCATACCATCAGAATGCCGAGTATCGAGAGCATTGTATGACCGCTCGGCATACAGTCGCGATTCACAAAATTGTAAGGGTCATCCATATTTGGCTGAATGTTGTTCCCTGCGTCAATAAGAGCTCTGAATGGATCGGTTAACACAAGACCAGGTAGTTCCCTCTCGATTGCGTGGAAATCATGTACCTCGAATCGCGGACCAATTGCGGGCATGGCAAAGTAGCAGAGGTAACTGAAGTAGAAGGCAAAGAGAAGGGTCATCGCATAGATGCGAAACTCCGGCATTCTGTTCTGCCGATAAAGGCTGACGGCCGGAACAACGAGAAGTAACTGGAAAAAGCTGTACCATATCTGGAAGTATTCTGTCAGAATTGGGTGGCCGAACCTGTAGACCCACTCGGTCGGGTTAACGCCAAAGAGAGCATAATCCCAGACTGCAAGAAGGGCGTCGAAGTTGTTCGGGTTGACGAGTGGGATATAGTTATGGACCTGGGCATACATCATGTACCCGACAGGTAAGATGTAGAATGACCGGAATAGCAAGGCAATTCGTGAGCCTGTCTGGCCATACCAGACACAGCAGGCAATGATCATTACGGCAGTCAGGATGTTGACTTGCAGGATGCCAAACGATCCACGTACCTCAGTGATAAAGATCAGGTCGAAGAGTGTGTAGAGGGCAAGCATGCCGAGCGACATCCAGTCGGTGCTCCAGAGGGAATTCCGGATCACTTCAAGGGTCGTCTCGCTCCGTTTCTCACCCTGCGTTACCCGAGCTCGCAGCCGCGAATAAGCGGGCGAACCGGATGAACTCTTCGGGCGTAAGTTCCTCAGCACGACGTTGCGGATCGATTTCCGCCTTTGTAAAGAGTTCTGCTCGTTCATCTCTGTTTGTGATCAGTTCCTTAAGGGCATTCTTCAGTCTCTTCCGTCGCTTGCCGAATGCAGCTCGAACAAGTTGTTGATGTTCCTCTTCAATCCCGCCCAACTCAGATCGCTCTTCAAATTTCAGACTGACGACAGTCGATGTCACCTTCGGTCGCGGAAAAAAACAACTCGGAGGCACGTTAAAGAGTCGCTTCGGTTTAGCCCAGGTCTGAATTTGTACCGAAAGGATTCCATACTCTTTCGTTCGCGGCACTGCTGTCAATCGTTCGGCCACCTCCCGTTGCATCATCACTATTGCATCGCTGATAACCGAGTGATGTTCAAGTAAATGAAAAAGAATCGGTGCAGTGATGTAATAGGGAATATTGCCTATTACGCGAAGCTGCTCAACCTCCAATTCTCTTGCAATTTCCGTAATATCAGTTTTCAAAAAGTCCTTACGCAGAAGCGTAACATCATTTTTAAATCTCTGTTCAATAGTATCTGCTGCCTCGTTATCAATCTCTATAGCCAGAACTTGAGATCGGCGTGCGATCAGATGTTCTGTCAACGCTCCTTCACCCGGTCCTATCTCTATGATGGTCTCATTCTCATGAGGGCCGAAGAGACGGACAATTTTCTCAGCAATGTTTTGATCAACAAGAAAATTCTGCCCAAGAGATTTTTTTAGAGCTCCACGTTCCATAATGCCATTATCAAAAGATAACACAGGTTGAGGTATAGAGTTGTCAGTTATGAGCTTTCAGTGGAGGATGAAATCGTAAATTTCGGGTACGGATCACTGAACATTCTGTGTGATTCTATGCTAACAAAACCTAATGTACATGTGTTCGGTATGCGGACGTAGGATCAAACATGTCCCTTGATTATGCGTCATGGCGTCGGTTCAGGTTCTACATTGATGTTATTGTCAAAAAATGATCTCTATGCTTGATCGATTCAGATTGTTGATTGTTCTGGTTTTTTTTATTGGACTTTGCAGCACAACGCTCAACGCACAACTTCCGAGGCCACTTAATGATACCAGCCTGCAAGCTGAAGCCAAAGAACTGGTCAACTCTTTCTTTGTGTATGGGATGAGTCTCTCGGAGATACACCCCGACAGCATTGGAAATTACGCTATTGACTGGTTTGCAGGCTATCTCGAAAAACGTGCAGGGGAGAGGTTCTGGCCGCTTCCACACCGTTATCAGGTCGACGATGTCTATGCAATTCGGGAGAATGACTCTCTGCTTATAGTCACCTCTCGCGCCTGGCCTGATTCGGTTCCTCTCTTCGGTCTTCTGACAGTCGATTGGATCTGGTTCCTTCGGAAAAATGAAGAGTATCAGTGGCGTATTTACAGCGTACGGCGGACGCGGGGTATTCACAAGGCGATGGAGGCACTTCGATATATTGATACGTCCTCGGAGTATCCAAACTCGTTGAGGCCAGAGATAGCCTATGAAGAATCGACGATTATGCTATGCAACGAGCAAATTCGGAATCAATTTCCGGAGCTACGACCACACCTTGAAGAGCTCGTCGATCTCCTTGATGCGAATGATTCCATCCGGTTCCTGGGGCGCAATGGAGAGCGTATAAATCAGTTCAACGCATACTACCTTGATTGGGGAATGGCCTCGCACTCAATCCCTGATGAAGTCATAAATGAGTACATGGCTGCTGCCAGCGAGGATGAACGGAAACAAATGGAAGCGCTGCTAAGGGCAGCCAAAAAACAGCGACATAAAGGGATAGAGAAGCTTCGGGCATGGGAACGAGAGGCCAAACTTCCTCAAACAACGCTTGATGAGTTGACCTATCTGATGCAACAGGGGCGAATTCGGTTTATCAACACAGTATTGCCCTGGGATCAGGCAGTATTACTGACGATGGCAGGCGAGCTTGATGTTGCAATCGGTTTTATCTACTCCCCTCACGGGGAGATACCCCTGATCTCGCCTGAAGAGTATTTCTACATTGAAGCTCTTGCAGATGGATGGTGGATGTTCAGATCGTCCGGATAGATAGTCCCAATTGCAGGCCTGGGATGCTGGTAAATTCTGGAGTCTTGGTATTTTAGAAAGTTGACAAAGGGAAAACTAACAAGATTCTCTATTTGTCCGTTAATCGTGACACAATTCTCGAAACAACTCTGACCAATTACCGAAGATCTATGAAAACCCGTCCCATTCTTGTACTAACGCTTTCCCTCCTTATTTCTTATTGGAATGACATTAGCGCCGGCAAACGCCCAGATTGATCCAGATTGACGCATCCGATCCTATTCCCGGAACTACTGTGAGCAGTGATTTCTATAACAACACCTACTTTGCTCTTGGCCTTCATGGTAGTCTTCTCTCCGGAATCGGTGTTAACGGACGTGCATTGTTCCCGAAAGGCTTTGTGGTACAATTGACATCCTTCGGATATTCGGTTGGAGGCAGAACATTCTTCAATGTTGGTGGAGAAGGGAATATGCCTTCACACAAGGTGATGGGGGGCGGCTCTATACGCTCTTTGGAGCAGGATATTACTCACGATCTCGGACGATTCAACAAAGGAGGGGAACAGCTATGCCGGTCCTGTGCGTCTTGGCCCAGGGTTTGGATACGGATGGTTCACCTCACGCAATTGTACATTCGATATTGCCGTTGCCTTTACCTGGTTTATCGGTGAAGACAAGTCTTTCCCGATTCCATCCGTTGGTTCAACTACTACTTCCGCTGATCGGATGACTGGCCTCTCTCTTCTTTTTGTGAGTCCTTTTTATCCTCAAGTCGATCCAAGTCTACAATGCGAGCCCCCTTCATAATTGACGAGACCCGCCTATTAATATATGCGTTAGGCTCTGCCGGATTCCAGCGACGAGGGTTTGGCAGAACGGCCACCAGCAGAGCTGCCTGTCTGGGTGTCAGTTTATCCGCAGAGGTATTGAAGTATTTCTGTGCAGCCGCTTCAACGCCATATACTCCGTCTCCCCATTCAATCATATTGATATAGACTTCAAGGATGCGTTCTTTACCCCAAAGGAATTCAATCAGGTACGTAAACCAGGTTTCCAGTCCTTTCCGCAGATAGTTCCGTCCTTGCCAGAGGAAGACGTTCCGTGCACATTGCATGGTGATTGTGCTGGCTCCCCGTACTTTCTTTCCTTTGTGCTTTTCATTGTACTTCCGTGCCGCCTCAACAGCCTTCCAATCGACCCCACCATGCTCAAAGAAACGAGCATCTTCAGCTGCAATCAAGCTCTTCAAAAGGGTGGGGTCTACCTCATCAATACTGATCCATTTTTTGTTGATACCAACAATGCGACCATCTCCCAGGCTTTCGAGCGGACGGATAAGCATGAGTGGCGTCACCGGTGGATCGATAAATCGATAGATGAGTGTAAGGGCAATTGAACCAATGACGAACGTGGCAGCAACACGAAAGAGAAGGCGAGTAAATCTCCGCATAATGCGGAAAAGGATTGCTCGATCAGAAGGAAGTTTGCCCCGTCGTTTTCCAGTATCGGGCCCCTCCAGCATCCCAAGCTTCTCCGCTGCTGCTCTGCGACCTTTTGATTGTCTTTTACCTGCACGTTGTGCCATCTTTTACCGATTCGGTTCGGAGGAATCGACAAGTTTCCCGATATTTACTTAAAATATACTGCCTGCAACAGGAATGCCTGTAAAAAAGGCAGGACAATTTATTGATGCAGCGTAACTATTCTGACTTGACAGGTTTTTCATTCTATACCATCATTAACAAGGAAAAAACTATGGCACTACGGAGAACAATCGTGCAGTCTCTGGCGCTCGCTTTGCTTCTGGTAGCTTCTTCTACAATTCATGCACAGGAGTTCTCGCCGACCGTGATCGGTCCCTCCGGAGGGGATGGAGAAGTGGAGGGGATAACGATTATGTGGACTCTTGGTGAAGTAGCGGTGGCAACCCTGACAAATGGTGAGAACGTTTTGACACAGGGATTTCATCAGCCACCAGAGGGAACAACAAGTGCTCCCTTGCTCACTGATGCTCTTCCTGGTGTCAGCGTCCGGCCTAACCCGGTTGCCAACGAACTTTTTGTCGAGCTTCCTGAGCTTGGCAGCAAGGAAGCCTACCTCGAATTGGTCGATATGTCAGGATCGCGCGTTATGGAGACGACGAACCAGACCGGTCTGCAAACCTTACGACTTAATGTTTCGGAGTTGCCAGTCGGAGCTTATATCGTACGGACTCGTATTGGCGAAAAAACCCATGCAATGCTGGTGACGATCAAGCGATAGCTCAAGAGACCATCAATCTCATCGATGAATCAAGCAATCATATCATACAACAATCAAGGAAGAACACGTCCAATGATGACACGCATACTGTATGTAGTCCTGACACTTGCTCTAATAGCAATCGGGAGTGTGCAGGCGCAACAGGTCCCCCCAGGATTTGACTACCAGGGAATTGCTCACGATGCAAGTGGAGGCGTCGTAGCTGGTCAGACAGTTAATCTGCGACTTAGCATTATTGATGGAGCAACAACCGCTTCTGAGTAGGTTGAGACACACCAGGTATCGACCAATTCCTATGGCCTTTTTACGACCCAGATAGGAAATGGAACGCCGGTCAGCGGAACGTTTGCAGGCGTTACATGGGAGAACGGAAATAAGCTTTTGCAGGCGGAAGTTGACCTCGAGAGCGGCTTTGTTGATCTTGGTTCAGCTCCGCTTCAGAGTGTGCCATATGCACTTGTTGCCGGGGGTCTTGCCGGACCCATTACTTTAACGGTTGATGATCTCAGCGATGTCACCGCAGGGGCTCCAGCTAATGGACAAGTTCTGAAGTGGGATGGTACAACATGGGTCGCCGGCGATGATGTTGCGGGGTTTGAACTACCTTTTGCCGATACAGCTTCATCAACAGTACCTACGCCACTTTTTCTTGTCCGGCAGGAAGGAACCGGTCCAGGAACTCATCTGCAAGGCGGAAATGGGTTTTCATCGTCGAGCCCACTGGTTATTGAGAATAATAGGCAGGGTGAAGCACTTTCGGTAACGGCACGTGGGGAGCAGGGCAGCGGGTGGTATCTTCCGCATTGATAACAGAAGGAGCGGGGATCACGCGCTCAGTGGAGTTACGAACGGCGTTGGGAATGCAGGGTACTTCGAGATCAACAATCTGACGAGCGATAGTGCTGGGGTTCGTGTTTTCACCAATGGAACTGCCGCCGGAGTTTACGGCGAGTCTTCAGGAAATGGACGAGCGTATGGCCTTTATGGAGTTGCAAACGGAGAGTGTATTACCGATTTTTCCGGATTACGTACGATCTGCCCGATTGGTCTCTACGGAACGGCCAGCTTTGGCCCCGGCGTTTATGGCCATGGTTCGGATGTTGGACCAGGCGTACAAGCCTACAGTGAAAATGGTCACGCTTTTGTTGGGCTTGGCCCGACAGAGATCCCTGGGTTTAGCGATATGCGGTTCTACGTTGCCAACACTGGCAAGGCATATGCTGAAAGGAGCTACTTCACACCGCGATCCTTTTCATCCGGCCGCAATGCAATGGCAACTCTGATCCCTCCGGGTGATACGGGTATTGGCCCTGGGGACCTTCTTGTTGTTAGTGGTGCTGGTGCCTTTGTTGCGAGCAGCAATACAAACATGACAACGGTCGTCGGTGTTGCTGCTGCCAACCCTGCCTTTGTTGCTGGAAATCCGTTGGATGATGACGGCAATTCTACATCAACCAATGAGATTGCGCTTGCAACTTCCGGGATTGTGACTATTAAGGTGAATGATGAGAACGGGCAGATCGCTCCCGGTGATTTGTTGGTAAGCTCCTCCGAGCGAGTCCATGCCATGAAAGCTCCGGACGATCCTGCCTCCGGAACGATTGTAGCCAAAGCTTTGGAGACGTTTGGTGGTCCAGAGTCGGGTTCGATAAAGGCCATTGTGATGCTACGATAGAAGAAGGAATAAAGGAGGAAAGTCAGGGACGAGGAAGGATGAGAGACAGAGAGATTCAAAAATGCCGGAGTCGACGCAGAGTCCGCTCCGGCATTTGCTGTTGAATCGGATCACTATCTTTACTTTGTCTATCATCCGCCGTGGCGGATCGACGCTCGAAATATCGTCAATCGACATTCACAATTCCATGTCTCGTTACCAGAAAGCCGATCTCTCGCAGGTAAAATTAGTCTCCATTGAGAATCGACTAAGCAAAGTCAGCAGTGAGGAGTGGGGAAGTCCTTTTGAGCCGGGAGATGAGTTTACTTCCTTCATAGATTCATTGCCGGATATCCTTGCTGCGCACGATCTTCGCCGGATTGCAGAAAATTGGACCAAAGCAATCAGGCTTGGCAAGCCTGTGATTCTGATGATGGGCGGCCATGTTGTGAAGGTTGGCCTTGGCCCATTGATCTACGATCTGCTTGAGCACAGATTAATTAACGGCGTTGCTATGAACTCAGCCGCCGCAATTCATGATGTGGAATCGGTTCTCTTTGGCGAGACAAGCGAGGACGTTGCGGCGGCCATTACCGATGGTTCGTTTGGTATGTCAAAAGAGACCGGAGAATTTATTAACCAAGCTGTGTCCGAAGGCTATGCGTCAGATGATTCTGACCTCGGATTCGGGGAGGCATTGGGAAATAAACTTCTTACCTCAAGTCAGGGAAAGGAACGTTGTTCGATTATTGAAGCGTGTGTGCGGATAGGAACGCCAATCACCGTTCATGTGGCAATTGGTGCTGATATCGTTCACCAACAACCCTCGATGAGTGGTGAGGCAACGGGTGAGCTATCCTTTCGTGATTTCCGGCTTCTTTCTCAGGAGCTTCAGGACCTCGGTTCCGGTGGCGTTGTTTTGAACTTCGGCTCAGCCGTAATTCTTCCCGAAGTCTTTCTCAAGGCATTGACGGTAGCTCGTAATCTTGGGGCAGATGCCTTTGACTTTACGACGGCAAACTTCGATATGATCCGTCACTATCGTCCCCGAGTGAACGTGGTGGCCCGTCCAACCCAGGATGGCGGTGAAGGGTTTGATATTGCCGGACATCATGAGATCATGTTCCCGTTATTAGCTGCGATGGTCAAGGCACGAATGAGGAGAATGATAGTAGATAGTAGAACTTAGATGGTTAATTCAATCGGGGGTGGGATCAGCACCTGTCATTAAATGATTAAAGAGAGTGCCAGAACTGAAACTTTCATTGGTGCTGAAAAA
>JAGWAZ010000112.1 GCA_021296135.1 Chlorobiota bacterium | reverse complement strand
CTCTTCCGCCTTCAGGCCGATTTTCCGTTGCCTTATGACTCCTCCAGCAACCGTTGCACTTCAGAGTTGAATTCGGGAATATTTAACACCCTTTTGCAAAGGGTTCTAGTAGTCGTTGATATAAACAAGGGTCAAAGTTAGCAATTTCACGGCAGCAGAGGAATGGAAAGAAAAAGGCCAGTCGCTCACCCGAACGAGAAACAACTGGCGTTTATGCGAGTCGGGGCGGCAGGATTTGAACCTGCGATCTCCTGCTCCCAAAGCAGGCGCGTTAACCGGGCTGCGCTACGCCCCGAACGTAGATCAACAATTTCACCAAAACGACGAATCAAACAAAATTCAAAATGAATCAATACCTCCTCGTGTCTCGGCTCACTTCGCCAACTCTTTCTTCAGCCCCTCAATCACTGGCACTGGCGATGGATCGACAGCGTTCAAGGCAGAAAGCCAGAAACTGACCCAGTCACCGAGATGAATCAACGAGAACATCCGGGCAAGTAGGCTCTTCCCTTGTGACTCAATCTCAACAACATCTCCGGCATTCTTCCCGATAATCCGTTTGGTGATGTCTATTCGCTTCTTGTTGCGACGATGGTCTTCCTTGTCTCGCAGGTAGATGTTGACGAAGTTCTTGACCAGATTAGCTGGATGCGACCAGCCATTGATTTCATTATGGTTCATCTCGGGCAATAGATTGCCGAACGCAAGGTACTTTGCGTTCTCCTGAATCTGTCCCCGCCAGCGAAGGTTGATTGTGCCGAGTCGCTCTGTTGCCGAGTAGATAACCGGCACTCTGCCATTGATCTTCTGGGCAAGGGCAAAGGCAGAGTTTGTTCGTTTCGGCCCCCCACCATACGCTTGGCTTAACGATGCAATCAACTTTATCGTCTCGGAAATTCCCTTCTCCGTCTCGCGCTTTACTGAAGGCCCAAAGACCTCTGACTTGATCGCAAGAGTATAAAGTAAAGGAAAGAAGCTATAGCTAAGCGCAGCGCGAGGTTGAAGTCCGGCAGGGAGCGAGATCATTTTATGCTTCTCAGCCCGTGCGCTTCTTCCAAGCTTCCCCCCGGTTGTGATAACCAGAACTTGCCCCGCGTTCTTTTTGGCAGCATTGTAAGCTGAGAGAGTTTCCTCTGTGTTACCACTGTATGAACTGACGACGAGAAGATCGCTTTTCCTGACAACCGGCGGATTATAATCACGGCTGACAATGACATCACCATCGGCATAATTCTTGAAGACTGAGACATAGCTTCGGAGAAGATCCCCACCAATAGCTGAGCCTCCCATTCCAAGAATCACGACTCGCTTTGCGCGACCTTTTGCAATCGACGGACCTTCCTCTCCAAGAATAACCGCTTCCTTTATCTGTTCGGCAAAGTTGGCAATAGCCGAATACATATCAGCTGGATCGTTGTCACGAAAGTTCGTCTGTGTCAGTTTCATTGTTGACGTAGTTGGAATTATATATTAGTTGAATGGTTCTTACACTACAGTAAGATGAAGATATGGAATGTGTGAAGTCTGAAGTTAGAAGTCTGAAGTTAGAAGTCTGAAAGATGACTTCGTTTGCGCAATATGTCGAGGCAATAAATACAAAAAGCCGTTCCTACTCCAAACTTCCTATTTTTTCACTTCTAACTTCAAATTTCTTTCGATATTCTTGTGAAGACCAGGAATGATAGAGAAAAAAGAACCGATTGAACAAAGAGCATGGCTTCGACCATTGAGATTCTCAACAACCTTATTGATTCGTGGACAGCACGGCATCGGCCCGAGTCTATGAATACCGACTGGGGTCAGGCTCTCCTTGCCTACGGTATGGCAACCGCAGTTCACACAACCGGCAATCCGAACGGACGTGAATACCTGCAACGTTGGCTCATGGGGAATTGGCCTTCTCTATCCTGAAGTAACCGAAGAGTATCCTGAATATGAACGCAAACTCCATGACATAGGCAAAAAACTTTATGAGTTGATTACACGGAAAGCAATTCATAATGGTCAGGGTGTTCTTTTCCACAACGTTGATCTCCTTTATATCTATATTGACACAATCTATTTTTCTGTTCCCGTCCTTGCAAAGCTGGCGAGAAGGATCGAACGGAAAGGATGGGAACGCAAGGCGCTTCGACAGCTTCGCTCTCACCTTGAAATTCTGCGTGACCCCGATAGCAACTTCTTTATACACTGTGAACAGAATATGACCGGCCTTCGTTCAGAAGGCACCTGGGGTCGAGGGAATGGTTGGGTAGCGATGACTTGCGCCGAGCTTCTATCGGTTCTTGATCCGAAATCAGAAGATTATTTGATTGTCTGCCGCATTCTTGGCTCACTTTCGACGCATCTTCTTTCGTATCAGACCGAAACCGGACTCTGGCGAACAATCATCAACAACGCGACTTCGTACAAGGAGACATCGGCCTCGGCCATGTTTGCGATGGGGATGATTCGTGGGCAGAGAACCGGAATTCTTGGGAAGGAATTTGACATTCCGATAGAACGAGGAATTCAAGGATTATGCCAATACGTCGATAAAAACGGCGTTTTCACCGGGACTTCCGAGGGGACGTGGCCTGGAACAATCGAATACTACAAAGGCCTGAATACCGGAGAATGGTGGTGGGGAACGGGAGCGTTGCTCCTCACATTGACCGAATACCATAAGCTTCGGCAAGAGAAAGCCGACATTACCAACCCATAAAAGAACATTTGGAAACTTGATAGTACCCCTTATAGTTCCGTACTTTTACCGGTTAGCACTTGTAGTGAGAGTAGATATCGGCGGGAATGAGATGGTAGATATGAACAAATCATAGGAGATTCAACTGAAAAGAAGACGGCCTCAAAGATCCCGTGAACCACAAACGCGGATTAACGAACGGATTAGAGTACCCGAGATTCGTGTGCTTGATGAAGATGGCAATCAGTTCGGCATCATGTCTCCACGCGAAGCTCTGCAAATTGCACGGGAACGAGAACTTGATTTGGTAGAGATTGCGCCAAACGCAACCCCTCCCGTTTGTAAGATTATCGACTATGGCAAGTATCGCTATGAACAGCAGAAGCGTGAGAAGGCACAACGCAAGAATCAGCACCAACAACAACTGAAAGAAGTCCGGCTTCATCCACGAACCGATACACATGATCTGAACTTCAAAAAACGTCATGCGAGAGAATGGATTGAGCAGGGACATAAAGTCAAGTTCTCTGTCTTTTTTAAGGGGCGTGAAATGGCACATAAAGATATCGGTCGCGAACTCCTTAAAAGCATTATCGAGGACATGGCCGATATCTCAAAGGTCGATCAGGCTGTCCGAATGGATGGACGTAACATGCATATGACCCTTTCGCCCGAAAAAAAGAAGTAGTGCCGGTGGCAGTCTGTTGATCTGACCGTCGAAACGAAAAGAACATACAATGACATAGAGATAAAGGAGAGAAACATGCCAAAAATGAAATCTGTCAAGGGAGCGTCAAAGCGCTTTCGGTTGACCTCAACCGGGAAGCTGAAGCGAGAGAAAGCCTATCGCTCGCATATCCTGACGAAGAAATCGCCGAAGCGACTTCGCCAGTTGCGCAAGTCCGGAATTGTTGGTTCGGAGGATGAAGGACGCATTAAACGAATGCTCGGAGTCGGCTAAGGCAGAAAATCACGTAGCGGGTTGGGCATCCCCGCTTCTACCATGATGTCCACAACACTGTTCATACGCGAGGCGAAGCGCCGGAGAAAAGGCGACGGCAGAGGAGAAAAGCTCACAGCTCATCGCTGAATGCTCGTTCCTCACTGCCCTTCAGATGCTCGCCCGCGTCACATTAATCATCAAAAATCTGAGAAGGAGTAAACATGCCACGTTCACGGAACAAGGTAGCGTCGCGCAACAGGCGCAGACGCATGATGAAACACGCCAAAGGCTATTGGGGCCTGCGATCACATGTCTGGACCATTGCCAAGAACCACATCGAAAAGGGATGGGAACATGCCTATCGTGGTCGTCGTTTGAAAAAACGTCAGTACCGTCGTCTCTGGATTGTTCGCATTAACGCAGCAGCACGATTGAACGGTACCACCTATAGTCGCCTGATAGGTGACATGAACAAAAAGGGGCTTGATATCAACCGCAAGATCCTGGCAAACATCGCGGTAAACCAGCCGGAAGTCTTTGCCAAGATTGTTGAACACGCGAAGGGATAGGGAAACCGGGATGAGGGAGGCAAACATTGGCACTATACTCAATCCCTTCTTCGGCAACGAAGAGGGGATTTGTATTTTCACACCGTACTGAAACCAAACCGGATCTGATTCATGCTCGAAGAAATCAAAAAACTTCGCTCGAAAATCGATGCTGATCTTCAAGCTATCTCATCAGCGGAAGAAGCAGAGGCGTTTCGCTTGAAGCACCTCGTCCGTAAAGGGACCATCGCTACTCTGTTCGAGCGTATGAGAGAGGTCGCAAACGAGGAAAAGCGCCTCGTCGGGAAGGAGTTAAATCAATTGCGAGCCTTTGCTCAGTCTGGCTTTGACGAGGCTCAGATAAAGACTGAACAGAAGAGTAAGGAACCGATCCAGGACCCTACTCTTCCGCCACGTAAGCTCTATCATGGGCATGAACATCCGATCATGCAAGCCAAAGCACGGATACAGGAGATCTTTATTCGCATGGGCTTTACGGTTGCTACCGGCCCTGATATTGAAGATGACTACCATAACTTCGAGGCATTGAACTTCTCCCCCGACCACCCCGCGCGTGATATGCAAGACACCTTCTTTGTCAAACATGGTGATCGGGATGATCTGGTACTGCGAACGCATACGTCGCCAGTTCAGATCCGATTGATGAAGTCACAGAAGCCCCCCATCCGCGCAATCATGCCAGGTCGTGTCTATCGAAACGAAGCGATTACAGCACGCGCTCTTGCTGAGTTCTACCAGGTTGAAGGCCTATATGTCGACAAAGGGGTAACAATGGCGCAGTTAAAGGGCACGCTCTTCGAGTTCGCCCGAGCCTACTATGGCAAGGACATCAAGTTTCGATTCCGTCCTTCGTTTTTCCCTTTCACTGAACCGTCAGCCGAAATGGATATAACCTGTTTCCTTTGTGACGGGAAAGGCTGTCGGGTCTGCAAATACTCAGGATGGCTTGAAATCCTGGGCTGTGGCATGGTTCATCCAAACGTGCTTAGAAATTGTGATATCGACCCTGAGGTGTATAGCGGCTACGCCTTCGGAATGGGTATCGAACGAACACAGATGCTGGCTATAGGACTTGATGATATCCGATTGTTTTATGAGAATGATGTGCGGTTCCTCTCACAATTCTGAAACACAGATGAACGCAGATAAAAGATTGATCAACACAGATGATCTAAGTATCATCCAGTATGATTTCCATGACTCCAA